>CAMTXX010000034.1:0-17425 GCA_947085825.1 uncultured Nitrospira sp. | reverse complement strand
TTTCTTTCCCGAAAGCTTTCGGGATTGCACTGGTGGACTATTATGACTTTTGCAACAGTCTTCAGAAATACGAAACTAATGTGAATTGGCAGCCCGGATTTTCTGCCCCCATTCTGCTGCCTTATGAAGGATCTCTGACTCGTCGGCAGCGGTCAATTTTCCATTATCCAGAACAACCTTCCCGTTGACAAGCACTGTCTCGACTGTAGATCGTAAAATACAATTGACCCCTGATCGTCATTTAAGTCTATCATAGCTACTCCACCAAGAGTTCCTGCATCTCAGCAGGCGATACAATTTTAATGTTTTCGATATGTTTCAGTTTTCTTAAATGAGCGTCTCCTGAAACAATATATTCCGCCTTAAGCGCCAAGGCGCAGGCAATAAATTTATTGTCGGCAGGGTCTTCTTTTATCCACATCTGCTCCCTGGGATTATTTACAAACAGGAGATTGAAATTTCTCTCAAAAGCCGACATCAACCTGCGTAAAAGAGCTTTATCATCAAACTCAAACCGGCTCAATACATCAAAATATTCCTTCAGGACAGGCTTTGACACACAGAGTGTTAATCGGCCGGCGAACCAATATTCAATGACCTTGAGAGGAACGCCTCCAAAAAATGAGGAAACAAAAACATTTGTATATATTGCCGCCCTCATTCCCCTGAGCGGACTTTTCTGATGGTCTTTTCCACATCCGATACTGTATATCCCTTTGTTTTCATGGAACTGCCGATTTCGGCCCAAAGCCCTTTCATGGCATTTTCAATATTGTGCTCTTCAACATAGTCCTTGATAAGCTCGCGGATTTTTTCGTTGACAGATTTATGCTCAAACCTGCTCAACTTCTGAAACTTGTCTTTTATGTCCTTGTCAACTCTTACCAATATCTGCGAAGTCATTAGACACCTCCATTGATAACATATATATCAATGCTATCATATTTTGCAATTTTTAAACAGTATGGGACGCTACTATCTGATCAAAAAATAAGCGTAGTAAAAAGCCATGCAGGAAAAGAAGAGTGCAACGCAGGCAAGGAAAAGCGATAGTATGCTTTTCCTGAACTGCCCGCGTCTGAATTCAAAATAGGCCTTTGGGAAAAGGGTCACAGCGCCGAAAAGAAGCATAAGCCCTACGAGTATCTGAGTGATAATGCGTGCCATAGTGTTCACATCCCTTCAAGAGGACAGCCTCTGCATATCGGCTTTGTCCTGCAATTTTCTTTTGCCAGCTTCACAAACAAGGCATGATATTCATTGAAAAGGCTGATATTTTCTTTGAGTTTTAAGTGAAACATACTCTGAAATGTATCATATGATGCGTCATGCTCAAGAATATTATGTCTGGAAAGCACCCTTTTTGTATAGGCGTCAATGACAAAAACAGGTTTCTCCAGTGCATAAAGCATGATCGAATCCGCTGTCTCCGGCCCGATGCCGTTTACAGCAAGCAATTTTTTCCGCACAGAACTCAAATCCTCTTTCTTCATCCCCGACATGCTGCCGTGATATTCGTTAATGAGAAATAAGATAAAATTCTTCAGTCTTTTAGCCTTTATGTTGAAATATCCGGCAGGACGGATGAGCGCGGCCAGGCGGTCATGAGATATGCTATGCAGAGCAGACGGATTGAGCAGGCCGTCTTTTTTCAGGTTTCCTATCGCCTTTTCAACGTTGCCCCAATTCGTATTTTGTGTGAGTATGGCTCCGACTGCTACCTCAAAGGGCGTTTCACCGGGCCACCAGTGCTGGGGGCCGAAAAAAGCATATAGTTTTTTATACATCAGAGCAAGCTTTTCAGACATTGTTTTCAACAGGACGACTGCGGAGTTTTTTCTTTACTGACACAAGCTTTTTATCCGCAAGCATCTTATCTTTGGCCCGTTTTGATCGTTTCCTTTTCTGGCGGCGGATCTTCTCTATCCGTTGTATTTCCTCGCTCTCCCTGCCCTTTATCAGTTGTTCGATCTTCTTTGCCAGAAGCACCCGGGCCCTGTATCTGTTCAGTGACTGGGAGCGTTCCTCCTGACATTTGACCTCAATGCCTGTGGGAAGGTGCTTAAGATAAACACAGGTAGAGGTCTTGTTCACATGCTGTCCACCCTTTCCGCTGGAGCGGATAAAAGATTCAGCTATGTCCTCTTCACGGATATTCAGCGCCTCCATTTTTTCGACCAGCGCTTTTTCCTTGCCTTCACTAACTGAAAAAATACTCATGATTTAAATGAACAGACTCTAATTAATCTGTCTCCTGTCCGAGCCAGTCCAGATACTGTTTGCTGCCCTTTACAACAGGCAGCGCTATTATCTCAGGTACGGAATAGCTGTGAAGTTCTTTGACGCGCTCCTGAAGACGTTCAAAGAGCGCCCTTTTTGTCTTTACGATCAATAAAACCTCTTGATCGTCTTCTATGCGCCCCTGCCATCTGTAGATAGAACGGACAGAGCGTATGATATTTACGCAACCGGCAAGCCTTTCCTCGACAATGGTTTGACCGAGCCCGGCAGCTTCCTCTTCGTTGGGGGCTGTTATAAGAACGATAATATATTCAGTCAACATATCCATGTTATTACAGGCTGTTTGTTAAAACAGTCACTTTAAAAACAGCTCCAACTGTTCGAGGTGTTCGCCCGGGAAACTTATCGGATAAATGTTATCAAAACAGGCTGTGCAATAGTTTTGAGAATCAGGCACTATCTTTTTAAGGCCCTCAAGTCTGAGATACGCGAGGGAATCAGCAGTCACATATTTCCTTGTCTCTTCCTCATCGTGGTTGGAGGCGATCAGCTCCTGTCTGGTAGGAGTATCTATACCGTAATAACAAGGCATGATGGAGGGTGGGGAACTGATTCTGAGATGCACCTCTTTGGCCCCGCCTGTTTCCCTGAGCATTTTAACGATTTTTTTGCTTGTGGTGCCCCTGACGATAGAATCATCTATAACTACGATCCTTTTGCCTTCTATGAGCTTTTTTACCGGATTCAGCTTGATCTTCACCCCGAAATGCCTGATATTCTGTTTTGGTTCAATAAATGTCCTTCCTATATAATGGTTTCTTATCAGACCGAAATCAAAGGGGATCCCGCTTTCTTCAGAGAACCCCAGGGCTGCCGGGACCCCTGAGTCAGGCACGGGGATAACAAGGTCGGCTTCTATTGATGATTCCCGGGCGAGTTGCCGGCCTAATTCTTTTCTGATCTCGTTGACATTCTGTCCCCCGAATATATAACTGTCAGGCCGTGAAAAATATATGAATTCAAATATGCAGAAGGCCTTTTTTTTGCTTATCAGGGCCTGCTGTGATTTCATGCCATGCTCGTTGATGATGACCATCTCTCCCGGCTCTACGTCACGGATGTACTTGGCGCTGATCAAGTCCAGCGCGCATGTCTCTGAGGCGATGACATATGCTCCGTCCACCTGGCCTATGCAGAGCGGCCTGACGCCATAAGGGTCTCTGACAGCGATGAGTTCTTTCTCTGTCAGGATAAGCAGGCTGTAAGCGCCGCTTACTTTCTTAAGGGCCTCTATGATCCTTTCGTAAAAATTATTGCCCCTGGCATGTGCAATGAGATGCACTATCACCTCGCTGTCTGAGGTTGACTGAAATATCGCGCCTTCTTTTTCAAGGGTTTTTTTCAGGTCGTCGGCATTGACGAGATTTCCGTTATGGGCAAGAGCGAGCGTTCCAAGGGAAAAATTCGCGATAATGGGTTGAACGTTCTTTAGTATGCTGCTGCCTGCGGTGGAATATCTGTTATGCCCTATGGCGATATGGCCCGGCAGTTTTTTGAGCCGCTTTTCGCTGAAAATGTCTGCTACGAGCCCCATCGCCTTTTCAACATACATCTGCCGTCCATCGGAAGAGCATATCCCTGCGCTCTCCTGTCCTCTGTGCTGCAAGGCATAGAGGCCGAGATAGGCGAGGTTTGAGGCTTCGGGATGGCCGAAGACGCCGAAGACGCCGCATTCTTCATGCATCTTGTCCATTTCGAGTTCATGCGGGCTGAAGAGGTTGACAGGCGATTTTGAGTTGTAACCGCTTGATTTTTCAGATGAATACATAGGCCGGCAGGAAATTTTGCAGTTTTTTTGTTTTTTGTTATTTATGATGTCGTCCACTGATGACCGTTTCTTTCTCCGGGAGAATTGATACGCTTAATTCTAACATAAAGCCATACAATATTTGGTTGAAACAACGGGCAGGTGAAAAAGATCGGCAAATTATTTGCTCAAATTATTTTCTGAATTTTGAAATATTTTGTTCTTTATGGTACTATCAAACAGAATTTCAAAGCCACGAAGGCTTGAGAGCAGGCAGCAGTCCTGCGCAAAAAGCCTTCGTGGCTTTTTTATTTCAGCGAAGAGGAGATGGACTATGATGAAAAAATCAGGGATTAAGGTGTTTTTCTTTCTTTTACTGTTAACGGCCCACTTTTCACTATTCACTGCCGCTTATGCGGCCCACCCTCTCATCACAGATGATTCGGGCACACAGGGCAAGGGGAAGTTTCAACTGGAGGTGAATAGCGAATTTACCCGTGAAAAAGAGACAGAGGATGGTGTAACAACAAAAGAGACCGGCGGTGAGGCGGCAACACTCCTGTCTTATGGTATTACAGATAATGCAGATTTGGTTCTCGGTTTACCATATCAATGGTTCAAGACCCAAGAGGATGGAAACACAGTGGAAAAGGAAGGCGGCCTATCGGATATGTCACTGGAACTCAAGTGGAGATTTTTTGAGAAAGAAGGTTTGAGTTTTGCATTAAAGCCTGGAATTACACTTCCCACAGGTGATGAAGATAAGGGCTTAGGCCAGGGAAGGGTGGCATACAGCCTCTTTTTTATTACTACAAAGGAAATAGAAACCTGGGCATTTCACCTTAATCTCGGCTTCATAAGGAATGAGAACAAGGTCGACGAGAGAAAAGATATATGGCACATATCGCTCGCCTCTGAGGTTGAGGTTGTTAAAGCCTTAAAGGTCATTGCGAATATCGGCGCTGAGAGGAATGAAGAGAAAGGCAAAAGCACACATCCTGCCTTTATCCTCGGTGGACTAATTTATTCAATTACAGAGAACTTTGATATTAATGCCGGGGTAAAGAGCGGACTGAACAGACCGGAAACGGATTACACGTTCCTTGCCGGAATAGCATTAAGATTTTAGGGTTTTTCGTCCCCTCTATTAAGAGGGGATTGAGGGGTGTGTTTATTCCTCGCTAACATAATTTACACACCCCTGCCCCCTCTTGTTAGAGGGGAAATAAAGACTATTTTCGGAACAGAGGAGGCACATAATACCATGCATATGGCTGATGCTTTACTTTCACCGGCAGTCGGAGCAACCTTTTGGGCAGGGACCTTAGGGGCGATCGCATACTGTTCAAAAAAACTAAAGGAAAATCCTGAGGATAAATTGATACCACTAATGGGGGTCTTCGGCGCTTTCATCTTTGCCGCGCAGATGATTAATTTCACAATACCCGGAACCGGCTCGAGCGGCCACCTTGGCGGTGGGATGATCCTGGCTATTATGCTTGGGCCTTATGCCGCCTTTATCGTCATGGCCTCGGTCTTGATTGTCCAGGCGCTATTTTTTGCCGATGGAGGACTCCTTGCGCTCGGCTGCAATATCTGGAACCTGGGTATCTATCCCTGTTTTATCGCCTATCCGCTGATATATAAACCGCTGACAAGAAATAACCCGGGCAATGGTCGGATTCTCTTTGCGGCTCTCCTTAGCGCAATCATAGGACTCCAGATGGGCGCATTCTCGATAGTAATCCAGACTTTGCTTTCGGGGAAAAGTGAACTTCCTTTCGGGACATTCCTGCTGCTGATGCAGCCTATTCATCTCGGCATCGGCATTGTAGAAGGCATCGTCACTGCCAGCGTCATCAGCTATGTGCGCACGGTGAGGCCGGAATTACTTGAAAGTATTCCCGCATCCAGACCGCTTGCAGCAGGGGTATCCCTGAAGAAGGTTCTCGTAACGTTTGTGATACTTGCCGCAATAACGGGCGGCTCTCTCTCGTGGTTTGCCTCTACCTTCCCGGACGGCCTTGAATGGTCAATAGAAAAAGTCTTCGGCAAGCCTGAACTCCCTGAACAGGCAGATGGCATTTCCATGGCGCTGAAAAAGATTCAGGAGAAAACAGCCTTCCTGCCGGATTACGGGTTTAAGAATAAGAACCATGAAGGCCCTAAAGAAAGTAATGGTGAGTCATCCTGGCCTGCTGTAGAGACCGGCACATCTGTTTCCGGCATTATCGGTTCTACCATAGTCCTCAGCCTCATATTTTTGATAGGCTTTGCGATCCGGGTTGTCAGAAAAAATAAAACCTGACAGAATATAATTTGCCATGAGATTTGATAACGCATATTTTAACCTTGGGTATCTTGACACGCTATCTTATAAAAATACCTTTATCCACAGGCTTGACCCAAGGACAAAGCTGTTTGCTACGGTTCTGTTTATCATAACAGCAGTCTCATTTCCAAAGTATGAGGTGACCGGACTGTTTCCGTTTTTTCTCTTTCCTGTGCTGCTCTTTTCACTCGGAGACATCCCGGTGAAGTTTATTATGAAAAAGGTCCTTCTGGTATCATTTTTTGCCTTCTTTATCGGCATACTCAATCCCCTGTTTGACCGTCAAACCATGTACATCTTTTATGGCGTCACGGTCTCAGGCGGATGGGTCTCCTTTTTCTCGATCATGCTGAAGTTCTTTCTGACTATTACCTCTGCATTGCTCCTCATTGCCACCACATCGTTCCCCGGCATATGCCGCGCACTCCAGAAGTTCGGCATCCCGGACATCTTCATCTCCCAGCTCCTGTTTCTCTACCGTTACATTTTTGTGCTCGTGGAAGAGGCGATGAAGGTCGTCAGGGCAAGGGACATGCGTTCCTTTGGAAAAAGAGGCAAAGAGATGAAGGCGTTCACCGGCATTGTTGGAACGCTTTTCCTGAGGACTGTTGAGAGGGCGGAGCGGATATATCAGGCAATGCTTTCCCGTGGATTCAGCGGCACGCTCCACAGCACAAAGCCATACGGCTTTGCTGCTGCTGATGCCATATTCCTTGCCATAACGTGCACTGTCCTGTATCTTTTAAGGGTACATGATGTTGTCGGCGCCATGGGAAGACTTTCGATAAAAGTGTTCTGAGAAATGCATGAGCCATCATATTGTTGAATTTAAGGATGTCCATTACCGCTACCCTGACGGGACAGAGGCGCTGAAAGGGCTTTCCCTGAGAATCACCCATGGCGAGGCTGTCGGCATTGTAGGCGCAAACGGCTCAGGCAAGTCAACGCTTCTTATGCACACAAACGGTTACCTGCTGCCGCAGAGCGGCACGATTACCATAGGCGATTGCCGGCTTGATAAAAAAACAAGAGAAGATATCAGAAAGAAAGTGGGGCTGATATTCCAGAACCCTGAGGACCAGCTCTTCATGCCCACGGTCTTTGATGATGTGGCCTTTGGCCCCCTCAATCTCGGATTGAATCCGGAACTGGTCGAGGAACGGGTGCTTGAGGCGCTGAAAACTGTCGGCTGCCTTGCGTTAAAGGACAAACCACCGCATCACCTTTCAGGCGGACAGAAAAGCGCAGTTGCAATTGCAACGGTCATTGCGATGCAGCCTGATATTCTGGTCATGGACGAGCCGGCTTCTCACCTTGACCCGAAATCAAGGAGATCCCTGATCAGCCTTCTGGGACATTTCGAGCATACAAAGATAATCGCTTCGCACGACCTTGATCTTATTTTGGATGTCTGCAGACGATGCGTTATTATAAAAGAAGGAAGAATTATTGCTGACGGCCCTGCAGAAGAAATACTGTCTGACAGGCAACTGCTTGAGGCAAACAATCTGGAACTGCCGTTATCACTACAAAAAAGAGAATTGCCGTCAGGAGGAGGAACTATGGACGATATCAGCAAACTGCACCGCCTGCTCGAACACTGGGCAGAACATAACATTGAACATGCCAGGACTTATCTCGACTGGTCAAAAAAGGCCGATGCTTCAGGAAAGGCTGAACTGGCGGCAATTTTAAGAAAGATCGCCGAAGAAACGGAAAAAATAGACGGGCTGTTTAAAAAGGCCGGCGCTTTATGCCGGTAGTGTAAAAAATCAGCCTTTGGATACGATATCAATCCATTTGGACTTTGCCTGCATCTGCTCGGTGAGCACCTCACGCATCAATACGCAGGCTTTTATGACCTTAGGATTGGAAACCCGGTAGTATATGTTTACGCCTTCCCTGCGTGAATCCAGTATGCCTTTATGTCTCATAACAGCAAGATGCTGGGATACATTGGCCTTTGGCACGCCGAGAATTTCCACCAGTTCGCTTACGGTTTTTTCGCTTTCCTTGAGGGCGTTGAGTATTTCCAGTCTCTTTGGACTTGCAAGCGTCTTGCAGACTTCCGATTGGAGCTCAAATAATGTCTTATCCTGTCCCATGTGTTTTTATTCTATATTATTCCATGACTAAAACGTCAAGTAAAAGTTTAGGCCGCGCTGTCCTTTACTCAGTATAAGCGTTTGTGATAAAATTTTAGACTTCAAATAGAATCTTCAAATGACAATGTCGAGGATAAAATCAATGAAATATGCGATAGGTATTGATCTCGGAGGCACCAACCTTCGGGTTGCCCTTGTCTCTGAAGATGGCGAGATTATAAGGAAGATAAAGAAATCTTCTTCAGAGGAGGTCTTCGGCTCTCTTTTGGAAGCCATAGAAGATATTAAACACGACGAGATTGCCGGTATAGGCCTGGGTGTTGCAGGACTTATCGACAGAAAAAACGGCAGGGTTTTCACCTCTCCCAATCTGCGCGCTGTTGAAGGGATAGATCTTATTGACGGGATACAGCGAAAATTCAATGCCCCTGTCTTTATAGAAAACGATGCAAATGCCGCGGCGCTCGGAGAAAAGGTGAGTGGAGCAGGGAAGAATTTTGAAAATTTTGTTCTTTTGACCCTGGGAACAGGCATTGGCGGCGGTATTATCTATAAAGGTAAATTGCTTGATGTTTCCGCAGAGATAGGACATATGAGCATAAATGCTGAAGCGGAGAAATGTCCCTGCGGCAATGTCGGCTGCCTTGAAAATTATGCCTCTGCCCGGGCGATGACCGCCAGGGCGGTGGCGATGCTCGAAAAAGGAACCGAAAGTATACTGAAGGAATGCTGCAAGGGCAATATATATAAAATAACCCCGGAAGATATCTATAAGTCTGCGCTTGAGGGTGATACTCTATCGAGAGAATTGCTGAAAGATGCAGGAAGGGCGCTTGGCGTCGGTCTTGCGAATTTGATAAATATATTGAGTCCGGAAGCTATCATACTGGCCGGCGGCCTTGTCGGAGCCTGGAACATATATGTTCAGGAGGCGATCAGGGAAGCTTCAAGAAGGGCCTTTAAAGATATTTTTGATTCCGTGAAGATTATCCCTTCCTCCCTCGGAGATGATGCAGGAGTAGTCGGGGCCGCAAGCCTTGTTTTCATGAAAACAGCAAAAAACGCCTCTCCCATTTTTTAAATGCCGAAAAAAATCCGTAATTTTTCGATAATAGCGCACATAGACCATGGGAAATCCACGCTCGCCGACAGACTGCTTGAATATACAGGGGCGTTGAGCGCCAGGGAGATGACCGAACAGGTGCTGGATTCGATGGACCTTGAAAGAGAAAGAGGCATCACCATAAAGGCCCATGCTGTCAGGCTTCTATACAAGGCTGAGGACGGCAATGAGTATATTCTCAACCTGATAGATACGCCGGGGCATGTTGATTTTTCATACGAAGTCTCCCGGAGTCTTGCCTCCTGCGAAGGGGCGCTTCTTATTGTAGATGCGACACAGGGCGTTGAGGCCCAGACGCTCGCAAACGCCTATCTTGCTGTGGAGCATGACCTTGAGATCATACCTGTCATCAACAAGATAGACCTTCCCAGCGCCGAGCCGGAAAAGGTGAAGGAACAAATAGAGGACGCCATAGGCATAGATTGTTCAGAGGCCATTCTTGCAAGCGCAAAGGAAGGCATAGGCACCAAAGAGATTCTTGAGGCTATCGTAAAGAAGATGCCGCCGCCTTCGGGTGATGAGAACAAGCCCTTGAAGGCTTTGCTCTTTGATTCATGGTTTGATAATTACCAGGGGGTCATTGTGCTGGTAAGAGTTTTTGACGGCAGGATAAAGGCCGGACAGAAGATCAAACTTCTTGCGACTGACTCTGTATTTGAAGTATCCCAGGTAGGGGTGTTTTCTCCGAAGATGGGGCCTGTTGACGAACTTTCAGCAGGAGAGGTCGGCTATGTCTTTGCCGGGATAAAAAGCGTGAAAGATACGAAGATCGGCGATACCATCATTGACCCTGCAAATCCCGCAACCGAGTCCTGTCCGGGTTATAAAGACATAAAACCCCTGGTTTTTTGCGGGCTTTACCCTACAGCCTCGCATCAATATGAAAATCTCAGGGACGCGCTCAACAAACTCAAGCTGAATGATTCCTCTTTCAACTATGAACCTGAGACGTCCCTTGCGCTCGGCTTCGGCTTCAGGTGTGGTTTCCTCGGCCTGCTGCATATGGAGATCATACAGGAAAGGCTTGAACGGGAGTTTGACCTGACACTTTTAAGCACAGCCCCTACGGTTGTTTACCGGGTGACAAAGACTGATGGCGAGGTCATATTCATAGAAAATCCCTCCTTGCTTCCTGAAAAATATGAAATGATTGAAGAACCCTTTGTCCTTACGACTATTTTTGTCCCCAAGGATTTTATCGGCCCTATTCTGGATCTCTGCCAGGAAAAAAGAGGCACACAGAAGAGCTTTCACTTTATCGGGAAAGACAGGATAAAAGTCGAATATGAACTGCCTCTGAATGAAATTCTCTGGGATTTTTATGACAAGCTGAAGTCCTTTTCAAAAGGCTATGCTTCCATGGATTATGAGTTCCTCGGCTATAAGAAATCAAGCCTTGAGAAGCTGAACATACTCCTCAACGGGGAGGTGGTCGATGCGCTCTCCTTGATAGTTCACAAAGACAAATCGTATTATAAGGGCAGGCAGTTGACTGAGGAATTAAGAAAGATAATACCCAGGCAGATGTATGAAGTCGCAATCCAGGCGGCCATTGGCGGCAAGATCATCGCCAGGGAGTCCGTAAGGGCTATACGAAAGGATGTATTGGCCAAGTGTTACGGCGGTGATATAACGCGCAAGCGTAAGCTGCTCGAAAAACAGAAGGAGGGCAAAAAAAGAATGAAGCAGGTAGGCAGGGTCGAAATCCCTCAGGAGGCTTTTCTTGCGGTCCTGAAATTAAAATGAAAAAAAAGAGAAAATCCCAAATAAGAGAGACTGTAGAGGCGATTCTTGTCGCCTTTGCAATAGCGCTTCTCATACGGACCTTTGTCATACAGGCCTTTAAAATCCCCTCAGGCTCTATGATCCCCACGCTACTGATAGGAGACCATCTGCTGGTTAATAAGTTTCTGCTTGGAACACCTGTTGATGTGCCCTTTACCAATATTCATCTTTTCAGGATGCCCGGACTGAGAAAACCCCAAAGGGGAGATATCGTTGTTTTTAAATATCCGGAAGGCCCCACCCGGGATTTTATAAAGAGGATCGTAGGGATAGAGGGAGATCGTATAGAGATAAAAAATAAAACCCTCTTTGTAAACGGCCGCAAGCTTGTGGAATCATATGCCCAGTATGCAGACAGTTTTGTCAAGCCTGCCGGTATGGACAAGAGGGACAATTTCGGGCCTGTTACCGTGCCGAAAGGCAGTGTCTTTGTCATGGGAGACAACAGGGATCAAAGTTATGACAGCAGGTTCTGGGGATTTGTAGAGACATCTGAGATAAAAGGCAAGGCGATTATTATTTACTGGTCGTGGGACAGTGAAAATACATGGGTGCGTTTTGACCGCATAGGAGGTCTGATAAGATGATGAAAAAGATCGGAAACAGAGGATTTGTGAAAGGTGTTTTGTCGTTATTCATTCTTGTTGCTGTTGTTTTTGCAGGGATATCCTTTGCCAAGCCCTACTACCGTTCATTTACTCTGGCCTCTCATACAAGGGATTTTCTGAAAACAGATGTTGGAAATATAGATGCTATCAGAAAAAATATCATGGATAATGCAGCAGAGTTGAAGGTGCCGCTTGAGGAAAAAAATCTGGATGTTAAAATAGTCGAAAACTTTGTTAAGGTCAAGGCAACCTGGTCGGAGACCGTGGATTTCTGGGGGTATTATCAAAAGAAGCTTGATTTTGTTATGGAAGAGGAGTATTGATTGTTTACCGGTCTGATTGCAGAGATGGGAGAGATAATCTCCCTGAGCAAGACAAAAAACAGCGCCAGGCTTACACTGAAGACAAAGATCCTTGCCCCTGAGGCGGTGTTAGGCGACAGCATATCTGTCAACGGTGGCTGCCTGACAGTTGTAGAGATAAAGGGAAATGCGCTTTCCTTTGACCTTTCAGATGAAACGCTGAGGTCAACGAATATCGGACAGTTAAATATAAAGGACAGGGTGAATCTGGAACCGGCGTTGAGGCTGGATGCAAAACTGGGAGGCCATTTCGTCACAGGACATATAGACGGCGTCGGAAAGATAAAATCAAAGACCCTGACAGGAGACGTTTATAAGATTGTTATCAAAACAGAGGGTTGGATTGCTGATTTTCTTGTAGAAAAGGGGTCTGTTGCTGTAGACGGCGTAAGCCTTACGGTAGTCGAGGTATTTAAGGATGGATTCTCGATTGTTATTATTCCCCATACAGCAGGCCTGACGACTATCGGGTTTAAAGGCCCCGGAGATACGGTCAATATTGAAGTTGATATTTTGGGCAAATATGTTTCAAAATTCCTCAGTAAAGGAAAAGACGCCGGTTTTATGGACGCCCTCCGCAGGGAAGGGTTTGCCTGAGGAAGGGTGTTCGCATATAAATGGCTCTTTCTCAAGATGAGTGGGTAAGGCAAGATATAATTCTTAAAGCTCCCCGCCTATTTTAGGAGGGGATTAAGGGGTGGTAAGTGGTTAATCAACAAACCACCCCTAACCCCTCCTTAACCAAGGAGGGGAGTTTTGGAGTTACCCATTTGAAGTGAGAAAGAACCATATAAATTCAGTTATTTTAAGGAGTTGATGTAAATGCAGAAAAACAAATTTAACACAATAGATGAGGCGATTGAAGATATTGCCAAAGGCAAGATGGTGATCCTTGTTGATGACGAAGACCGCGAAAATGAGGGCGATCTCTGCATGGCTGCTGAGAAGGTCACCCCTGAGGCGATCAACTTCATGGCAAAATACGGCAGGGGCCTTATCTGTCTTTCCCTGTCCCCTGAAAGAATATTAGAACTCAAATTGCCGATGATGACTGAGAACAACACCTCATCCTTCGGGACCGCCTTTACTGTTTCAATTGAAGCGAAAAAAGGCGTCACAACCGGGATTTCCGCTGCTGACAGGGCCACGACAATACTGACTGCCATCAATCCGGCTACAAAAGCAGAGGACATCGCAAGGCCGGGGCATATTTTTCCGCTCAGGTCAAAGCCGGGCGGCGTACTTCAGCGGGCGGGCCAGACTGAGGGTTCGGTCGATCTTGCGAGACTGTCGGGACTCAATGCCTCAGGCGTCATATGCGAGATCATGAACGATGACGGCACAATGGCCAGAGTGCCCGAGCTTTTAGAATTTGCCAGGGTCCATGATATGAAAATTGTGACTATTAAGGACCTCATACAATACAGGACAAGAATGGAGCGGTTTGTGCACCGCGTTTCTACAACAAAACTGCCTACGGAATCCGGAGGAGAATTTACTGCCATCGCTTATTCCAATGATGCAGACAGCAATATACATATAGCACTGGTAAAAGGCGAGATAAAGCAGGGGGATGAAGTGCTGGTTAGGGTGCATTCCGAATGCCTTACCGGAGACGTCTTTGGCTCCAGGAGGTGCGATTGCGGCGACCAACTGCACAAGGCGATGAAGATAATAGAGGAAAACGGCAAGGGAGTCATATTATATATGCGGCAGGAAGGCCGCGGCATCGGCCTGGTGAATAAGCTAAAATCCTATGAGCTTCAGGACAAAGGCCTTGATACCGTTGAAGCAAATATCAAGCTCGGGTTTAAGGCTGACCTGAGAGATTACGGCATAGGAGCGCAGATACTGGTAGATTTGGGAATACGAAAGATGCGTCTGATGACCAATAACCCAAAGAAGATCATCGGCCTTGAGGGCTACGGGCTGAAGGTTGTCGAGAGGGTTCCGATGGAGATAAACCCGCATGAGAAAAATCTCATATATCTGAAGACAAAGAAAAAGAAGCTTGGGCATATTTTAAATAAGGTATAAGTAAACAGGGGGGCAAACATGAAAGTTATTCAGGGAGAACTTCAGGCAAAGGGACTTAAATTTGCTATCATCGTAAGCAGGTTTAATGATTTTATTACAGGGAAGCTTCTTGAGGGCGCGGTTGACGCATTGCTGCGGCACGGGGCAAAAGAAGAAGATATCGAAGTGGTCAAAGTGCCGGGCGCTTTTGAAATACCGCTTACAGCCAAAAAGGTTGCGGCAAAAGGTCTGCATGACGCGCTCATATGCCTTGGTACGGTAATTAGAGGCGCAACGCCCCATTTCGATTATGTGGCAGCCGAAGTTTCAAAAGGAGTGGCCTCAGCTTCGATGGAGACAGGAGTGCCGATAGCCTTTGGCGTCCTGACGACTGATACCATTGAACAGGCTGTTGAAAGGGCCGGGACAAAGAGCGGGAATAAGGGTTTTGATGCTGCAATGACCGCTATTGAAATGGCACAGGTCTTTAAGAAGTTATGAGTGATGCGTAATGAGTAATGAGTTACTGACAATGGGAAAAAACCAGTCACGCATCACGCATTATTCATCACTCATCACCCATCACTCATCACTCATCACGGCCTTATGAACCGCCGCAAAGCACGGGAATATGCGCTCCAGCTGTTGTTTCAGCACGAGTTTGCAGGAGACCGGGCTGTCCTCGATTTTACGGAAGACCGCCGGCCTGATAAAAAAACAGATGAAGATACCAGAAAATTTGCCCGTGAACTTGTCACCGGCGCCTTAAGGCATCTTGAGGAAATTGACAAAGTGGTACAGGAAGCGGCTGAAAACTGGAAGATGGAAAGAATGGCTGCTGTTGACAGGAATATCCTGAGGTGTGCTGTTTACGAAATCCTTTATATGCATGATATCCCGGCGGCAGTAACAATAAATGAGGCCCTGGAAATCGCAAAAAAATATTCCTCCCTTGAAGCGTCTTCATTCATAAACGGTCTTCTTGACAAGATTGCTAATATTCATGGGAAATCAAATTAGGCATGTTGTTATCCCGGATGTCCACGCCAAAGCAGCAACTCCACAAAGGCCACAGGGAACGTTTCAGGGAACGTTTTCTCAAAGAGGGATTGGATAATTTTGAAGATCATCAGGTGCTTGAACTGCTTTTGTTCCAGGCCATTCCACGGTCAGACACAAATCCTGTTGCACACAGACTGATGCAGCGATTCGGCAGTCTTTCTGCTGTGCTTGAGGCAGACCCAAAGGATTTAGCCGTAGTTGAAGGCGTCGGAACGAAGGCTGCTGCTTTTCTTTCGATGATCCCTCAAGTGACCCGTCGCTATTTTCTGGATCGTATCAAGCATACGCACAAGCCTCTGAACACCTCTGAAGGCGCTGCTGAATATCTTGTCCCTCTTATGGCAGGACGTTCCGAAGAAGTCTTCTATGTAATCTGCCTTGATTCCCAGCTCAAAGTCCTTTATCCGGCGCTCATAAGCGAGGGCACTGTGAAGGACGCATACGTGCATCCCCGGCACGTTGTCGAGGCTGCGGTCAGACATAAGGCTGCATCTGTCATCCTCGCGCATAACCATCCAGCAGGCACTGTGAAGCCGTCACATCACGATCATAGCATCACCAGACGTCTGGTCCAGGCCCTCGGCGGCATTGATATAAAAGTGGTGGACCACGTTATTGTTGCCGGAGAGCAGTTTTATAGCTTCGCCAGGGAGGGGACACTGCCGGTGTTTGAGACCATACGCTGAGAGGTGTTTATAATAGATATTACACATACTTATCTGCAATGCAGTTAACGCCATTTTACGCAAAATATTTTGCCTATGAGCTAACCAAAAGGTGCTCATCAGATAGCCTCCAGAAGCTTGCCGTTTCATTATCATTAACCCGCATCAAGCAGAAGCAGCCCTTTTTGCCTTTTGGTTTCCGCTTTCAAAAGACGCTATTCTTGCGGATGAAGTGGGATTGGAAAAAACTATTGAGGCTGGTATCGTCATTTCTCAGAAATGGGCTGAAGACGTAAAAAATAGTATCGAATTAGAGCTAAAGGAACTTGACCATGAAATTAAAGCAGGAAAAACAGAGGCTAAGAAAATTCTAAATCTTGAAGAAAAAGTAAAGGCACAGAGGCAATATATTGATAATAAAAGAAAATTGGCAGTTTTTATGATTTTCTCTGTGCACTTTTTTATGCAAGGGCAGATTTGATTATTTTCAAAATATAGAGCGTGAGAACACAGCCAAAAGCAGGCTCTCCCAAGCGAGAATTATTTGAAAATAAAAAGTTTTTAAACTAAAAATTATCTCTGTGAACTCTGTGGTTTTATTTAACTGCATTTTTTGGGTTAATACAGGATAAGGAGCGGCATGGCAAAGGGGAAAAAGAGAAAAGGCTCAATAGATGAAAATGTAGAAGCCTGCAGGCATGAGACCGGGACAAGGAAAAATGTTGTTCCGGCAGGACTTGCCTCTTATGACACATCAAAGCCAAAACCCAAAAAGTATGAATATGCCCCTCAACTCGCTTTCATGATATCTGAATTGCTCACTAGTGTTATAATTATTCAGGAGGTTAAATATGAAGGTGATCATTGAGATAGAAAAAGACGAAGAAATAGAAAAGATTAAGAAGGCTTTCAGAGGAGAAAGTATTACTGTAATCAAAACTCGGAAGGACAAGAACAGGATTCTGGAAACAATCTTCAAGAAGTACAATGTAAAGCTTCCCAAAAACTATTCATTTGACAGAGAAGCGATACATGCCAGACAGGATATTTGTCGACACCAATATTCTTGTATATTTCATCAGTAACGATAAAAAGAAAAAACCGCTGGCACGTGAAATCATCTTCTCCAGTGAGGATGCCTATGTTAGTTCGCAGGTTATTAGCGAGTTTGTTAGTGTCTTGAGAGTACCGTATTCAAAGCACAAAAGCAACTAAGCGGCCAACCTTAGGGGGTTATTTTTACTGAAATCTATTCTTTCTATGATGAATTTCGCGAAAGTAGCATCTGAATGCGAACCTGACAGAAAATCGGGGAAGGA
>CAMTXX010000033.1:0-12418 GCA_947085825.1 uncultured Nitrospira sp. | reverse complement strand
GATTTATTGCTTATGGCGCGGGTATTCAGGCAGGACAGGAAATATGGTGGAAGGTGGAGAAGCTGGGTGAATAACGTCAAGGGATCGTCAGGGTCGGTTAACAAGCAATTCGTAGACAGCAGCAGTCAGTTATCAGCAAACCTGCTTGTTTAAAAAATATTTTTCTTATGCGCCATTTTAGGTATAATAAATAGTATCTGTGTGTAAGCGGACGGACAAATGATATAATTTGGTCATGAAAATGGTGAGACGTGGTAATGTATTGTGCGGTTTTCGTGCTTTGTAAAATGACAATGAAAACGATACGTTCAGCGAGGTTGCAGCGTTGCCCAAAGTTTATATAGAAACCACTATCCCCAGTTATCTCGCCGCAAAACCGAGTCGAGACATTATAGTCGCGGCTCAACAGCAAGTGACCGCTGAATGGTGGAATGGGTCGCATCACAGATATGATCTGTTTATCTCCGAGGCGGTAATAGATGAATGCAGCGCCGGTGATCAGGAAGCGGCAGATCGGCGGTTGAAATTTATCGGGAAATTGCCGGCGCTAAAGATAACCGAGGATGTTGTGCGGTTTGCATTGCTTTACGGGAAAATACTTGCCATACCGGAAAAGTCAAAAGTGGATGCCGTTCACCTGGCGCTTGCCGTCAATTATGAAATGGATTATCTGCTTACGTGGAATTGCAAGCATCTTGCGCATGGAGAGGTGAGAACAAAGATTCACCAATATAATATGCGGAATGGGTTGTTCGAACCCATGATCGTTACGCCGTCAGAGTTGTTGGAGAGGAGATAAGTTATGAGATGGGAAGATCCGATAGTTGCGGAGGTCAGGAAAACGCGCGAGAGGCTCCAGAAAGAGGCTGGAGGGTTTGATGCCTATATAAAGAAACTTCAGAAAAATGAACTTAAGCATGCCAAACGTCTGATTACGAAGAAAGCGACTCGAATCGCAGTTGCAAAAGTATCGTAGAGATTACGGTGGATTGGGGTCAGGTCTTTTGTGTTGCTATTTGCCGCACGCAACGATATCTTTGCCCTGCAAAAACTTGGGGACAAAAACTTGGGGACGTTGTTACCTGCGTTGCATAATTCTTGACATTGCTGTTGGAAGTCCGCGTAATGAGTATAAATAGAGTCTGTTTATAAAGTCGGCATTTTTGCCGTTTATTTGTCATTCCGGCTTGTCCGGAATCTTTCCGATGGCTTTACAGAAGGATTCCCGACCTCCCGAAAGCCTTCGGGATTGCGGGAATGACAGCCTTTTTTGTGAATTACGTAGTTTATAAACAGACTCTAATTAACAATGTTCTTTATGGCGAGGTGAAATATGAAGGAAAGAATTGAAGTGAATTCTAATATACATTTTGGAAAACCATGTGTTGCAGGCACGAGGATTACTGTTCAAAATGTTCTTGAACTGGTTGCCGAGGGGATTCCTTTTGCCGGGATCATAAGCGATTATTACCCTGAATTGGAGACGGAGGATATTCGGGCATGTATCAGGTATGCCATTGAAGTATTGTCAGCCGAAGAAATACATATATCAATTCCTGCATGAAATTTCTTCTCGATCAGGATGTTTACGCCGCCGCCGCGCGGCTTCTTAAAAGTTTGGGTCATGATGTTATTACTGCCGCTGAAATAGGGTGTTCCCAGACTGCCGATTCTGATTTGCTTCGCATTGCTCAGGAACAGGAGCGCATATTTATCACAAGAGACAGAGATTTCGGCAGTCTTGTTTTTGTTAAGGGCTTAGGGGCCGGTGTTATCTATTTGCGCCTTCTTCCCTCGACGCTGCAATTTGTGCACAAGGAGTTGGAAACGGTGTTGCTGTCTTATTCTGATGATGCCTTAAAAAAGGCATTTGTCGTGGTTGAGCACACACGACATAGATTCAGAAAGCTTTAACATGATCATAAAAAGGTGGTTCTTTCTCACAGTGAGTGGGTAAAGTCCCTCTCTCTTGTTTAAAGCGCTGCTGGCTTAAAGCCCCTACTGTTGGTAAGTCCCGAAAGCTTTCGGGATTCCCTACTTTTGGTGAGGGTTAGTGTGAGGGGTTTTTTGTTTGACTTCTAAGTGCGGTTCTATTAAAATTTAATTAGCATGGAAACTCTTACACTAAAACTCTATGACAGATTAAAGGAGAAACTCGGGGCAGAGGAGGCAACCCTTCTTATAGAATTCATTGATCTGAAGGTAAGGGGAGAGGTTGCTACAAAAGAGGATGTTGCAAAGCTTGATAAGAGAATTACTGACTTGGACAAGGGAATTACAGACTTGGAATGGAAACTTAAGCTGTATTTTATTCTCCTTGCAGTTCTTATAATCTTCACAAATCCTAAGGCGCTTGAGCTTTTTGGAAGGATCCCCGGTCTTATAAAGTAACTGCTATAATTGCCAATGCAAAAATCAAAATTCATATCTTTGTTTCTTGTTTTGCACTTATTATTTGCGCTTTGCGCTGTCCCTATTTATGCAGCAGAAGAACCTGCTCTTAATTTAACCGGAGCAGCCCCTGTCCCTGAAGGCTATCAGGTGAGGGATACTGTCCTCAGTCCTGACAAGCAAAAGACTGCGTATATCCTGTTTAAAAAAGACGAAGAAGAGGGAAGGGACAGGTTTTATGTTTTTTTTCAAGGGGAGTTGGGCAGGCCTTATGATGCAGTGAACAATGTAGTTTTCAGCCCCGAAGGACGATTGGTCTATTGCGCAAAAAAGGGTGAAAAAGAGTATTTTGTCCTTGACGGAAAGGAGAGTCCGCCGTATGACTCTGTCTGAAGCCCCACCTTCAGCCCGGACGGTCGTCTGGCAGCCTTTGAGGTCTCGATAGCAGGAAAGTATTTCATCACCTTCGGCGAATCAGGGGAGAAGGAAAGCCCGCGTGGCGATATGTCAACCATGGAGCCTGTCTTCAGCCCTGACAGCAGACATATTTTTTACGTGCTTCAGGATTATAAGAATAACAAGTCAATCGCCTTTGTGAGCGATACAGAGACAGGAGAGGTAAAAAGGTCAACGCCCCATGAGCACATAGGCAGTGTTGTCTTCAGCCCTGACGGCAGATGGTTTGTTTATATGGCGGGTGAAGGAGGAAAGTATTTTTTGGTTAAAAGCAGGTTTGGCGGGAGTTCAGGGGAAGATAAGAAAAGTCCTGAGTATGACATGCTGGACAACAGCGTTATATCGCCTGACAACAGGCATATTGCGTATATAGTGAAAAGGGAAGAAAAAAGCTTTGTCGTAATCACGGATGCAGACCTGAACATTCAAAAGCAGGGAGAGCCTTATGATGCGGTCACGGCCCCTGTGTTCAGCGCTGAGGGAAAAGAAGTTGCTTATAAAGCCATGTCAGCAGGAGAGTTTGTCTCGAAGGTTGAAAGCCTTGAATAAGCCACCCCTGGCCCGGAACAAACCACCCTTGGCCCGAAACAAACCACCCCTTAATCCCCTCCTTATCCAAGGAGGGGAGTTATAATAAGCTCCCCGCCTATTTTAGGAGGGGTGGCCGAAGGCCGGGGTGGTAAGTGGTAAATAAGGAATCCAAATTTTTCCGGCAAACCACCCCTTAATCCCCTCCTTAACCAAGGCGGGGAGTTGGGAGTTAGGAGTTGGGGGGTGCCCAATTGACCGGAAGCAGGGGATACTGAAAGCTTTCGGGACTTAGGCGGCGCATTAAGAGTACAACGCTTTAAGCAAAGGAGAAAGGACAAAAAATGATATATCCTGTCTTGAAAAAATTATGCCTCATTACGTGCGCCTGCATGTTCGGCGCCGTTGCGTGCAGCAAACCGGCTGAAATCTCCATGCCTGCGGGTCAAAAGCAGGCGGTCAACCTGAAGGAAACGAAACTGGCGCTGATACCTGAAAAACAGGTGCTGGCTGCTGTTACCTTCAGCCCGGACGGCAGACGGGTTATATATGCTGCGAAAGATGAAAAGACGCAGTTTGTGATTGACGGCGGCAGGCAGGGCCCGCATTACGACATAATAAAGATAATAATCTTCAGCCCGGACGGAAAGCGAAGCGCGTACGTTGCAGGGCAGGGAGGCAAAGAATTCATTGTCGTTGACGGCAGGGAGGGGAAAAAATATGATTCTGTTTCAAACCCTGTTTTTAGTCCTGACGGACGATATGTCGCGTACGAAGCCGGGCTGAACAAAAAATATCTTATCGTCTTTGGCGACAGGGAAAGCGCAGTCTATGACATGACCTTCATGCCGCCGGTCTTTAGCCCGGACAGCACAAGGATATTTTATATTCTTCAGGATTATGAAAAGAAGAAGGCGACAAACTTTATTTCCGATGTGCAGACAGGCAGGGTCGTCAAATCAAGAACCTACGATAGCATCGGCAGCGTAGCCTTCAGCTCTGATGGTTCTGCGTTCGCGTTTTCGGCAGTGAGCGGCAAGCAATCGTTTATAGTCAGGGGAGATTTCAAGTCAGGGGCTGACGCTTCTTATACAGAAGGCCCGCCCTTTGATTTTGCCGGCAATGTTTCCCTGTCAGCGAATGGGGCGGTAGTGGTGTATGTTGCCGAAAAAGAGGAGAAACAGTTTCTGATAACCGGTAAGCAAGAGACGCCTCTCGGCACAAACAGCGTAATCTATCCCCCTGCAATCAGCCCGGATGGCTCGAAAATAGCCTATGTGGCAGCGGACGGGACAAGGCCTTTCGTTGTTATTGACGGTAAAAAAGGACAGATGTATGACGATATATCGCCCGTGGTTTTCAGCCCGGACGGCGCCGGGGTCGCCTTTGCGGCAATGAGGGGGGCAGACTCTTTTATGGTGGTTAACGGCAAGGAAGGGCCTGCATTTGAAAAAGTCCTGTTGCCGGTTTTCAGCCCGGATGGTTCCCACATCGCCTATCGCGCTAAAAAAGACAATCAACGTTTTGTCGTGACCATGGACGCAGAAGGTAAAAAGGTAAAGCAGCATCCGCCGTACGAAGCGGTCTGGGAACCTGTCTTCAGCCCTGATGGAAAATACGTTGCTTACGGGGTCGGCACCCTGCCTGTCAAAGAACTCTGGTGGAAGGTGGAGCCGGTGGAATGAAAAGTGAGGGGAAAGCCGGACCGAATTTCTGTCATTCCGGCCGGAATGACAAAAAAACTGAAGGCTATTCACAGGAATCCCGGAAGAGCCTAAAATTCAGGTGGTTGAATTGAATGAATATTCTTAAGAAATTTTATCAAATAGCAAGTTCCGCCGGATTGGCGCTCGCTCTGCTTGTCATGATCCTCATTTCCTGCCTTGCCGGAGCGCTTTTTCTGCCGGACCTGGTGGCCCGCCGGGTCATCTTCTCCTCTTTCTGGTTCAATGGTCTGCTCACGGCGCTGGTTTTAAACACGGCTTTTTGTTTTTTCCCGCGGATGTGGAGAAGGAAACCGACGCTTGTTTCGTCCGGTCTTATTGTTTTTCATCTGAGTTTCATACTGATTTTTGCAGGAGTTGTCTATGACAGCCTGTTTTATTTCCGCGGCGAGATACGTCTCACGGAGGGCGAGAGTCTGAACATCGCGGAGCCGCAGAACTATGATTTTGCTGAATTTGGACGGTTCCTTGATCCTGAGGCTGTATTGAAAGGCATGATTACGTTTCATAAATTTGAACCGCGCTATATGGTTGAGGGAGACAATAAAGGGCCGGCAAATGATATCTCTACCGAAGAGGGCGGCAAGGTAAAGCGGGATTTCATTTATGCGACCCGGCACCTGAATTTCAAGGGCCTGAAATTTTACCGCAACAAGGATGGTTTTTCTCCCCTGATTGTCATGAGGGACGTGTCGGGCAATGTGGTCTACGGGGCCTATGCGCCGATCCAGAGCCTCAGGCGGACGGAGAAGACGTATTTCTACACCACAGGGACTGCAAAGGGGCCGGGTCCGATGCAGTTTCCGCAGTCCCCTGAAAAGCCCCTGTTTAATCTTCAGTTTGAGTATCATCCTGACCCCAAAAAGGACAGGGAGGGAGGGGTGTTCTTTCAGGTTTGGCCGTATGCAGAACATGGCGCACAGCAGGAGAAGGAATTATTCAAGGGAAAGGCCGCCTTCGGCGAGAAGGTGCAGGCCGGGGATTATCAGTTGTCCATGGAAGAGGTCCGCTTCTGGGCGGGCATGACAGTGCGTTACAATCCCGGACAGCCGCTGATCCTCGCCAGCTTCTGGATAGGCCTGGGCGGCATCACGCTGACAATGCTTGCAAGGCTCAGGAGAAAAAGGGAGTAAAAAACTTGGGGACGTTGGTTCATAGAGCGTTTTCATAAAGCAATTAGTGGTCAGCGATCAGCAAGAGTAGCTTTCTTTGCAATCATTATGTGATAATATGTCTACTTGGACTATACATATTGGAGGCTGTTATGAACGCATCCGTGGTTGATTTGAGATACAAAATGAATGAAGTATTAAATGCACTCGAACGAAGAGAATCTGTTAATATTTTGTATCACGGCAAGGTCAAGGGGATAATTGTTCCTCCGGAGCAGAAGCAGGCGATTAAGGCTTCGAAGCATGCTTTGTTTGGGATGATCGCTTCTCAAAACGAGACTGTTGATAACGTTATGGAAAAGCTCCGGGGAGGGCGTTATCGTGATATTTGATACGGATCTATTTATATGGGTGCAGCGAGGGAATCGTAAGGCTGCAAATCTCATTGACGCCACGCCTGAGCGTTATCTTTCTGTACAGACATTTATGGAACTTTTGCAGGGCGCTAAAGATAAAGCTCAACAGCGCATTATGAAACAGTTTATATCTGATCTCGGCTTCTTTGTTTTGCCTTTAACCGAAAATATAGGGCATCGCGCTCTTATTTATGTCGAGGAATACGGCATCAATTCCGGGGTGAGGGCCGGCGATGCAATTATCGCAGCCACCGCAGTTGAACATAATATGCCGCTATCAACAGGAAATGGAAAACATTTCCGTAATATAAAAGATCTCGATCTTAAATTATTCAAGCCATAGCACGGACTGACCAGAACAATTATACATCTGCCCATTGGAATTCCGGCTCTTCGCGTACTCGTGTGGGTAAATTTTCTCTTTTTCCCCTCTTTGGCAAAGAGGAACTTCCCCCTTTGAAAAAGGGGGATAGAGGGGGATTTTACGGGTTAGGGGAGATTTTATTAGTCATAACCCACTCCATATCTTTTCCAGGACTGCATCAAGATTTTCCAATACCTTTCTATCTGAAAACCTGAGAACAGTTATACCCGCTCTCGTCATATAATCATCTCTCTTCTTGTCCTTCTCTTTCCTCTCAGAACTATAATGCTGCCATCCATCAAGCTCGATTAATCCCCCTCAAATCCCCCCTCGCCCCCCTTTTCTAAAGTGGGGATTAATAGGGAAAGCATGCTTTTTATGAGAATTTTACCCACACGATTACGCGAAGACCCAAGTTTTTGATGGGGGATTTTGGCTGCTTAAGGGTCTTGCATAAGAAGCATTATCTGATATAATTCAACCGTCAGAGATTTAACGCAAAATTTACTGCGTTACGAATTTCAATGAGCTTTTCCTTTGATAAAGTCGTGATCAATGATCCGATGTTTGATTTTGAAACCGTTTGTATGTGGTCTAAATTAACAGCACAATCATTGTGCATGCCATCCCGGCGGGACAAAAGCGCTTCGCTCGGAATATCTCTTATTGTTGTAGTTATCGGCGCAACGGTAACTTCACCCAAATATTGCAAAACAGAACTTCTCGTTAAAATAACCACAGGACGTTTTTTATCAGGATGTTTGAACTTGTACCATCTCACTTCACCCCGCTTCATAAATCACCCCATTCCTGCTCTGACTCCCAGACGCTGAATTCCATTTTATCAACAGGGTGTTGTCCGTATCCTTTTTTGTGCTTTTTTTCAAGCAGGTTGATATTAACCTGTTTGATGGCATTCCGTAACGCCTTGCGCGCAAAAGCAGACCGGGTTGTCTTTAATTTTTTGACAACCTCATCAACGGTTGCGACTAATTCATCATCCAGGGTCATCTGTATTGTTCTCATGACACCCTCCCCATAATGTGGATATTTATAGCTATAATAACCCACATTATATCCTTAGTCAACTCACGGTTCACTATTTGAATTTTCAGTCTCCCTCTGTTAAACTTGCAGATAAGAAAAGAGGGGTTCTTTCTCGTATTGAGTGGGAAAAGTGTTTAGAAAGTCTTTTTTATTCCCCTGCCTAATGCACCTACTTCCGGCTTATTAAAGGGGGATACAGGTTTATTCCCCCTTCCCCCTCTTTCCCGAAAGCTTTCGGGATTAAGAGGGGGATTAGAGGGGGCGTTAAGATGGGGAATTACCCACTCAATATGAAAAAGAGCCGATAAAATGCTATTATATCCACAATGTGGAATGTAATTGTCGGGGGTGCAAAATGTCGTTGAAAACCATATCGCTTGAGTTTCCATCCGAAGTGTTGGACATGCTCGCCACGACATACCAGGACAGTGCGGGAATATTGAAAGAAGCCGCAACGTTTGAACTATACCGGGAAGGAAAACTGTCGAGCGGCAAGGCGGGTGAGCTATTGGGCATGGAGCGTTTTGAGTTTATATGCTATGCCGGAATGAAAGAGATACCGTATATCCGCATGACGCAGGAGGAATTAAAGGAGGAGGTGGCTTCATTGGAGAACCGGATGGACTTATGATAAACGTTGATAAGCAGGTTGAATACTGGCGTAACGGCGCTATGGAGGATTGGCTGGTAGGCAAGGAACTTCTCGGGAGGAACCACTTCAGGCACGGGCTGTTCTTTCTCCATCTTGCGCTTGAAAAGATACTTAAGGCCAATGTCTGCCGCAAGGCTAATGATATAGCGCCGCCTATTCATAACCTTACAAGACTTGCTGATAAGGCCGGGCTGGGATTGACCGAAGAACAACAGAAGCTCCTGGCGGAAGCAAATGAGTTCAATATCGAGGGGCGTTATCCCGAATTATTGTTGCCTGTTCCGACTCGGGAGGAGGTGGATAACTTTATGGTCCGCGCAGAGGAGATATTCAAATGGTTGACAAAGCAGTTAGGGCAGCAGTAGAAACTTATCTCAGAAAGGTCAGGGAGAGCGGTGTTTCCGTGCGATACGGGGTTATATTCGGCTCGCAGGCGACCGGGCGCTCAAACGCCCTGAGTGATATTGACCTTCTGGTAGTGTCTTCACTATTTGATGAAAGGCGTGAAAGGAAGGACAGGAACATGCTCTGGCACATTGCCGCAAGGACTGACAGCCGGATTGAACCGATCCCCTGCGGAGAACGGCAGTGGGTTGATGATGACTCCAGCGCAATTATCGAGATCGCAAGGCGGGAAGGTGAGATTGTGGAGGTTTGTGAACCGTGAGACTGAATTATGATGATCTCGTAAAAAGTCGTCATTCCCGCTTGTCGGGAATCTTTCCGTGTTCTAACGTACTGATAAAGAATCCCGAAAACATTCGGGACGGACAAGCCTGAATGACGTCAAAAGCGCAAACCCCGACTTTTTACGAGATCATCAATTATTGTCCTGAAACAGATTCTCTTTATATTGACCTCTCTGAAAAGACAAGTGTTGAGAGCAAGAAAATCCCTGCACCTTAAACCTGATTCTAATATGATAAAAAAATCAAAATTTATATCTTTGTTTCTGATTTTGTTTCTTGGCCCTGGCGTCAACCTTTATGCAGCATAAGAATCTGCTATTAATTTAACCGGAGCAGCCCAGGCTATCAGGTGAGGGACCCTGTGTTCAGCCCTGATGGAAAATACGTTGCTTACGGGGCCGGCGCCTTGCCTGTCAAAGAACTCTGGTGGAAGGTGGAATCTGTAGAATAAACAAAAGGGGGAAAAGGTGAAGAAGTTTGAAAAGGGTAAAATGATAAAAAGCTAAAAAGTAATTGACTGAATTACTTTTACATGATATTGTATTATTAAAGAAGGGAGGGGTATATGCTTACCAAGTTAACCAGAGGGAATCAGATAACTATTCCAAAACATATTATTGAAAAGGCTCATCTCAAGAAGGGGGACGATTATCTGGAGGTTGAATATCGGGATGGGATTATTTACCTCAAGCCTGTTGATGTGGAGGAGAGAATATCTCCGGAAATTTTTGAAAAGTTTCAAAAACAGATAGTCAAAAAAGAACCGGGCGATGTATTGGCAGAGGGAGACGCGGGCAGGGAGTTTTTGTCTAAAAGAGCCAAAAAGGCAAGGTGAAAAAATTCCTCTACAAAAAGGAGTTTCTTAAAGTCTTTGATGCCTATAATAAATCGGAAAAAGATCTGGTGATTTCGGCGGATGAGCAGATCCGTCTTTTTTATTTGAATCAAACCGCTCCGTATGGTCTGCGGATTAAAAAGCTTTTTGAAAAGGGCGGGGAAAAAACATTCGAGGCGAGAGTGTCTGATAAAATAAGGCTGCTTTATGTTGAGTCAGGAGAATTAGTTGCCTTTGCCTTTTTGGGCAACCATGAACAAGTCAAAAGGCATATAAAAAGCTTCAGATAAGCTTCTTTACTTGCCCTTGCGCTGCTCATCCTGATCCTTGCAGCCTGCCTTGCCGGAGTACTTTTTCTGCTCGAGCAGGCTGCCAGGCAGGTCATATTTACCTCTCTCTGGTTCAATGGCCTGCTCCCGGCGCTGGTTTTAAACACGGCTTTTTGTTTTTTCCCGCGGATGTGGAGAAGGAAACCGACGCTTGCTTCGTCCGGTCTTATTATCCCAAAAAATGCAATTGAGAAAATGTCCCGATATGTATCGGGATTGTGAAAAAATTTATTTTTCGATACCTTAGTGTGCCTCAAAATTCTAGTTACTACACATATTTTTATTCATAAACGACGCAATATCTTCTCAATAAATCATCGAGTTAAATAAATTTTTGAACAAGGTCTGCGTTTTTCGGGTTGACAGGGCAGCCGACATTCTATATAATGTAGTAACAAAACTACATGGAGGCAGAAATGATAAAGGTCGGTTTGCGTGAAGCCAATATGCACTTTTCCAAATATGTCAAGATGGTCCGGCATGGGCAGGAGATTGTTGTGACCGAGCGCGGCGCTCCCATTGCCGTGATCAAACCGCTGGGGCGCGAGGCCTCCCCGGAGAAGCGCATCAAACTGCTGGAAGAACAGGGCTTCTTAAAACGCGCGGTTAGGAGCGTGTTTCCATCCGGTGCGCCGATTGCGATGAAAGGACGTTCCATCGCCGATACCCTGTCCGAAGAGCGGGAGGATCGGGTGTAAATGGACAAACCGTGGGTCTATCTCGACACCAGTGTTTTTTTGAAGCTTTACATCAAGGAAAAAGGTTCGGAGCGGGTTCGGAAGATTGCGAAAGAGAACCATATTCTCTCTTCATCCATGCTTATGGTGGAAAGCTTTTCAGCTTTGGCGCGGAGACATCAGGCAGGCGATATTGAGGACACGGCTTTCGACCATGTTCTTAAGCGCCTGAAGGACGGTATTCTTGCTGTTGAAATGGTCCGCATAAATGAGGATGTGCTTGACCTGGCCGGTGAAATCACGCTGCGCTCCATGGCGCGGACAATGGACGCTGTTCATATTGCTTCAGATAGATTGTTTCAGGATGGCGCCGGTATCGCGACCACGTTCTTTACCGCGGATAAAAAGCAGCACGCCGCGGCCATGGGTGAGGGACTGAAGTCGGTTTATATCGGGTAAAGCGGTAATGTCAAAAGTAATATGAAAAATGAGAGAAAAAAATGAAACCACAGAGGCCACAGCCAACAGTAGGCGCTTTAAGCGAGAGGCAAGGCATTTAACAGTGAGACAGAGGGGACGTTGATACCGAGCTAACAAATAGCTTGACAAATACCGCTGAATTCAATAAAATAACCCCATGCCAAGACAAGCCAGATTAGACGTTCCCGGAGCGCTCCACCATATCATGGTGCGCGGAATCAACAAGGCGACGATCTTCGGGGACGATGAGGACAAGGCGCGGTTCCTTGAGCGCCTCGGCCGGAACGTCACTGATGGAAAATGTAGCGTTTATGCCTGGGTACTCATGGGCAACCATGTACACATCCTCTTCAAAAGCGGCAAACAAGGCATCTCCGCCGTGATGCGGAAGCAGTTAACATGGTACGCCCAGTATTATAATCGCCGCCATAAGCGCATTGGGTATCTTTTCGAAAACCGCTATAAATCTATCCTCTGCGACGAAGACAACTACCTCCTTGCCCTTGTCCGTTATATCCATCTCAATCCCATTCGGGCAAATATCGTCCAGACGATAGAGCAATTAGACCGCTATCCCTGGAGCGGCCATAGGACCCTCATCGGCAAGGCCAAACATTCGTGGACGGACTCGGATTATGTCCTTTTGCAGTTTGGAAACGCGAGACGAAAAGGCCTTGCGGAATATCGGAAGTTCATGCGGAAAGGGGTCGGGCTCGGG
>CAMTXX010000032.1:0-11668 GCA_947085825.1 uncultured Nitrospira sp. | reverse complement strand
TGTATAAAGTAAATATTTGTCATCCTCCGGCTTGACCGGTCCCGAAAGCTTTCGGGACAGAACATATTGAAAACACTGGATTCCCGCCTTCGCGAGAATGACGGCCAAAAACAAAAATGGCAGTTTATAAACAGACACTAAATAAGGAGTGATTTATGGATACATGCCCTTGCGGTTCAGAGCTTTCGTATGCTGAATGCTGCGAACCAGTGATAAAAGGAGAAAAGGCGGCAGAGACTGCCGGGCAGTTGATGCGTTCACGATATACTGCCTATGTTAAGTCAGAGATAGATTATCTTTCAGCTTCTCTCCATCCGGACGAGAGGAAGGACTTTGATCCAAAGAGCGCCCGTGACTGGGCAGAAGGCGCTGAGTGGGACAAGATCGAGATCATCAGGACAAAGAATGGCGGGCCTGACGATGTTGAAGGCGAGGTTGAGTTTATCGCCACGTTTAAGCAGAAGGGCAACATGATGAAACACCATGAACTGGCGAGTTTCAGGAAAGAAGAAGGAAATTGGTATTTTGTTGACGGCAAGGCCGCAACGCCGCAACAGTATGTGCGTTCGGACCCCAAGGTCGGCCGCAATGATCCCTGCTCCTGCGGGAGCGGCAAAAAACACAAGAAATGCTGCGGGGAGTAAAGCGTGGGTGAGGGAACAGTTGTAGGATTTCCATATCGGGATTCGGGAGCAATTTGGCGCTTGACAGTTTGTACAGCTCATGCTAATGTGCCTAATACCTGAAAAGCTATTTTTTTCTCATCGGTCAATAAGTAATTAATTTCGGGAGGTTTCCTTGTTATGAGTCTGGAAAGCTTTAAACTTTATGGAATTTGCCTGGAGCGCTTGAAACACCAGTTGGCCCTTGCAAGGAAGAGAGTTGGGGAGCTGGCAAGCGGCAGGGTTGTGCTGGAAGGATATCAGACCGGCGATGTTGACGTGATAATTGACATTCTCGAGTTGTACGACCTCGAGGAAAAAACCCCTGAGACGCTTCAGAGAAAACTTGAGGATTTGGCGCATGATGTCTCCCTCTTTGTAAAAGAAACCATTGAGTTTGGATACGACGACAACGGCAATTTATGTCTTTATTGGAATGTGAAGAGGCCCGAAGATTATTACGAGATATAGTCTTTAAGCAAGAGGTCAATTATGGATATAAATTCTATAGCCTCCTTCATCGGCAATACGCCCCTTTTGGATGTAACGCCTCAGGACTGTCCTTCCAAAGTCTTTGCAAAGGCCGAGTATTATAACCTGACGGGTTCAGTCAAGGACCGCGCTGCATTTTCTATGCTGAGGGATGGCCTTGAGAGGGGCGTTCTTAACCCTTCACGCCGGATAATCGAGGCCACCAGCGGCAATACAGGCATCGGCCTGGCAGTGATAGGCAAACTTCTGGGTTTTGAAACTACACTTGTCCTGCCTCCGCAGATCAGTCTAAGGCGGCGGAATATTCTGGAAGCTGCCGGGACGGAGCTTATCTTCTCGGATCCGGGAAAGGGCTCTAACGGCGCATTGGAGAAGACTGCCGAGCTTTACCACAGGCAGCCTGAAGCATGGTTCTGGCCTAATCAATACTATAGTCCCGCCAATTATATGGCCCACTTTGAAACCGCAGATGAGATTTTCAGGCAGACGAAGGGAAAAGTTACCCACTTCGTTACCGCAACAGGGACCGGCGGCACAGCCGTCGGAGTTGCAATGCGCCTCAAACAACTCAAGAGTGAAGCAGTGATCGTCTCGGTCGAGCCGGCTGAAGAGCTTCACGGCATTGAAGGCACGAAGCATATGGCGACCGAATCTGTGCCAAGGCTCAGTCTTCTGGGAGAGACCCTTATTGGTATTTTTGAGTCTAACCGCAGAGTATTGGACGAGACTGTTTTCGTAACTACGGATGATGCATACAAGGGCCTCAATATTCTGGCGGATTCAGGGATTTACGTCGGCGTTTCCTCCGGGGCCAATTATACCGCTGCCTGTCGTTTAGCCTGCCGTCAGCCAGGCAGCTTAGTGGTCACAACCTTTCCTGATTCCTCTGACCGGTATCTCTCAGAGCCTTTATGGGACATGAAATACTATGATATTGCCCTGCCGTATAATCTCGTTTTGGAAATGAGCAGGTATTTTGAGGGTGTCTACCCACACGAAGGCTGCGGCCTTCTTCTCGGACGTAAAGACGGGGCCAGGGTGAATATAGAGTCTTTCTCTCCGGCGGAGAACAGGAATCGCGACCGGGCCCATGACAGGTATGAGATCGATCCCCAGGACTATAGAAAAATAGAGAAAGAGGCCGGCCTGAGGGGGTTAAAGATCATGGGCATTGTCCATAGCCACCCGGACCATCCGGCTTTCCCCTCATCAACGGATTTGGAAATAGCATGGGAGGACCTTTCTTACCTCATTTTTTCAGTCATAGGCGGCGGCGTTGTTGTATTTAAATCATGGCGATTAAGAGATGTTGGTCGGGAGTTTAAGGAGGAATTAATACTCCTTACTAATGCGCCGCGGGCCAGCAGATAACAATTTATGGGGTATTATTTTTCAGGAGAGCCTTTTGCAAAAGTCCAGATTCGTCATTCCCGAGGTAGTAATCGGGAATCCAGTTTTCTTTAATCCCGAATACTTTCGGGACTGGATTCCCGCCTTCGCGGGAATGACGGCAATTGCCGGATGTTCAAGACTTTTGCAAGAGCCTCAGGAGAATGATCTTTTCCCGCATATCTATGGGTATTTCACTGATGAATTCCATATACTCACCGGTTGCCGGGTGGGTAAAGCCGAGCAGTTCTGCATGGAGCATCTGACGCGGGAAATGGATCTTCAGATTCCCCATCTCGACAGAGGTTTTCTTCCCGTATGTTTTGTCTCCCAACACAGGGTATCCGAGCGATGCAAAGTGCACGCGTATCTGGTGGGTCCTGCCTGTGGCGAGTTTTGCCTCGATCAGGGTTGCAGCAGTGAAACGGTCTATCACCTTCCAGGTTGTGACAGCCTCTTTGCCTTTTTTTACCTTTGTGGACATCTTCTTTCTGTCCGATTCAGACCTTCCGATCTTCAGCTTGATTTCGCCGCTGACGTTCTTCAGCGTTCCATATATGAGCGCCTTATATTTCCTGTTTATCGATCTTTGCCTGAACTGATCAACGAGATTGTAATACGCGTTGTCTTCGAGCGCAACGACCATGACGCCGGAAGTATCTTTATCCAGACGGTGCACAACGCCCGGCCTCAGCGGGCCGCCGACTGAGGCAAGTTTTTTGCTGTGATACGCGAGCGCGTTCATGAGAGTTCCGCTGCTATGGCCTGCCGCAGGATAGATGACCATGCCGGGCGGTTTATTCACTACAATAAGGAAATCATCAATATACAATATTTCGAGCGGTATATTCTCGGGTTCAAGCGCCTCAGTTTCTTCAGGGATAGTTATTGATATGATGTCTTTGTATTTCGTTTTGTAGTTTGGTTTGGTGAAATGATGGTTTATCTGCAGAAGTCCTTTTTCGATCAGTCGCCGCACCTGGGAACGTGTAAGCCCTGACAGTTCTGAGGCCTGAATATCCACTCTTTTGCCGGCATCTTCGATGCTGATATGGAATTCGGTTTTTTTCATCTCAGGTTAATATTACCTGAAATATGATAAATTGGGGGGATAGCAAAGAGTTTTACTCTATAATTGGACAGCGGAGGCGGCGGGCAGACTGTGACAAAGGGAAAAAGAGAAAAGCTTGTGAAAATAATCCGCTTGCTGCGAGACGCCGGCTTCAAAAAAGCATATATAAAAGTGGGTACTCTATGCTTTAATATGAAAAATTAAAGGGAGGGAATATTTATGATAAAAGCTGATCAGGTTATTGACGTAAAAGGGATGCTCTGTCCGAGGCCGCTTTTAATGACAAGACAGGCGCTGAAAGGTTTGGAGGCCGGACAGATTCTTCACGTCATAGCAGATGATATGACAACAAAAATAACTTTTCTTTCTTTTCTTGAGCGCAGCGGTGACGAGCTTCTGAATATGCACGAGGACGGGGCAGTGATACATCACTATATTAAGAAAAAATAATTTTTCTTATTTCAGGGAGTCAAAACGCCATTTACATAAAATTTGATTAGGACTGTTCAGAATATCGCATTTTTTGCGGTTTATTAAAAATCCGGAAACATCTTTAAGAAGATGACTGTGCCGTTGACAGTTGTTGTCCGGGCAGAGAGGATGCCTCCCTCTATATATGTCAACTCAAAGCCGCTGACACCTCTGTATACCAGACCTTTAGCGTCCGAAGGGCAGCCCCTTTCACAACCTGCTATTCCTTTTACCATCTTTGGGATGAGGCCTCTTATGTCCAGACTGTCAATATTGATCTCTTTTGAAGATGCAAAATCATTAATTTGTTTCAGCATGGAATCCAGTTCCAACTGAAAAGGGTTGTTGATAGGGATTGATAATGCATCATTGCCGATTTTTATGTCGAGTTCCATGTGCAAACCTCCTTTCACTGATACTATAGCCGTTGAAATCACAATACAAAACCGATACATTTTATCCAATTCACTGAAAATACGCAATGTAAAGCCGGAACTGGATGCTTCCTATCATCTGTTTCAATAGCAGGTCAGGATTAGTATTTGAAATTTCTTCTCCTAAAGTTTGTTCTATCAAGTATAATTCTAAGTAGAATAATTTTATCTTTCTTAAGGAGGTCATGAGTATGAAATTAAAACCACTCCAGGATTGGATTGTAATTCAAAGAATAGAGCCTGAAGAAAGGACTGCCGCGGGGATTATAATACCTGATGCGGCAAAGGATAAACCCACAGAAGGTATTGTGCTGGCTATCGGCCCCGGGAAATACAAGACAGAAGAAGGCAAAGAAAAGGAGAAAAAGTTTGTCCCAACCGTCTTAAAGCAAGGACAAAGGATTATCTACGGCAAATATTCCGCCAGGGAGATTGAGTTTGACGGTGAAACGGTTATCCTTGTCAGGGAAGAAGACGTCTTCGGAGCTTTTGAAGAAGCCGCAGTTGCTGAAAAGAAGGCTTTTGCAGTTGCAGAAAAAAATAAAAAACCAGCAGCGCTAAAAAAGCAGGCGAAAGTCAAGTCTGCTGCTAAAAAGAAGAAACCCTGAGATGTAATGTAATAACCTGACATTTCTACTTTGGCTTGAAAAAAATAAAACTTGCCCTTTCAGGGCTTTTTATGCAAAATAATCAAAAATATCTCCCCCTTTTATAACAATATATTATGGAAAAAAAGAAGAAGCTTACATATAAAAAGGCCGGTGTTGACATTGATGAAGGAGACAGGTTTGTCGATTTAATCAGTCCTCTTGTTAAAAAAACATTCAGGCATGAAGTAATGACGGATATCGGTTCTTTTGGCGCATTGTTCCGCATCAATAATAAAAAATATAAAAACCCTGTTCTCGTGAGCGGCACCGATGGTGTTGGAACAAAACTTAAGGTAGCCTTCCTGGCTGACCGGCATGATACCGTCGGCATTGACCTTGTTGCGATGTGTGTCAATGACATCCTGACATGCGGGGCGGAACCTTTATTTTTCCTCGATTATTTCGCTACAGGAAAGCTCAGGCCTGAAAAAGCTGCCGATGTGGTCAAAGGTATCGCAGGCGGGTGTATGGAAGCAGGCTGTTCTCTTGTAGGTGGAGAAACTGCGGAGATGCCCGGATTTTACGGCAAGGGCGAATATGATCTTTCCGGTTTTGCAGTCGGCATAGTTGATAAGACAAAGATAATCGATGGCTCAAAAATAAAGGACGGTGACGCTGTTATTGGCGTCTCCTCCAGCGGCCTGCATAGTAATGGATATTCTCTTGTAAGGAAAATATTCTTTGAACTAAAGCGGATGAGCGTGAAGAAGTATCTTCCTGCCTTGGGATGCACTTTGGGTGAGGAGCTTTTAAGACCGACCAGAATATATGTCAAAGCCTTCAATGCGTTAAAAAACAGGGTTGAAGTTAAAGGGATGGCACATATTACCGGAGGCGGTATTGACGGGAATTTACCAAGAGTCTTTCCAAAGGGAGTCGGAGCAGTCCTGAAAGAAAGTTCATGGCCTGTTCATCCGATCTTTGAATTAATCCGGAAAACCGGGAATGTGCCTGAGGATGACATGAAGCGGACCTTCAATATGGGAATCGGATATATCATCATAACAGATGAGAAGAAGAAAGAAAAAACCATTGCTATTCTTAAGAAGAACGGTTTTGATTCTCATCTGATAGGCAGGATTGAGCGAGGTGCGGAAGGAGTGAGCTATGCAAAGAATTAGATTGCTGATACAGAAGTTTTTTACTCCTATCACCATAATTTTCAGGGTTGTCAATTTTGATGTATTCGTAAAAAGTCGTCATTCCCGCTTGCCGGGAATCTTTCCGTGTTCTAACGTACTGATAAAGAATCCCGAAAACATTCGGGACGGACAAGCCGGAATGACGTAAAAAGCGCAAAACCCGACTTTTTACGAGTCCATTAATTTTATTTTCCAGAGAAGACAAATTATAAAGCGAATTATGGGCAGATTTCGGGCAGGGTTATTTGCGGATATATCCTTCAATAAGTATATCTTCGCCTATCAGTTTTGTTTTAACATCACTGAGACGATAAGCGTCTGCAAGTTTTCTGAAGGACTTACCTCCAACAGCAGGAAATGAATCTCTTCCTCCTATTATCTTGGGCGCGATGAAAAACATGACCTTGTCCACTATTCCTGCTTCAAGGCAATGGGCGCTCAGGGAAGAACCTCCTTCAACAAGCATTGAAGTGATAGCGAGCTTGCCGAGTTCTTGCATCAGCCATGAAAGGTCAAGTTTTTCATTTTGATATTCAATAAAAGTGATCCCCTTTTCTTTAAACTTTTTCCGCATAAACTCTTTGTCATTTGCACTCTTGGTTACTAGTATTGTCTCAGGAGGGCACGCTGCCACATGAGAATCCGGCAGGGTTTCAAGATGAGGGTCTATTACAATACGGACAGGGTTTTTATAGCCGGAGACCCTGCAGGTCAGCCTCGGGTTATCGGCTTTTACTGTCCCGATCGCTGTCATGACTGCATCGGAGCTTCCTCTGAGCCTGTGGACCATTTGTCTTGCCCTTTCGCCTGTAATCCACTTTGATTCTCCCTCAGGCGTGGCGATCTTTCCATCTAAGGTCATTGCAATTTTAAGGATGACAAACGGCATTCCTGTTGTTATATATTTTATATAGGACTCATTGAGTTTCCTGGCTTTGTCTTCCAAAACTCCGGCGATTGTCTGTATCCCGGCCTTTTCCAGCTCTGCAAGGCCCTTGCCTGAGACCTTAGGGTTGGGGTCTTTCATGGCGATGACCACTTTTCTTATGCCTGAAGATATGATATTTTCTGTGCAGGGAGGGGTCCTCTTGTCTTTATGACAGCAGGGCTCAAGACTCACATAAAGGGTTGAGCCGGTGGCCTTATTGCCTGCTTTTTGTATGGCTATCACCTCTGCATGTGGAGTGCCTGCCTTCTTATGGTATCCTTCGGAAATTATTCTGCCATTTTTTACAAGAAGGGCCCCAACCAGGGGATTCGGACTGGTCTTGCCTCTGGCTCGATTTGCAAGGGCAAGAGTCCGTTTTATGAAAAAAAGATCATCCATGGCTTAAAAGGATAACATAATTTTCTTTACTTGTAACAGATTAAGCATTAATATTTAAGTATCTTTATCTTTCAATGCTTTAAACTGAAGTTATGATATAATCACTATAGGAGGCGGAATGGATACAATTTTAATAGTCATCATAGCAGTTTTTCTTTTCGTAATAGCAGTTTTTCTGGTCCCCTTACTCCTGGAATTAAGGAAGACTGTTATTTCCCTGAGAAATACCACTGAAAAGAACCTTAATCCAGCGCTGGATGAACTCAAGCTCACATTGAAAAGCCTAAGAAGCATATCAGATAATGTTAATGATATTACAGCGGATGTGAAAGAGGTGGCTGATTCCATAAGCGAAGTTAGTGCCAGGATACATGCCGTCACTGGCTTCATTGACACGCTCAGTTCTTCTGCTTCTGTTAAAGCGTTGAGCTTAAAGGCCGGCGTAACTGCCGCCTTGAGCTATTTATTAACCAATATACTTAAGAAAGGAGGCAGGCAATGAGAGAAGACGGGTATAGTTCAGGTTCGGTGCTTTTATCGTTTCTTTTGGGTGGTGTTGTCGGGGCTGGTCTTGCGCTTTTATTTGCGCCGCAGTCAGGACGTGAAACCAGACAAAAGATCAGGGAATTGACAGATGATATTAAGGAGACGACGACTGATTACGTACATCAGGCAAAGGAGAAGGCTTCTTCTTTGGTCGAAGAAGGCAAAGATTATTTAGATGAAAAGAAGTCTATTTTGAAGTCGGCTGTCGAGGCAGGAAAAGAGGCTTACGAAAAGGAAAAGGATAAATACGCAAAAAGCTGAGATGCATGAGCTGTCGATTGCGCAGAATATTATCGAGTTAGTTTCCGAACAATGTCTCAAGAAGGGTTTTAAGGAGATCGAGGCCATTAATATCAGGGTCGGCAGGGCGGCGGGCATTATGCCTGACGCCCTGAGTTTTACCTTCAATACGATAAAATCAGGTTCTATCGCCCAAAACGCCTCCTTGAATATAGAAGAAATTCCTGTAACAGGGCTATGCAAGGATTGCGATAATACATTTATTTCTGAAGAAGAGTATGTTTTATGCTGCCCTTTCTGCAAAGGTCTTTCATTTATTATCACAGCAGGCCGGGAACTGGATATTATTGACATGGAAGTGTCATAAAAAACTTCAGTTGAGAGCAGGCAGAACCAAAAACAGGCAATATAGACAAACTCGCAAAAAGTGATTTCCCCTCCCCTGGCGGGAGGGGACTAAGGGGAGGGGGATTAAAACCCATTGATATTGCTTATTTATTTCACCCTCACCCTAACCCTCTCCCCTCACCAACAGTAGGGGCCTTAAGCCAGGGAGAGGGAATACCGGACTTTTTACGAAGCCATCAATATAGGGTTCATAAGGAGAATGCACAGGTTGAAAGTCAAAATAGCTACGAAGATATTGGAAGCTAACGACCGCATAGCGCTTGAAAATCGCAGACTTTTTGATAAGGCGGGTCTTTTTGTTGTAAATCTTATGAGCGCCCCTGGCGCAGGAAAGACTTCTATCCTGGAGAAGACCCTCTTGCAAGACTGCGGTTTAAGGATAGGGGTCATAGAGGGTGATATTGCCGGCACGGATGATGCTGAGAGGATAGAAAAACTTGGCGCCCCTGTTGTGCAGATAAACACAGGAGGGGCGTGCCATCTTGATGCGAATATGATCTATGAAGTATTAAATGATCTCCCGCTCAATGAAATCGACCTGCTTTTTATAGAAAATGTAGGCAACCTGGTCTGCCCTGCTGAGTTTAAGGTAGGAGAAGATATCAAGGTTATGTTGCTGAGTATAACAGAGGGCCACGATAAACCTCTTAAATATCCCCTCATGTTCCAGGAATCTTCAGCATTATTACTGAACAAGATAGACCTTGCGCCTCATCTTGAGGTTGATATTGACAAGATAAAGAAAGATTCTTTGTCTCTGAATCCGAAATTAAAGATATTTGAAGTTTCCTGCAAGACAGGAGAGGGGATATCTGAATGGACTGAGTGGATTAAAGATAAGGCCGGAAAGGTTTGATCCAGGAAAGGGGATTGTCTATTATGCCAATGAAAGAGAATATCCTTTACCTCAAGCCCCCTAAGCAGGTGTTTCTGTAAATAGTAAAATAGCCTCTCCACTTTGCCCTTCGTCCGTGGCCGGTAATTCCGGCAGGGATTAGTCTGGTTGCGTACAAATAAAATTCGGATAAAGAACGTTGCAGACATACTGAACCACCTTTGAATCAGAAAAAACTTGTTCAACAATAGGTATATTAAAGGTATAATAACTATATTATGGAATTTGAGTTTGACATCAAGAAAAGTGACATCAACAAGTCGAAGCATGGAATCGATTTTTATGAAATTCAAGTTCTTTGGGATGATCCTGATCTGATTGAGATTCCTTTAAAAACAATCGATGAACCACGATTTTTGGTAATTGGAAAGATTTCAGAAAAATATTGGTCTGGAATTATAACTTACAGGAGCAGCAAGATAAGAATTATTTCAGTACGTCGGTCGAGAAAAGAGGAGGTTGATATATATGAAGGCTATCAAGGCTAAAGAAATTGATAAGAAATTTGATGAAGGCGGGGATATTTCCAAATATCTCGATTTGTCAAAAATCAGAAGACCAGAGCAGGAACAGAAAAGGGTAAATGTAGATTTTCCTTTGTGGATGATTCATTTATTGGATAAAGAAGCAAGACGTTTAGGTGTGCCTCGTCAATCCATAATTAAAGTCTGGGTAGCAGAACGTCTTGAAAAGGCAATCTGATAATCCTAAAAACGGCAGTTGCTCGCACAAAGGCACAAAGTTTGCAAAAAAACAATGACCTGGGCCGAAAAAGTTTCTCAAGATAAGGCCGAAAAGGTTTGACCAGGAAAGGGGATTGTCTATTATGTCAATGAAAGAAGAATTTCCTTTAAAAGAAGGCGAAGAGGTAATGCTGCTTGTTGAGGAATTTACAGACTTAGGTTTTAAAGTAATCATTGATGGCAAATATGAGGGATTGCTATATAAAAGTGATGTATTCAGAAAACTGTCAATTGGTGAGCAGTTGGAAGGTTTTATCAAAAAGATAAGAGAAGACAACAAGATCGATGTAACGCTCAGGAAGGGCGGCCTTGATGATATAAAAGATGCCAGGGAAATCATCCTTAAAAATCTGAATGAACATGATGGTTTTCTCCGGTTGTCTGATAAAAGTACTCCTGAGATGATAAAAGAAAAGTTGCAGATGAGCAAGAAATTGTTTAAAAAGGCGATCGGCGGACTGTACAAAGATGGAATTATTGAAATTCAACAGGATGGGATATACCTGCGAAAGAAATAAACACATTCCTACGCTCCGTCCCGGAGAGAACCAGGCGCTCAAACAGACTCCCCTTAGGTGGTTGCTCAGCGCCGCATTATCCCATGAATCAATATGTATGCAATTAATTGCAATATGCTATGCCAATGGATATAATATCTAAAAATATTCGGAGGTATTAAAATGGCTACGGCGGTAAGAATATCAGAAAAATTAGTTAAAGAAGCAAAAAAATATAGTCATGTTGACCATCGTTCTCTAACAGGTCAAATAGAGCATTGGGCCAAAATCGGCAAATGCGCAGAAGACAATCCGGATTTGACATACAGTCTTATCAAAGAAATACTTATCGGGCTTCAAGAATTAGAACAGGGCGAGCGGTCGGAATATAAGTTTGGATAAGCAATGAGAATCTATCAATCGAGAACTTTTGAAAACAAAGTCAAAAAGTTATCAAACCACGAGAAAGAATTACTTGATGATGAAATCAAAAAAATAGTTGAAAATCCTTTGATTGGGGAAGAAAAAAAAGGAGACCTCAAGGCAGTCCATGTTCATAACTTGCCAGTGCAAAGTTCTCCGTTATGCAGCCATACGAAACCCTGGTATTTTATCATGATCGGCGTGATCGAGGATGATTTTCTTGAAGATGGAGTCATTATCAGCATTCAGGAGAAAATCGGGAAGGCTTGATCTGAGT
>CAMTXX010000031.1:0-24182 GCA_947085825.1 uncultured Nitrospira sp. | reverse complement strand
TATCACCAGCAGAAGCGCTCAGTATCTTTTGAAGAACTGTCCAAGGCCCAAAGACCTTCTGGAAAAAGGCGTAGAAACGCTGGCTATAAGCCTCAAAGAGGTAAGCCGGGGACATTTTGGCAGGATGCGGGCAGAGGACTTGTGCCGCGCTGCATGGGAATCTGTAGGTATTGCAGAGGGCAGTGAAAGCATTGCTCTTGAAATACAAGAGAGCGTTGCAATGATAGAGAAGATTGAACAATTTGTAAAAGAACTTGAAAAGCATATGAGCAAGCGCCTCAAGGACATTCCTTACAGCCGTTTTATTCTTTCGATAAAGGGAATCGGCGAGATTACGACAGCCGGTCTTATCGGTGAGATGGGCGATTTTAAGAAATACCACACAATAGGCGAGGTAATCAAGCATGCAGGACTGGATCTTTTTGAGATAAGTTCCGGCAAACACAAAGGAACAAGGCGGATTTCCAAAAGAGGACGCCCGCTTTTGAGAAAACTCCTGTTTTTTGCCTCTATAAATGTTGTCAGAAAAGGCGGAATACTGCATAAGCAATATCTGCAGCATCTTGACAAAGGGATGCCTAAAATAAAGGCTCTGATAGCCATATCCCGTAAGCTGTTGAGTATTATATTCGCACTTGTTCGTGATCATAGCGTGTACATAGACCAGTATTCTAAAATACACCAGTTAAAGGAGGCTGCATAGAGAAAATCTGAGCGTCTTAAAGCGTAGGCGGAGAGATTATCACCTAACCCATTAAGGCGGCATTTGCCGACCTTCAAAAGAGAGCCTGTATAACTCTCCGCTTGCACCTTAGCCCCAATAAAGCAAGATAAGAGCTCTGTTGAGACTCTCAAATACCAGGATAAGGCAAGGTGCTTCACTTAAGACCTCCATATTTTATGCGCATGAGAAAGACATATAAAAAATACTTGACAATAATAAACCAGGGGTAGGGGTGTGTAAAAGAAAGGGCATAAAGGAAAACACACCCCTCAATCCCCTCTTGCTAGAGGGGAAGCAACAAGAATCGCTCAATTTAGGTAAAAGCAGCCTGTCCCTCTTTTCCATGTTCATAAGCAATTCCAGGATTGGCAAGCCTGAACCTGCAACCATGCACACGATCAATAATGGTCACGACATTGGGCAATAAGGATTGTGTCATCATGAACGGCATACACCAGGCGGTGTTGAGAATCTATACGTCGTGACCAGAATCCCGACAACTGGTGCCTCAGTGGTTCCGGCTTGCCAATCCCCGCAAACGGTTCACGCTCCACATCTTTTATCAGTTGGTTGATTCGTTTGAGAACAGCACGATCTGTTGTTTGCCAGTAAAGGTAATCCTCCCAGCCTCTGATAGAAAACTTAATCACCATTGATCAGTTCTCTCACGACACCGCCACTGTTACGCAGCTCTTCAACAGATTCGAGCAATCTCTTGGCGCCTGCCGGATTCCGCAAGAGATACGCGGTTTCTTCAAGACTCTGATAATCGTCAAGCGACATGATTACTACAGGTTTACCTCGCTGACTCGTCACCACCACCGGTACATGATCGTCATTTACGATACGCATCACATCCGCAAAATGCTGGCGTGTATAGGTATAGGTCAATGCATTCATTTCAACACCTCCTCACAAGTATGTACATAACATAGCACATAATGGTGCGATAAGCAATCAGAACATCTTCATTGATAAAATTAGGGTTATGGGTCATCCCCCTAACCTATTACCAGCTTTTCCAAAGCACTCCGCCGTCTTCGCTCAGGCTTATCTTTTCGTCCAAATAGGCATTGACGACGACGGCGTGGTAAAGTTCAGGCTTGTTTTTCCAGAGATTCTTCAGGGCGTCCTCAACCAGCTCGGGCTGAATCTCGCTTATTTTCTGCAATTCTTCCACTTCCCACAACATACGATTATCCCTCCAAGCCTGCACGTTTCATAAACCAATTGTACGGAACAATCAGAGGCGTGTCAATCTCTATTTCCACTGGGTGTCATATCACGGACTCCCGGATACGGATACTTACCCATATCAGGTTTGACGCGAAATGGGTAAAGATTTAATGGGTAATTCCTTCTTTTCTGAGCACCTTGAAAAAAGTGAGGAAGAGGATTTTCAGGTCAACGAGAAAAGACCGGTGCTTGAGATAATATTCATCAAACCCGACCTTGACCGGGATCGGAAGCTCGTCCCGCCCGTTGATCTGCGCCCAGCCGGTCAATCCGGGCACAAGCGCATGGATGCCTTTCTGTGTTCGGAGTGAAACGAGATCATCCTGGTTGAATAACGCCGGCCGCGGCCCCACGAAACTCATGTCCCCTTTGAGAATGCTGAGGAGCTGGGGCAGTTCGTCGAGGCTGGATTTTCTGAGAAATTTGCCGATAGGTGTAAGATACTGGTCAGGATTGGTCATGAGATGGGTGGCAACAGCGGGCGTATTGACCTTCATGGTCCGGAACTTCGGCATCTTGAATATGGTGTTGTCGCGGCCCACCCGGTCGGACCAGTAGAGGACGCGACCCGGCGAGGTCATTTTCACCAAAGCGGCAACGAGCAGCAGCGGAATGGCAAGAAACATCAGGGCAATTAATGAACAAGTGATATCAAAGAGTCGTTTCATCTTTTTCTCTCTCTGTATTGCCTTTTGAACCATCTTGCAGTTTCAGCCAACCCCTCATCCAGAGTAAACGGGGGTTTCCATCCCAGCTCTTGCCTGATCTTTATACTATCTATTGTCAACGATCCTGTAAGGCGACTCACCACATTGCTCTTACCGGACAACTTGCCGGCCAGGCGCATGAATGAAGCAGGGACCGGAAAAAGCCTGGCAGGCAGATCGAGTGCTTTGGCTGTCCGCCGTATCAAGTCCGGCGTTGAAACATCCTCGCCATCACTGACCAGATACGTTTGCCCGGCAGCAGCCGGGTGCACGGCACAGGTAGTCAAGGCATCAACCAGATTGCCGACGTAGATCAGGCTGCGTTTGTTGGCCACGGAGGCCAGGGGAAGCGGGATACCTTTCGCTATTATCTTCATCATTTTGAGAAAATTGGCTTTAACTCCCGGGCCGTAGACGAGTGTTGGCCTGACAACAACAACTTCCAGTCCGGTTTCAGCCTCAATCTTGCGAAGAGCTTGTTCCGCCTCCCATTTGCTGATACCATACGGATCAGAAGGCAACGAAGGTGAATCAGTGGTATAGGGAATGAACGATTCTTCACCATTTACCTTAATAGAGCTTATAAACACAAAGCGTTTAATCCCAGCTTTTGCAGCCTCATTGGCCAATCGTGCTGTGCCGAGCACATTTATTTTGCGGAACTCGGCTATAGGATCGGTTGACGCATCATCCATGATATGTACGCGGGCGGCCAGGTGTATGATCGTATCAATACCTGCCATGGCATGGCTCCACGGAGTATCTGCCCCCAGCGGCTTCACCGTCACGGGTTCCACCCCGTCTACAAGGGATGAAAGGTTTTTAGCTTTCAGCAGGGTTCCTCGCACACGAAAATCTTCTTTCAATAACCGGTTACAGAGAAAACAACCGACAAAGCCAGTGGCGCCGGTAACCAGAACTGTACCTTTCACCTGTTTTTCACCATTTGACCTATTCCCCATCACCTGTCACCTACTTTCAACCAACTCTTTCATCCATCGGTCGAGCTTATCCAGTAACATAGTGCGGTCAAAATTTGTTTCATAATAACTTCTGCCATTCATGCCCATCTTCTCACGCTCAAGCTTGGGCATCTCGTACATCTTTAAAACAACTTGGGCGAGCGTATCTGGATTTTCTGCGGGGCAGGAAAATCCAGCACCAGCATCTTCTATAATTCGGGCGCCTTCCCCATCAAGCGCCGCAAATATCGGTCTGCCACAAGCAAGATAAGACTGAATTTTTGCTGGAATCGTCAAAGCAAATACCGGCTCTTTTTTAAGTGTTACGAGCAGGGCATCCGCATGCGAGAAGAATGTCGGCATCGCTTCGAGAGGATGTCTCCCGAGAAAATGAAAGTTATTACTCAATCCGCGGTTTTTTGCCTCGGTTTCAGCCCATTCACGCTTGCGTCCATCGCCAACAATAATCCAGTGAATATCTCCATGCGCCCTCAATTTATCTGCGGCAGCGATTATTGTTTGAAAATCTTGTGCAGCACCTACATTCCCGGCAAACAGTATCCAAAAACCGGGAAGAATTGAGTCGAACGCCGCCACTACCTGCTTTTCGGCAACTGGTTGAAAAATATCTTCGGTACTCTGCGGAAAGTAAAGGATGTTTTCCGGGGCGCCGGCGTGAAGCTCAATGGATTTTCTGAAGGCTTGTGAAGTGATAAGAATTTTATCGCATCTGCGGTAGATAAATCGAACAATAGAAGCAACACCATCAAGAATCCGTCTGGAGGTGATCGCTCCAGTTGCTGCGAGGCTTTCCGGCCAGATATCCTGTACCCAAAACATGACAGGTACCTTGCGCAGAGCCTTTAATAAAAGCGCTGGCAACGCAACAGTTACAGGCGATGGTTCAAAGACAAAGATAATATCATACTGATTGTTACATCGGATTGGAGCTAGAAGGCAGGCACTTACTACAAATGACAAATAATTGAGCGCCAATCGTATGCCTCCCCCTTTTCCACGAGGTATCAGCGGTACGCGCAACACCTTGACACCCATATATTCCTGAGAAAGATTGTCGAAGAATCCATAACCAGGATAAAACGTACCCTCAGGATAATTGGGAATTCCGGTCAGCACGGTCACTTCATGTCCCCGCTCAACAAGGCCCTTTGCAAGATCGTTGATCCGAAAATTCTCAGGCCAGAAGTATTGGGAAACAATCAGAACTTTCATTTAAAGGTTTTTCTTCCAGACGTTCCTATTCACATAGTCCGTGTAGCTCAGGATGATCCTGAGAACCTTTTCCGACACATTCGGCATGCTGTAATCTGCAACTTGGCGCAAAAGCCGTTTCTCACCGCGAGGCTGGCGCTTCAGTATTTCAAGCCCCTGCAGAATCCGGTCGAGCTCCAACCCGGTCATCATCACGCTGGCCTCCTCCATCCCTTCCGGCCGTTCGTGGGCCTCACGGATATTGAGGGCAGGAAAGTTCAGAATCGACGACTCTTCATTAATCGTCCCGCTGTCGGAGAGGACCGCCTGCGCGTGCATCTGCAGGTGGACATAGTCTGTTAAGCCCAGAGGCTTCATAAGTTCAACATTCTTGTGAAATCGGACACCCAAGCCTTCAACACGCTTGCGCGTCCGAGGGTGTGTCGACACGATAACCCGCTTTCCATAATTCTCAGCAATGCTGTTAAGAATATTCACCAGTTTGAGAACGTTTGCTTCTGGCTCGATATTCTCCTCACGGTGAGCGCTCACGACGAAGTAGTTTTGCTCGGCAAGGTTTTGCTCTTTGAGAATATGAGAAGCCTCGATCTTTTGACGATAATGCGTCAGGACCTCGAACATCGGGCTCCCGGTCTTGACAATGCGATCAGGCGGCAGTCCTTCTCTCAACAAGTACTCACGAGCGATGTCACTGTACGTCAGATTGATATCGCTGATATGGTCAACGATCTTCCTATTCGTCTCTTCCGGAACCCGCTGATCAAAACATCTGTTCCCCGCCTCCATGTGAAATATCGGTATTTTTCTCCGTTTAGCGGAAATGGCGGCGAGACAACTGTTCGTATCGCCGAGAACGAGAAAAGCCTCCGGCTCTTCCTTGGCCAGTACCGCGTCAATTTTACTGATCGTGTTCCCTATGGTTTCAGCAACATTCGCGCCGACCGCTTCGAGGAAATGGTCCGGTTTCCTGATCTCTAGGTCCTTGAAGAATATCTCGTTCAATTCAAAGTCGTAGTTCTGACCTGTATGCACGAGAACATGGTCTGTTTCCCTGTCGAGGACTGCCAGCACCCGCGACAACCGTATGATCTCCGGTCTTGTGCCGACCACCGTCATTATCTTTATTTTTTTCATTAATAAAACCTCACTTTTGACTGCAATTTTGAATTTTGAATTTTGGATTTTGAATTTCACGCCAGGTGATAATTAAGAATTCAAATTTCGTAATTGTTCTCAACTGTGTTAATTCACAATTTAGAATTCAAAATTCAAAATTACTCATCATTCTTCAACTACTGGAATAAAATACGTATCAGGAGCATCTGGGTTAAACACCTGGTTCGCCCAGAACAGGACGATCATCTCACCGTCTCCGAGATTTTCGATATTATGCGTGTATCCGGGCGGGATGTCAACTACCTCTATCTTTTCGCCTGAAACATGATACTCAAGCACTTCTTTGTTCAGAACATGCCTGAACCGGATAACCGCCCTCCCCTGAATAACACAGAACTTCTCGACCTTGCTGTCATGGTAGTGGTTGCCCCGCGTGATGCCTTTGAACGTCTTTGAGACGAATATCTGGCCGAAATGGTCGGATTTGATAAGCTCAAAAAGCGAACCCCGGTCGTCAGTCTTGAGGTCCAGCGGATAGGAAAAATCTTTTGCATCAAGAAACGACAGGTAGGTTGCATTCAGGCATCGCATGAAATAGTCCGACAGATCAGGGACTTTGAGGGTCGTTCGCATGTCCCGCAGGCTGCAGATCTTTGCCGCGAGCTCACCGAGCGTGACTTTGAATGCCGTGGTTATCTGGAGATAGCGCCCTGCTCCTGCCGGGAGCGAAGGTTGATCCAGATGGCTCATAAAATGCCGGATCACATCGTCGATATAGACCAGTTCGATCTCATTGCTGGGGTCTGATATCTTGATCTCAAGGCCTCGGGCGATATTGTGGCAGAAGGTCGCAACCACGGTATTATAGTTAGGCCTCGACCATTTTCCGAAAACACCGGGCAGACGGTATATGAAGATCGGCGCTCCGGTTCGCTTTTGGTAGTCAGTCAGGATCTCCTCAGCCGCCTTCTTGCTCACGCCATAGGGATTGTCACGTGCAGCCTGGATGGAGGAGGTGAGTAAGATAGGCACCTTTCTGCCTGCCTTCTCCAGGATCGCCACAATAGATGCTGTTGAGTCGGCATTACCCGTCTTGAACTCCTCCGGATTCTGGGGTCTGTTTACCCCCGCAAAGTGATAGATGAAATCCGCCTCCAAAAGATGAGATTCAAGCAGGCCCGGATCATCTTCAACGTCAAACGTCTTTATGACGAGCTCTTTTTCACGGCTGAGCGCGACAACAAGATTCTTTCCGATAAATCCCCTTGAGCCGGTAATTAAGATTGTTTTCATAAACACCTTTTAAGTTCAATTTTGAATTCTTAATTTTGGATTTTGAATTTTGGTAGTTATTTTAATTCAATTTGAAATTACGGTAGCAATTCAGAATTTAAAATTCATAATTCATAATTTCTTATTCTTCGCCGTCGTTTTAACGATCGAGCTGAGGATATTAATAAGTTCCTCTGATTCGAGCAATGCGGGTCTAAGCCTGCTTTCATCGCAGGTTTTACTATCTCGAAGAAGACGCAGCCAGTAATTTGCTTCTCTTGCCTCTTTAGAGGAAATAGACATCTTCGACAAGAAATCAGCCCGGCTCTGTCCAGCCAAAGCTTCCTCGACATTCGCCCCTATACTCGTTCCGGACCGCAACAGTTGTCCTGACAAAACAAACTCTTTCCTTTGGACCAAATATTTACTGAGCTCAATCACCATCAGTGCGAATTTATAACTCTTTTCCTTGATAACATTCTCTTTCATCACATCTCCTTAATTTAGGCCGCGCCACCTAGCCGACAATTTAAAATTCAAAATTCAGAATTCAAAATTAAGTTTTACTGAAGCTCACGTTGAATAAACGGAAGCTTCAGTAAAACTTCCTTAACCTCATCCTTATTCAATCTCCGCGTGTTGTGCGAATGATAATCTTCTGCCTCGGATACCTGCTTCTCACCCTCGGTAAAATACTTGCCATAGTTCAGGTCCCGCTCATCGGAAGGGATGCGGTAGTAGCCGCCCAAATCCTCGGCTCGCGCCATTTCCTCCCGTGTCAGCAGCGTTTCATACAGCTTTTCCCCATGCCTGGTCCCGATGATCTTGATCTCATTGTCCGCCTTGAAAAGCTCCTTGATCGCCAGCGCCAGGTCCATGATCGTTGAAGCTGGAGCCTTCTGCACAAAGATGTCGCCCTGCTTTGCATTGTTATAGGCATACACGACAAGGTCTACAGAATCTTCCAAAGACATCAGGAACCGCGTCATATTCGGATCAGTGATGGTCAAGGGCTTGCCTTCCTTGATCTGCTTGACGAACAAAGGGATCACGGAGCCCCTGGAGGCCATGACATTGCCGTATCGCGTGCCGCAGATGACCGTCTTTTTAACATCAGTGGTCCTTGCCTTTGCGATCATCAGCTTTTCCATCATTGCCTTTGAAATACCCATTGCATTGATCGGATAGACCGCCTTGTCAGTGCTCAGGACAATTACCTTCTGGACGTCATTGGCAAGGGCAGCGTTGAGAACATTGTCCGCGCCGAGGATATTTGTCCTGACCGCCTCCATAGGGTAGAATTCGCAGGACGGCACCTGTTTTAAAGCGGCTGCATGGAAGACATAATCCACACCATGCATGGCCGATTGAATACTGTCGTAGTTACGGACATCGCCGATGTAGAATTTAACCTTCGGATTTTTAAGCTCGATCCGCATATCCTCCTGCTTTTTCTCATCGCGGCTGAAAATGCGTATTTCAGCAATATCGGAATCCAAAAAGCGGCGGAGGACTGCGTTTCCGAAAGAGCCCGTTCCACCTGTAATTAATAAATTTTTATTTTCAAACATCAATAGTTCCTTTTTTTCGCTCTTGCACCACCCCAACCAAAAACCTACACGTCTCATCCGCGCAGCGCTGCCACGAATATTCTTGAACCCGTTCATAACTCGCTCGTGCCAATTCTGTACGGGTTTGCGGCGACTCAATCAACTCGCGCAAAGCTCGGGCAATGTCCTCGGGCTGCTCAGGGTTAAAGAACACCCCGGCCTGACCTAGCACTTCCGGCATCGGCCCCCGATTGGAACAGGCAATCGGCAAACCCGACGCCATGGTTTCCAACAAAATATTGGGCATATTCTCACAGCTTGAGGCAAACAGCCCCAAATCAGCCTCCGCATAACGAAGATGCAATTCATTAAAAGGGATAGCTCCGTGATAGTGCACCCAGCGTCGTTCAACATCCACGCGGTCTATGGTTTGATTCAGCCGTTTGAGCGCAGCCGGATAAGCCGGCCCCACCAAGTCCAGCACTATCGGCAAACCCTGTTTGCGCAAGGCGGCGACTGCTTCAACTACATGCCACTGATGCTTGTACTCGTCGATGATCGAGACATACAGCACACGATAAGGGCGCTTGTCATCGTATCCGCCAATAGCTCGCTGCACCTTGGGTTCGATTTTGAAACGTGGATTCAGCCCGTGCGGAATGATGCAAGTTTGGCTACGCAATTGACCGGTAACTTTCAAGACCACCTCACGCGCGTATTTTGTTAAAAAAATAACCCCGTCAGTTTTTCGAAATGATCGTGTTTGGGTTGCACGAAGCAACAGCAATTTGAGCGTAAACAACGACCACCCATACCGCAGTAATTCGCGCATCTCGAAAGGGAGAAGATTGCGACTCATGGTGACCACAGGATGGAAGTTGCCGGCGTAGCTGCCTCCAGGGACAAAGAGCACGCTGCAACCTGATGCATAGGCCGCACGGGAAAGACTGAACCGTTGCCACCATGTCCTGCTTAGCAAACCCCGATTCAACGCGATCGGGTATACTTTCTCCAGCCAGGATCGTTCAGGTAGTTTTGCGAGCGTCTGCACGCCTCCCCAAACCACGACCTTGGAAATGCCATGTTTTTCTGGCTCGGCAGCGGTCAGCAGTTCAATGAGATGGGTCACCCCGCCGCCACTCCGCAGGTTGGTGGCGTCAATGCCCACCACCAGTCCCACCGAATGATCTCTATTTATGCCCACGTGCCACCAGATGGCCTCCGTGGAAGACTTCCACTTCAAGAAGTCCAGCCGCCTCAAGCCAATTCCTCACCCCAGCAGCAGTCTGGGGGTTATCGTATTCAGGCGCCAACATATCGAAGGTATCCAGAAGCGCCCATTCTTTCAGTTGTTGATCGCTCAATGGAAAGATACCCGTGTAATCCGCGACAGGGATCAAACGTTTAAGAAATCGCCCCAATACAGGAATGCGACCCAAAAACTGACTTGCAACGAGTAGCGCTGGCACTGATTTCTCCAGCCAGCGAAAGAGCTTTTGTTGCGGCATTCGCTTGGTAACGGGCCTTAACAAATACTTCATATGCAGCATGGTTCGAACCCGTTTCCAGTAAAAATCGACGCACAGCCAGCCCCCACCTTGCAGCATGGGCGGCAGTGAAGCAAAAGCCTTTGCCACATCCGGTGTATGTTGAAGCACACCCAGTGAATATACGAACGGAAAGGATTCCCGCTCGAAGGGCAAAGCGTAGATGTCACCTTGCACCACATGCAGATTGGGATGATGCTTGAGGTTGGCGTAACAGGCATCCACAGCACTGGAATAATCCAGCGCCACGACCTTGGCGCCGGCGTTCAACGCCACCTCCGCGAAGCGGCCGGCGCCACAACCCGCATCCAGCACCCACTGATCTTTCAAATCCTCTGGCCGCCAGCCGGTAGCCTTCCAGAACCGATTGGCCGAGATGGGATGGCCGGAATGACTGTCCAGTTGCGTCTGGCGAAAATGATTCCACTGCATGCCGAAGTTGTCTGCGTAATTCGCTTCCGGCACAAAGCGGGGAATGCCGTTCCGGATCGAGTAGCGGTGCTGGCCATCCACCGAGACCAACCACCCGCTTTCAATTGCATCGGCCATGGGTTCCGGCATATCCAGCGTCAGGCGCTGCCCGGTTTTCGGGCAGCGCAGCCTTTCCAGTAATTCGCGTTTCATCGGTTAATTCCAGTTCGGTCAGATCGTGATTGCATATTCACACCGCCACAGTTCAAACATCACGAGGGCAAACAACCTTTCACCGTTGCTGCGTCCCCGCTCCTGCCCCTTCAACAATCCACGCACCGTGCGGCGATCGAACAGGCAACCCGCATCCAGCAGCACTTCGTGAAATAGATCACGGAAGGGGCCGGTTTTCAGCCACTCAGCCAGCGGAATTGAAAATCCCTGCTTGCGCTGGCGGTCGAATTCCGGCGGCAGCACACGGGCGGCCAGCCGCTTGAGCAATATCTTCTTGTCCTGCGCAGTTGCTTTCAGATGCGATGGCACTTTGCCAAACGCAAACTCGATCAAGCGATAATCGAGCAACGGGGCGCGTACTTCGAGCGAACTGAGCATGCTGGCGCGGTCTACCTTCACCAGAATGTCCTCGGCCAGATAATTCTGAAAATCCATGCGGGTGGCGCGTTGCAGCAGGTCTGGATGCACCGGTACTCGGTCTTTCACCACTGCCTCGGCCAGCGTGTGCCAGCCAGTCTGCGCGGACATCAATCGCTGGCGGGTGGTGGCATCAAAGCAGGATGCGATTAGCGGCAGGCCGTTCTGCAAATCCACCCCCAGACCCTGCAACCAGTTCCGCCCTTTCAAGCCCACGGGCAACAGACGCTCAGCGGCAAGGGAGACGCCCCTTCGCAAGGGCAGAGGAATCGGTCCCAGTCGTTCCTGCATCCACTGCAAGCGGCTGTAATGCCCATAGCCACCAAACAACTCATCGCCACCATCGCCGCCCAAGGCCACTGTGCAGTGTTGGCGCACCAACTGGCTGACCAGAAAGGTCGGAATCATGGACGAATCCACCATCGGCTCATCAAACTGACGCGCCAGACGCGGCAGTAGATCCGCCGTGGCGTCCTCGGCCATCAACTCAGTATGGCGTGTGCCAAAGTGCCTGGCGACCAGACGGGCGTGCTCGGTCTCATCAAGCTTGCCGTGGCCGGGAAAGCCAATCGTAAATGTCTGCACCTGGCCTGATGATCGCACCGCCATGGCCGTAATCAAGCTTGAATCCACTCCACCGCTCAGCAACACGCCCACCAGCACATCGGCCACCATCTGGCGGCGCACGGCGTCTACCAGCAATGCTTCCAGCTCATCCAGCAAGGCAGCTTCGTCCACCGGCCTTGATGAGGCAGCCTCCAACTCAGGCAATTGCCAGTAGCGCCAAATCTTGGCCTGTCCGGTTTGCAGATTAAACAACAGGGTATGCGCCGGCGGCAGCTTGTTAAAGCCCTGCAACATGCAGCGATCACCCGGCACATATCCCATGGCCAGATAACAATCGAGCGCCGCGGGGTCAATGCGACGTGGCAAGGCAGGGTCTGCCAGCAGCGCCTTCAGTTCTGAGGCAAAACGCAACACACCCTTTTCCTGGTGATAAAACAGCGGCTTTTCACCGGCACGGTCACGCGCCAGAAACACTGTGTGTTGCCGCGCATCAAACAGCGCAAAGGCAAACATGCCATTGAACCGCGCCAGGCATTCCGTGCCCCATTCACGATAAGCCGCCAGAATCACTTCGGTATCCGAATGCGATCTAAAGCCATGCCCCTTGGCAATCAGCTCGTCACGCAGATCGGCAAAGTTATAAATCTCGCCATTGAACACAATGCTCAACGTGCCCTCTGCATCGTGCATGGGCTGATGCCCGGCGGGCGACAGGTCAATAATCGCCAGCCGCCGCTGCGCCAAGCCCACCCGACCATCCGCCGACCACCACTCTCCCGCATCATCCGGGCCACGATGCGTCATGGCATCGCGGCCAATGGCCAGCCAGGCGCGTTGGGCTTGGGGGGTGTTAGAGACTATTCCGACGATGCCGCACATATAAATTGATTACCTAAAATTATCGATACACCCGCAAAACGCAGCCAGTAGGAGGAAGACGGAGTCTTAAAAATTCGGCGTATACCCAACAATACGTTTTATACGGCCAATGAGCTTGTCACATACCTGCTCACCAAACAGCACCAGCGCCCATTTGTAAATATGGTAATAGGCGGTACAGCCAAACCCCGCCTCGGCTTCCAAGCGTTTGGCATACCGCAAAAAAGACGAGATGCCACGTTTGCGCTGTATCGAAAGAAACGGATACGAGTACTTGGAAAGATCAACACGCACCAGTTTAGTTAAATTAGTACCATGCTGTTTATCCAGATACGCAGTCACCTCAAAGTACGCCTTGGTAAAGTTAATCGAATTATCATGGGAGACACTACCCGGGGTAAAACGGCTTTTCTCCGCTTCAGAAGTACCAAACATCGGTTTATCTTCTCGAAACGTTTGCACTGCATGCACCACCAGAATATCGCAATAAATTGAATCATTCCGTAAACACACCTGGGCCATCAGATACACCTGATACAGCAGCGTGCCATCCAGATCGGTGGTGGAGTATTTCAGCGCCTCGGCCCTTGAGACAGTAAAACCACAAATGGTCACACTGCGCTTGAACAGCCAAGCAACCGTGGCTTCGCTATGCGTCAATAGCGTAGTTTTGGGAAGGTAGCGAAAATATTCCGTGCGCCCGTCAGGGTGTTGGGTAAGATAAGCCCTTAGCACGTAGGGCTTATCACGGTTCTGTTTAAGAAATTCTATAAACTGAGCTAAAGCACCCGGCACAAACAAATCATCATCGCCCATGAACATGATGTATTCGCCACCCGCGCATTCAACCAATCGGCGTAAATTACCATCAAAACCCCGATTGATCGTGTTCTCATGATAGTGAGTGGGGTACACAGAAGCTTGTTCAAACGCATTGGCAATAGCCCGCACCTCAAGCCGCTTGGGTGCAAGGTCTTCGCAAATAACAATCTCTATATCGGCTGGATTGCAATCGATGGAGGAGAGCAATTCACCTAACTGCTGGGGTCTGTTGTAGCTTGGAATACAGATAGAGAGGAAAGGTGCTGTCATCGACAAAACTCACATTAGTGGATTTGAAAAATATTACGATCTATTTTGTACTGAGCATCACAGCCCGTGCAAACAATTTTTGTCGCTGACAATCGTTCTAGATGTTCAGAATAACATTTTGGGCAGCGCATTAATGGCAAAATATCCAGCTTGGCATTTCTGCTGCCTTGAGAAAACCAGGTTCGAATGAGATTTAGTAGTAGCAGACGTAATTTGGCTTTAATACCAAAATGCTGGGGGGCATCGAGACTGGGCGATGGTGGTGTCCATGTCGCATCCACTTCCGGATTAACGATGCTAAACTTGATCTTATCTTGCCAGAAATAGCGCATGTGAAATTCAGCCGCATGCTGCGGTATCGTTTCACGGGTAATGATGGCCTTGGCGCGCTCTTCATAGAGCTCAACCAAGTTTGCGTCATAAATCCACGCCGGCTTTTTACGGATAACCAAACCCTCATCACGCACCGTAACTTCGAGCCGATGGTCTTTATAAGGATTAATCCGTTCCATAAAGGCATCTGGTGTTTCAATATAACCGCCACGCGCCACGCGCTGCAATTCAGCTAAAAACTTCTCGGGATAGGGCGTATGTTCTAATACATGCGCAGCGATCACATAATCGAAAGATTTATCCTTAAAGGGCAGATTTTCGCCAAAAGATAAAACGGTGGGACGATCATGAATCAAAGGTACCCAAAATCTTTCCCTTGTTTCCTCATAAGCATCAAGAAGAACATTAGACCTTGGGTAAGGATTGCCACCTGAACCAACCTCAAGAACCAGGGCATTTTTAGAAACCGGGACATGTAAACGGCGTAGACTCCATCGCAGTTTTTTAAAGCCTATTTTATCGGCGATCCGCATGGCTAATGAGTCGGCTTGGAAAGATAGACTGCCAGTCTGGATTTTACTCATTCGATTCACCCCGTACAGCCTCAACAAAAAGTGATACATCAGGATAGACATCCAGCATTTCGACATCTGGTGTTTTTCCTTGGTGGTACTCACAACGCGTCACGCCTGAAAATCCAGCCTGCTCTAAAGCCGTCTTGATTAGATCAAAGTCATACATGTATTTGTGCCGCGCCAAATAACTGCCTTTCCCCGACACAAAAAAATAATCTTCAAGCATTTCAGTTTTTTTGCATAGGCCATAAAGCGAAACCGCATAGGCAAGGTCGGGAATAGAAATCCTGATAATACCGCCAGGCTTTAATGCCTGAGCACATGCCTTCAGAAGATTGGCTGCATCATCTTTAAACAAGTGCTCAAAGAAATGGGATGAATAGATAAAATCGACTGTATTGTCATGCAGTGGCAAACTTAGTGCAAGATCATGATATAGGAATTGGTGATTTCCCAATATGGCGCAATACTGCTCCAAGCTATAATATTGCCGCGCCCCTGAAAGACGATAAAGTATTTTATGCATCCAATTTGGCCATGAAGCAAACATGGCATTTAAGCTGCCATCAATATTGAGCCAACCTTTTGCCACCCGAAGGCCGCACCCAAGATTAATCTTAACCAAACCATCGCGTTCATCTTTGGGTGGATAGACTTTTCGATTACGCATTAGCTTGCCCACAGCATTAATTGAAAAATCTATACTCCCTCTTGAATAGCTCATTTTTTAATCTCTGTTATTTAATTAATACTATATCGGCACAAAATCAAGTACTTTTGCCATGCGTGAAACAATATCATGGCCATCAATGATGGCGCGCTGATTTCCATTTGCTGCAACGCGGCTTCGAAGATCGTCATTATCCAAGTAGAGATTGATTTTCTGAATCATTTCCTGCTTTGTTTTGAACATATCAGCCTCTTCACCTGCTTGGTAAAGTGACGCAAGATCATCAGAATATTCCGAGAGAAGCAAAGTCCCCGCTGCGGGAATTTCAAAGCAACGCCTTGTATAGGTATCGCGATTGAGTTTTGAAAAAAAACACAAGGCAATCTTGGCACCGCATAAGGCCTTGTTGTAATCTTCATTCCAAACCAAATGCACGGGTGCTAAATGCTTCAATATCACTGACTTTGCCAACAGAGAATTCCATTCATAGCCAGGTCCAAATAATCGTAATTTATATCCCTTCTTGACGATTTCTTCTAAATATTCTAAACGACCATCATTTTCGTAATGACCGATAAAAACCACATCGCAGTCATACTTCACTTTATCAATTTCAGAAAGGGTAACAAAATGATTTAATTCTGGTATATACGACGACCTCAATAATTCAACACGCCTTGCGCCTATTTTTCTAAAATCATCTAGATTGTGATGTCGATAAGCAAACACCAAATCATACTTAGGCACACTTTTCAAAAAATGCCGCCAAAGCCAAGGTGGATGTCCGTCGGCAAACGGGTCGTCATTGTTATAGCCGTACACCATGCAGTCAGGCAGTCTTTGCTTAATCTCTGTAATCGTTTGTGGGGTGATATGCGTTCCGCGATATATAAATATCAACTTTGGATTAAACTGTACTGCCGCATTAATCAGCTCGGCATTTAATCTGTCTAGCGTGGGGCCAATAATAAATTTATTCTGAACACGTTGCCACAGGCGCACCAATGGGTTTTGCGAATTGAAGTAGGTCTGCCAATAAAACGCTTCAACCTGGTGACCTGATTTTTTGAAGGCTTCAAATACAGCTACTTCATGGATGGCCGAATGGCCGTCACCTACCACTAATATTTTCATCTTGATTGCCTCTTCATAACTTTATCCACTCACTCGGCAACAAACCCTTAAATCCCCACCACATCTTGCCCTGACGCATCTCAAACCCCGGCGCGATCACCTGTTTCGCCGGCTGCGCAGCCAACCACGCACCCCACCAACTGAAGGTGCTGTTGGCAATAATGAAATGCTGGCACTGTGTCATCAGCCACAGATCGGCGTAGGCGTTTTCATCGCCTTGGTTGTGCGCCACCAGGGTGACACGATCATAGGGCAATGGAATGCGGGCGTGGGCGGTAGCGGGCTGGTCGGAAAACACAAAATAATGTGCTCCGGGCGCCAGCGTTTCCATGAGTGCTACGGCGCGGGTGTAGTAATCACCGGGGGCGTTGTTGATGCCAGTTGCGTGGGGCTCATCAAAAAAGCGCACATGCACCGCCACTGCCGTGCCGCCACGTATCTGTTCGGCCATGGCCAGGTTGGCGGCATCGGTGGGCGGTTTGATTTGCAAGTCTTGGCGGATGCTGGCTTCCATGTCCTTAAAGTAATCTTCGCTTTGCCAATAGCCCTCCAGATAGACCGTGCCCTGCGGCTTGAAGTGCAGCAGGCGCGGGTCGTAGTCGATGCCTTCTTGCACCAGGTAAGCTCGCTGCGCAAACGGTTTGCGCTGGTTCCAGCGGCGTTTGAGGTAGCGCCGCACGCGGTGGAATGGCTCCAGCCGTTCCGCAGGCGTGGCTTTGCGGCAGGGTATGTTGAAGTGGTCAAGCTGGTGGTGGCGCTGGTAAACATCGTCATAGGCAAAACCGCTGACATCGTCAAGCACCAGTTCGGCATTATTGGCCAAGGCCAAGCGGCGGGCGGCGGCGTAGCAGAAGAGCTGGTTGCCGAGGCCGCCGAAGATGCGGGGGATGAGTTTAGGATTTGACATCAAGAATGCGATGGCTCTGGGGTAATGACCGCTGCACAACTGCGGAGCGGGACAAGTCAAGCGACACACGATAGAAGAATGCAAGGATCAGCCAGAGCACCAGCGCGTTGAAACCGTTTTTTTCGCCATACCAAAGCCAATGCGGTGATGCCATAGCGATGGTAACCAACAAGCTCAACTTGATGACACTGACTTGTCGCAAAGCCTTTTTTTCATAGTTGACCATAATGAATGTCCAGATGGCGGGGGCTAAAAAAACACCCAACATCCTGAAATTCATGAAAGGCACCACCGTGGCATGCGTTCCACCGATGCCGTAGCGCATTTCCCACGCGGGACCTTGGCTCCCATCGATTGGGCGGATATAACCTATTGCATCGGCCAAAAAACCGGGGATGATGGACAGAAATAAATTGAGATAGTCCTGCCCCCATTTAACTGCCAGCAAGCCATAGATATGATCGCCTGCCACTGACAACGGCGTGAGCAATACTGCCGACCACGTGCCATGGAGCATGTTGGCCAAACCAATCGATTCGGATTCATATAAATCCCCAATCAGCGCGCCCGCATCGGATAGAGATGCGTCTGTCAGCCCTGATCGAATGGCGACTAGAACCATGCTTATCGCAACCAGGCCAAAGGCCACGCCGGAAATTTTTAGCCAGGGTATGGTGAAGCCACGCCGTTGTGTAATACCAGCGGCCCAATAATAGTAGACCAAGACTAAACCAAACACCCATGGCACTGATTCGCGATCACCCCGCAACAACTGGAAAAAAACCACAACCAGAATTACTGCAGCCAGGATGATTTTCATTTTCAGGTACTTAATGGCAGCCTGCCGCTCAAGCAACGCATCACAAAAAGCAAAGCTCAAGATCACATAAGACATCATCCAGGCCGAACTGAAGTTGACGCCGTCCAGCGCCGATTTGGATTGAGTATATTCCGCCGTGAATATGGTTTCTTGCGGTGCCGACAAGGCCGTGATCGCCACACCTATAACCACCCAAACCAGCCAAACAGGCATGGCGATGGTGCGGCATAGTCGCTTGCTGCCGTCCGGGTTTATGCCCAAGTCTTGCTGAACCCGCCTGCTGTTCAATGATGCGCCAAACGCAATTCCCATGCCCCCAACCGCGCCGATCATGGCCGTGAGTTTGATTACTCGTTCATCCACCATATAGGGATTAACCGCCAGCCCCCAAAGCAAAAGTGAATCCTGGCTAAAGTCAAACCAAATATACGGTGGAATATGTATAAAAGGCAGCGCGTACACCAACCAGATCAAAAGCATCAATATGCCTAATCTATTTTGTCGATACTGTTGCAGCAAGTACAGCGACACAAAAACCAGAATCGCCACTGAAAGCCCGATTGGAAAGTAAATGTCAGCATGAAACAAGCCCACTGCCACCACCCCGAACAAGGCGAAAAGTATTGAATAAACAGAACTCATTGATCCATCCCTATTGGTTTACCCATTCCGACTATCAAATAAACTAAATCGCTCACTCACGCCCCATAAAACACAAAATTATGCGTACCCAGCCTCTGTGCGCCCGCCACCACTTTCTGGACAATCGCCGGTGTAATATCCATCGCCGCCTCATCTGCCGTAAACGCGCGATACCCTTGGGCAAAAAACAATTCAAAGGTTTTGGCAAAATGTGGGTTCATGACGGTGCCTGCGGGTTGGTGGTCGGTGCTGGATATTTCCATCATCCAGATTGGCCGTGTTTCGTTCATCAGGGTTTGTTTTGCGCCTTGCAGCATCATGAATTCCGCACCTTCTATGTCCACCAGTATTAGCGCCTTCTTGCCGCGCAAGGTGTCGCCAAGTACACGGTCTAAGCTTAATATCGGCACTTGCGTCACATAACTCTCCGGGATAGCCGCCCAACCCTTAACAAGGGATGCACCTGTACCCCCCCCCACATCTGTAAAATATCGGCACCACTGCCCATAGCTACGGGGATCACTTCTGCTTGCTTAGCCCAACCATTATTTCGAATATTCTTGAGCAAGTAGTGCAAATTTCTGGTGTTGGGTTCTACTGCAATAACGGGCTTGCCCATGCTCAGCGCGTGGCAACAGTAGTAGCCTACATTGGCACCTACATTCACCAGCACATCTACATCGGCCAGTAGCCTTCGTACCACTTTGGTTTCGTCCGGCTCAAAGCTGCCATCGGCCATCGCGTCGTGTCCTGCGAAGCTAAAACCCCACGGGGTTTTACGCGGTGGGTGGCGCTGATCGAGCAAGTCACGCGTGTTTCGATAAAAAAGTGCCAACGCAGGAAATCGTTCAATAATGGATTTAATGGTATTTTTCATTCATGACCACCTGATTATGAAATGGTGTGGACTTGGTTTAATAACTATTGTTTCACCGCCACACACTGCCAGCCAAAACAGGCCAAATTCTCAGCCCGCTTGTTGCTGCGCAGCTTGAAATAGGCCAAGCCCAGCAATGCGTAGGCATAGGCGAAAGGCCAACTCCAATTGCCGCGTTGGCGTTCCAGACCACCGAGGCGGGTGATTTCTTGCAGCAGCAGGGCGTACCAGTCGCCATTGGGGACAAGCGATTCGATGTGAAAGCCGCGTTGTGCCAGATGGTGTTCATACCAATATTTTGAAAACCCGCTGCAATAGTGATAGGGCGCCATGTGCACGTTGGAGCCGAACGGGGCGGTCAGTATCAACACGCCACCGGGTTTGAGCAGGCGGGCGAATTCATCGAGCGCATGGGTGGGTTCGGGCACGTGCTCCAGCACTTCGCTGCAGAGGATGGCGTCGAAGCTGGCATCTGGCGCGGGGATGGCGGTAATGTCGCTGACCAAGTCAATGCGCGTGGTGTCCCAACCGTTGGTCTGCAAACCCTCATCAGGTGCGCCCCCCCACGCGCCTTGGTACTGACAGAAGTCTTGCGACACGTAGTCTAAATGGCCGCAGTATTGACGGTTTTTAAGCTCGCCAGCACCGGCATCGAGAATGCGTGCGCCTTGGGGCAAGGCAGTCAGGATTTGCTTGAGCCAAGCTTGGCGGTTTATTTCGTTGATGTTTTTGATGAACATGGCAGTTTCTTATTAGGTTGTTGTTTTTGTGAAAATGAATAGGCCGAACTGATAGCGCGGCAAGGCCAAATCAGCCAGTGCTACGGCATCGATGGCCGCTTCTCGCGGGCCGATGGCTGGCGTGATGACGATGAGTTTTTGCAGCGTCATGCCAGCCGCCTCGGCACAGCGCACGATGCTGCGCGGGTCAAACACCCAGTTAGCGTTAAATTCCACCCGCTCTTGACCAATCGGCGTAGAGAGGTAAAAGGCGCCGCCCGGTTGCAGCAATTGCGCCATATTGGCAATGCCGCGCTGATAACCTTGCGGGTTGACCGGATCGCCATAGCGGCCCAGGCCAAAGTGTTCAATGGCATGCAGGCACGAGAGCGAGTCACAATAGCCCCCCCCCACAGTGGTCGGCAGCGAGGCAGGGTTCATCAAATCAGCCTGACGAAACACCACGCCCGGTACGTCCGTGCTGATGGGTCGCACATCGAAAACTTCGCATTCCCGAAAACTGGCGATATGCGCCACAAACCCATCCACCCGTGAGCCAATATCAACATGCTTGATGGGGTTGGCATCATGAATGGCACGGGCCACCAGCAGGTCTTGCCAGAAGTATTCACTCTTGGTGTCGCCGCCTTCTTCATAGCGGTCATGCAGGCAGGGCATAAACTTCATGTTGCCCGCGTAGCCCTTGCGGAAGGACGCCCAGTCACGCAGGTAAACAGGCAAGGAGCGCAAGGAGCGCAGGAAGATGCGTGGATCGATGCCGAATTGGCTGGAGAGGAGCCAGTGGAGTTTGATGAGTGTCTGTTTCAATTCAATCATGCCTTTATAGATAAGCGCCATGCTATTGCTGCCATCCAAACAAAATAGATAACAGAGAAAGCGACCAGCGCCCCCACCACGCCTTGCATGCCGGCAAGCGCGGCGCCGATTACATTAAGCAGGATGCCGATCAGGGCAGTGACAATTTTTGCTGTTGTCATCGCCGATAATTTCATTTCGCTCATCAGTTTCAAGGCAAGCATCTGGGCGGCGGCAAAAATGCCCCCCGCCAGCACAACCCACTGCAGCAGGTAGGAATTCCCCCGATATTCAGAGGCGACCAGCAAGCCAAAAAACCATTCATGCAAGGCGAATGTGATCGCAAAGCCAAGCAGGGTGACGATGAGGGAAAAGTGGGTCATCCGCCAGCCGATCCGGTGGACGTTGGTATTGCGGGCATGGTCGGTCGCATCACCCGAACGCTGGTACAGGATGGGCCCCAAAAAACTCATGGCCATACCGGTGATTAGGGCGATGGGGGTGAAACCTATCTGAAACAGCACGGCGTACTGGCCAACATCAGTGGTGGATGCAAAGGCCTGCAAGGCCCAGCGGTCCGAAACCTGCTGCATCCATGCGAAGGCGCCCCAAGTGGTGAAGGGCAATGAATAGGCCCATATCTGTGGCATCCACTGTTGGCGATTTGGAATGCGCGTTTGCTGCTGCGGGATGGTGCGGCGCAGAAAGATGAGTTGGGAAACCGTGATCAGCAAGGATGAGCAGGCGTAGCCGATCACCACTGCCGTGCTGGACGTGCCCAACCAGAGCACTACGCCCACCGCCAGCAGGATTTTCAGCCAGGCATCCAACCCGCCATGGAAGGCCACGATTGCCCGCTGCCGGGCGGCATTCTGAATGGCACTGAGCGTGCTGTTGTAGCCGCTCAACACTGAGAACACCAACGCCGCAGCCGCCAGGCCTATCCATTGCGAATAACCAAGCCAATACAGGCTTGCCATGAGGATCAGGCCGATGGCCACTGCCGCCGCTGTGGCATAGGCCAGCAAGTGACGGGTGGCGTGCAGATAACCGCCCAAGTCCTGCTTTTCGGCAGCGATGGAGTAAAACCGCCCGATGCCGGCAGTGATGCCGCCCATCACTACCTGATTCACCAAGCCCGCAACGGTAAGCCCCAGGGCAAGTTGACCATATTGCGCCGGATCAAGATGTTCGGTAAGTACGCGTACCAGCACCAGTGCGCCGGCAACTGCCGCGATTTGCCCGGCGACAATCCAACTGCCTTCTTTGGCCAGGCGTTTAATTCGAGTCATGCTTTGCTCGGGCGTTGAATTCATTGCGGTACCAAGCGACAAAGAACTTGATGCCTTCTTCCACTGTGGTGGCGGGTTTATAGTGAAATTGCTCGACCAGGTCGGCCACATCGGCGTAGGTATCGGGCACATCACCGGCTTGCAGAGGCAGTAGCTGTTTTTCGGCGGATTTGCCCAGTGCTTTTTCCAGGGCGGCAATGTAGTCCATCAGCTCGACCGGTTGGTTGTTGCCAATGTTGTACACGCGCCAAGGGGCTGTGCTGGTGCCTGGGTCGGGTGCGTTTCCCTGCCATGCCGGGTTGGCGGCGGCGGGTTGATCAAGCACGCGGATGACGCCTTCGACAATGTCATCAATATAGGTAAAGTCACGGCGGTGTTTGCCGTGGTTAAAGACTTGGATCGGCTCGCCCGCCAATATGGCTTTCGTGAACTTGAACAGCGCCATGTCAGGCCGGCCCCAAGGGCCATAGACGGTAAAGAAGCGCAGGCCGGTGGTGGGCAAGTTGTAAAGATGGCTATAGGTGTGGGCCATCAGCTCGTTGGCTTTTTTGCTAGCGGCATACAGGCTGAGCGGGTGGTCCACATTGTGGTGCACCGAGAACGGCATGGCAGTGTTGGCGCCATAAACGCTGGAACTGCTGGCGTAGACTAAGTGCTCTACAGCGTTATGACGACAGCCTTCAAGAATGTGGGCAAAGCCCGTGATATTGCTATCAATGTAGGCCAGCGGGTTGTCAATGGAATAACGCACACCGGCCTGTGCAGCCAAGTTGACCACACGCTGCGGTTGGTGCGTAGCAAAGGAGTTTTGTATGGCTTGACGGTCGGCCAGGTCGATGCGCAGATGGGTGTAGTTGGGGTGCTTGGCGTGACGCGCCAGGCGGGCTTCTTTAAGTGCCGGGTCATAATAGTTATTGTGGTTGTCTATGCCAATGACTGTGTCGCCGCGCGCCAAGAGCCGGAGCACAAGGGCCGACCCAATAAAACCAGCAGAACCAGTCACAAGAATTTTTCTGTTGATGGTTTCCATATTAATCTTGCCCAAACAAATCGCGGCTATACACTTTGTCTGCCACATCTTTGATGTCATCAGCGATGCGGTTAGCTACGATCACATCAGCCTCTGCCTTGAACTGTGCCAAGTCATTCACCACCCGGCTGTTGAAAAACGTGGGCTCAGTATTTTCGGGTCTGCTTGGGGTCAGGTCTTGAATCTTGACATTTCCTTTCATTATCCTCTCTCATCCCTTTTCCCTTCCCACCATCAAGCATAAGTCTCTTTAAGCCACTCCCGCATTTCCCGTGCAATATGCAACGCCCTCCCGGCATCTTCCTTTGTAGGCTCGCCTGCCGGCAGTAATCCCAATGCAGCAGGGTATCTCACCCTGTAAATGCTGTTTAAGAATATTGCTTCCTCATCAGTAAGGGGCGCCTCCTGTCCAATCACTTT
>CAMTXX010000030.1:0-43793 GCA_947085825.1 uncultured Nitrospira sp. | reverse complement strand
TGAAGCGGCGGTGTTGTATAGGAAAAAGGGTCTTTTGACGGCAGTTCTTTGTTCTGCCAGATATGTTCGCCGGTCTTTAAATGCCAGAAAAAATCATAATCTTCAATTGGGGTTGAAAGATGCACGAAAGCGGTAAAGATGATCGAAGAAACCAGGACCAACAAGAGAAATCTGTCCCTGTTTACAGAAGAAAAGAAGAGGATATTTCTCTGTTGAGGTTCGGCGGGCAATGCTGACTGAGGAGACTTTTTTTTCATATGGAATTATACGCAAACTCAAATATGTAAGCAAGATTCTGCACTCTTCACGCAAAAAACACTATCATGGTAAACGGCCCAATTCAGCGATTACTGACTCTATTACGAAATCAAGATGTTCTTCAAGCCCGACCCATAGCGGCAGCCTGACAAGGCGTTCGCTCATCCGGTCCGTCACATCCATTCCCCCGTACACACGGCCGAACCGCATACCGGCCGGTGAACTGTGCAGAGGCACGTAATGAAACACCGAATGTATCCCTGACTTCTTAAGCCCGGCAATGAATAGACTGCGTTTTGCCTCATTCTCCAGCAGTAGATAATACATGTGAGCATTATGAGAGCATGACGGCGGTATGATCGGGCGGCGCATAAGCCCCGCACGTTCAGAATGCTGCAGCGCTGTATGATAACGGTTCCAGATGGCAAGCCTCCGCCGCATGATCTCTTCCGCCGCCTCCATCTGAGCATACAAAAATGCGGCTATGAGCTCGCTCGGCAGATAGGAAGATCCGATGTCCGTCCATGTATATTTGTCCACCTCTCCCCTGAAAAAGCGGCTGCGGTTCGTCCCTTTCTCGCGTATGATTTCGGCACGGGCAATGAACCGTTCATCATTAATCAGGATAGCCCCTCCTTCACCGCTGATGATATTCTTTGTTTCATGAAAGCTCAATGCAGCCAACTGCCCCATCGTTCCGACCTGCCTGGTTCCATATGAGGACATTATTCCATGCGCCGCATCCTCAATTATCAGCAGGCCATGTTTATCGGCAAGCGACAGAATTGTATCCATCTCACAAGCCACACCTCCATAGTGAACCGGCACAACGGCGCGCGTGCGGTTAGTTATGGCCGCTTCAATTTTCGATTCATCAATATTCATTGTGTCTTCGTGAATATCGACAAACACAGGAACCCCGCCACGCAGGACAAAGGCATTGGCGGTCGACACGAAAGTAAAAGACGGCATGATTACCTCATCCCCGGGCTTGATATCAGCCAGCAAGGCGGCCATTTCAAGGGCCGCAGTCCCCGAGTGGGTAAGGAACGCTCTGCTGCAGCCTATACGCCGCTCAATCCATTCCTGACACTTTTTTGTAAAAGGTCCGTCTCCGGCTAACTGCCCGTAAGCATGGGCCTCTCTTATATTGTCCAGCTCTCTGCCGGTCATGAACGGCCTGTTAAAAGGTATATACACGTTCATCTCTTTCTGGCTATCAATAAAAGTGAGCCGCCGCAACGAAAATCAACTCCGCCACGAATCAAAGCCCTTTCGAGATCCATAAGTTTCTCCAGAACCGCATTCAGACCTCTGTTCATCGTCAATTCATCCATAACATCGAATGTTTTATTGTAACGGTTTTTCAGCCGCGAAACCAGCATAAGCGGCAAAAGCAGCGAGACAAAGGAAGTCATTCTCAGGATTTCGAAGCCGCACCTGTTCACCTTGCATGCAAGTTCTTTCATCTCATAACGTCTTGCATGACGGGCCTTTTCGTCTGCCGCACTCCACAGGAACTGATGTTGAGGTACTGTAAGTACAAGTCCTCCTCCGGAATGAAGAGCCCTGCGGATGCCGGCAAGCACCAGCATGTCTTCATTTACATGCTCCAGCATGTCGAAAGCGCCTACTACATCAAACTCGTCTTCAAAAGGAATGGAGCGGGCATCCATAATGAAAAGTTCGGCTCCGGAAACTCGGGAAGACGCAAAATGAAGGCCTGATCTGTGGATATCGCTTCCCGACAGCGCAGCCGCCGGGAACTCCCTTCGTATTGCCGAAAGAACGAAACCGGTGCCGCAACCTATCTCGATAAAATTGTTCAATGTCGGGAAATAACGCTGCAACGCATACAGAATCAGGGCATTGCGTGAGGTAAACCAAAAACTGGCGTCCTCAATTTTTGAAAGCTTTTCGAAATAATCAGGAGGATAGCTCTCGGGAGAATCAAAAACCCCGCAGGAAAAATCCGGGAAACCGTCACTAAACTGCGGCATCGTCCAGCATGCCGTACATTGCCATGAATTCCCGTCTAATAAAGCTCCACATAAAAAGCATATTCTCATCGTCTTCTTCAGAAAGCCCAAATCGGCCGCAAGCGGGCGAATAAAATTCCGGGCCACATATATTCAAAATGCGGCCCTGTGATAGACATCGACCGGATTCCTGAACCTGAACCCCAAAGACCGGTACAGATTGAGGACTGCAAGATTGGCAGCCGAAATCGAACTTGTAATCTCGGCATGTCCCTCGGAAAAAAGCTTGCGGCAGGCAGCAGACCAGCAATACTTTGCAAGCCCCTTGCCCCTGAATGCTTCAGCCATTGCATGAAGCAGCAGCCTGTGCCCGGAATAACAGATGAAGCCGGCAAGATCCCCGTCATACAAAAAGGCCATCGTAGTCCCGGCATTGCAGGACTCTTTCAGAAATCTGTCGTAACGTGCGTCGGCCCGGCTCACGTCAATATTGAAATCACGATGAAATCTGCCGTGCCTGAAGGCGCCATGAGCAACGGCAAGCAGTTCCTGGCAGGGCATATCGCAAGAGATGGAAACAAGGTTATGTAAGCAGGCTGTGAAATGATCTTGCCGGCAGTAAGGCTCGATGAGAGTATCGCAGTAGTAATAACCGAATTCGTGCAGGAGTCTCTTGTTTGCGAGAGGGTCAACCTTTATGGTGAAATGCCCGCGCATACGTGACGCCTCCAACAGAACATCCTCGGAAAAACGCCTGATCTCGAAGACCTCCGTCTCTAAAATCTCCGAATCCAGCGGCATCCTGACAATATCAACACTGTCGGACATTGGTAGTAGTCTTTCCTATTATGTACAGCGGTCTTTTCTTGGTTTCATCGAAAATCTTGCCGATATATATCCCGATGATGCCGAGCACCGAGATGATTATGCCCCCCAGGAAATATAACGAAACCATCATGCTGCTCCAGCCGATGACCGGGGTGCCACGATTTATAGCAATATATATTATGTATCCGCCGTAAAGGAACGCGGCGCCGGAAATCAGAAAGCCGAGTTTGATTGAAAACCAGAGCGGCTTATCAGAATAAGCTATAATGGTTTCGCTTGCCAGTTTGAAGAGTTTTCTCAAGGTATACGTGCTTTTTCCCTCGAAACGTTCGTCGTGCTGAACCGCTATGCTTGCCGTAGGGAAGCCCATCCAGTCCACTATGCCGCCGAAAAACCTGAGCTGTTCGCGCATGCTGCAGAAAGCTGATGCGACTCTGCGTGATATGATCCTGAAATTGCCGACCCGACCGTCATAGTCCATTCCGGATAGATATTTAAAGACTTTATAGAAAAGCCATGAACTGAAAAGCTTAAGCGTTCCGCCTTTTCTCCCTTCGCGTACTGCAAGAACAACATCGTATCCTTCAAGGGCTTTCGCGTAGAGTCTTGGTATTTCCTCCGGACGGTCCTGAAGGTCACAGTCCATCACAACCACCCATTCTCCATTCGAGTTATCAATTCCTGCTGTAATCCCGTAATGCTGACCGAAATTGCGGCTGAACTGGATGCCCTTGACCCTGGGGTCCCGAGTGCTCAGAGCACAGATTATTTCCCATGAACGGTCGCCTCCGAAGTCTTCGATCATCACTATCTCAAAATCATCAGAAATCAACTCCAGGGAAGCGCACAGACGACGATATAGTTCATGAAGGCAACTTTCGGACTTATAAACAGGTATTATGACGGAAATTAGAGGCATATTCGATCCTTTGCAATCAGCGGCGCAACAACGCCGTTATTTTTTTTTGCCTGTGGTTATTCTAATGATAATTGCCGGCGCGGTCAATAACAAAAAGCAGTTTTGGTTTCCGCTCCATGCAGACACAACTTTATCACAAAAAAAAGCGCCAGATACAACCAGCCTGACCCTGTCACAGCGACCTGGAGGCCATAATTGACCAATATACCGTGCAGATGAAATAGTGGATGTTCGGGACGTTATTCCGGCTTAATCACCCGGTAAAGCGCATATCCGTTGTTTTTTAAAACCTCCCTCAGCATCGGCTCGCTGTCGAGGATTGCGGCATATGCCTGCGGCGCATAGACATAATCAACCGAATATCGCCCCAGGATGAATGACCTGTCTACAATGCCGCTGGGGTGGAAGAACGATTCCACATCTCTCATTCGATTGATTTTTTCCGTTTTCCCTATCCTGTCATCAACAAAAGAGCGAAAGACATTGACCACGGAAGACCTGCCGCCCAGGTGCGAGGCGAGGGAGGGTTGCCTGTGGTTCAAAGGATGCAGGACTACCGACTCCGGAGGGGTTTTCCCGATATGCTCAACTACTTCCATCGCGTCGGCATCAACTGTATGGTATGAATCGTCGAAACGAAGGTAGAGGAACTGGATGGTGGTGGGAAGTGAAAGAGAAGCAATAATAAGCGTAGCGAGTAAAAATCTTCTCCGCCGGTGTTTGAGCCTCAGAAAAAGATAGGGGAGCAGAAGCCAGGCGACCATCAAGGACTGCACGGAAAACCACACGGCATTGTTGATTCCGGTGTCACGGGCCGGCGGGCCGATATATATCATTTCTGAAAGGAAGAATCCCGATACTGCAAACACCGCGAGAAATACAATTAAGGGATCGAAGGCCCTTTTCCTGAAGACGCCCCTTAACGCATAGAAACCGAGAATCCTGACACCGAAGGCTGCCGCCACATAGAGGATAAACGCCGCGGGATAAAAGGCCCATGATATATCGGCCATGCCGAGTTTCCCGAGAGATTGAAGGAAGCCGTTAAAGGGATCCAGGGCGATAGTGAGATTGCCTGTTCCACCCCTCAGTAATGCCATATCAAAGATAATCACGATCAGGGTCAGGGCCGATATTATGGAGACAGCCCTCCCCTTTTTCTTATCGTCAGTAAAGAAGGCCGAGGCGATTCCCGTCAGCAAGGCCGCGCCCATCATATGGGAACCCATGGAACTTTTAAACCCGTATGCCGCAAACCCAAGGAGAGCGAATATCAGGAGATGCGGCAACCTGCCGTGGTCATAAAAACCCCTGAGATAGAATAAGGAGAGGAACACTATGAAGAGCGCCGGCAGATAACCGTTTAATGTGAAGAGGGACCAGATAGTGGTATTGAAGATGATGGTCCATGGATAATTCTCCGGGACCATTCCGAGCAATCCGGGAATGAAAGAAAGGTCAGAGCCGAAGAGGAGGACGGCGGTGAGTACCCCCGGAAGCCGCCCGCCCGCGTAGTCACGGACGAAGATAAAGGGAATGAGTATCAGGAGGCAGAAATAGAGGAGCGGGAAATAAAAGAACGTGAGTTTGAGGGCGCCAATAGAGAAGAGCCGGTTGAACAGCTCCATCCCGAGGTGCATGCTTAAATGGTAATGGGAGAAGTCATAACCGCTCGCATAGGGGAAAAAGGGTGGGAACACATCCTTCAATACATTTATGATTCCGAGGTGAAAGATGGTTTCGGTGAGATAGACGGTCCTGATCCTGAACCCCTCTTTCAGGAAAAGGATATCCGTGAAATAACTCAGGTGGAGGAGCAGCGCAATAACCAAGACCAGGAACAAAACGGACAGAATGTCCTGATACGATGTAGAAACCGCAATCCTCCTCTCTTTGATGTCTCTCGCCATGAGGGCGGACCATACGAGAAACATGCCGGCCCCGAGAGGGTATATCAGCTCGGGAAGCGACAGTCTCCTCAATAAACCATAGAGCAGTGGCATCAAGGCGGCTCCGAGAGCAACGGAATGAAAAAGCCTGGCGGCCCATTCATTGCGGGAAAAATCCGGATATCTCAGCAGAAGACTTCCGGGGATAAAGAAATAAAGGAAAACGCCGGCAAACCACAGGAGCGAATCTTTAACCGGGAGCGAATAAAATATCCACAGGAAGCCGGCGAGGCAGAGGATAAGCGCCAGGGTCATCAGGATAACAGGGACCCCCTGTACAGGTCTTGAATAATCCGGTCCTCTCATCATTGATCAGTGCGAGTATGGGAAGTCCATTTCCGTTTTACCTTGAGCGCCTCTATCTTGATCTTCATCCACGGAACACCTTCATATTCAGGCGGTATGCTTTCTGAGAGATTGGATCGTTTCCAGGTCTTCTTCATAAGCCTCTTCAATCAAATATTCAACCGGCACATTCCTCGTCTGGAGGAAGTCCCGAAAACCATGAATCGAACTTAGTTAAAATCTTACCACATTTGAGAAATTCCTTATCTCTTTTTCTTCTCCACAACCATGAAATTGCCGGCTATTTTCCTTCACACCATTCTCCGGCATTCTGGAACATCCGCAGACATGGAGACGCCTTAAGATTCTTCTTCCACTCCTCCGGCATCATCCCCACTGCCATTTCAGGAAGGCCCGCTCAGGATGCGGACACGAAGACCTTGAACCTCTGCCCGGACTTCCTGGAAAAAGCGCTGAGATGATCAATTGCCGGCACATTGACGGCAGCGCCTTAATATCTCTTTCTTCACCACCTTCCCCGCGAGCAGGTATTTCGTACCCTTCCTAAGCTCACTAACCGGGTATTTCAGATTGAGAGAGAACCCGAGTGTTAAACTTCCGTTACAAACCCTTCTTTTATCCTATAAAAAGCATTTGGCCACAGATTTACGCAGATTTACACAGATATATCAAAGACTTCTACAGACAAGGTGAATCACCTATTTGGTGAAGTTTTATCTTTTCAGGTGTTTGTTTTATCAGTGTTTATCCGTGTTCATCCGTGGCTAACTGCCGTTTTTAGGTTTATAAGAAAGTCTTTTGCTTTTACTATCAATATGGTTCCAAAATTGCCGATCTCAAGCAAATGCCCGTCCCCTGAAATGATATAATCAGCACAGGCAGTAACCGCGCATTCAAGAACTCTATTATCGGCGGGATCGAGATTAATGATATTCAGGGACTCAGACACGTTTACAAGAGATGAAGATGTAAACACTGTCTCAATGATTTCAGCCTGCAATGACTCCGGGAACCGGAGCTTTGGATGTCTGACAACTCTTGCGAGTTCTGCCAGCATTTCCATGCTTGTAAAATTCGTTATCTTTCCGGTGGTCACAAGCTTCATAACTTCTTCCGGCGTACCGTGCCAGCCAAAAGCAGATACCAAAACATTGTTGTCGAGAACTACTTTTGTTTTCTTGCCCACGCAACGGCTTCCTCAACAACTTGCGGTGAAATCCCTTCTTTCCTGACAACCCGCCGCGTTTTAGTTGCGACCGCCTCAAAACCCGGCTTTCTAAATAGTTTTTTCAGAAAAAGCTCATTGATTAACTTCTTTACATCATTCGGGGGTAATTGCCCCAGAGCATTCAACAACTGACTACTGTCAATTTCTATAACAGCTTTTTTCACCGTCCTACCTCCTTTTATAAGCATTCGTATTGTCAAAATCTTACCACATTTGAGAAATTCCTTATCTCTTTTTCTTCTCCACAACCATGAAATTGCCGGCTATTTTCCTTCACACCATTCTCTGGCATTCTGGAACATTCGCAGCCACGGAGACGCCTTAAGATTCTTCTTCCACTCCTCCGGCATCCACCCCCACTGCCATTTCAGGAAGGCCCGCTCAGGATGCGGCATCATGGCCAGATGTCTTCCATCAGGAGAGCAGAGGGCCGCGATCCCCTCAGGGGCGCCATTCGGATTAAAAGGATACTTTTCTGTCGGATTCCCTTCATCATCTGCATAGCGCGCAGGCGCAAGACCGTCAGCAAGCACCTTCTCCTTTATCTTCTCGTCAGGAAAATATGCAAGGCCTTCGCCATGGGCCACCCAGACCCCCAGCACAGAGTCCGCCATGCCTTTCAGCATGATCGAAGGACTTTCCAGAATTTTCAATGAGACAAATCTGGACTCGAACCTGCCTGATTCATTATGGATAAATCTCGGCTGTGCAGTATCAGATATCCCCTGCCACGGGACCCAACCCAGAAGGGCTGCAAGCTGACAACCGTTACATATACCCAGGCTGAAGGTGTCAGGGCGATGATAAAAAGTTTGGAACTGCTGCCATATATGCTTATTGTATTTTATGACGCCTGCCCAGCCTTTTGCAGAGTCGAGCACGTCCGCATAACTAAAACCTCCGACAAAAACCACTCCCCTGAAGTTTTCAAGGGACACTTTGGCATCAAGAAAATCGGTCATGGTAACATCCCAGGGTTCAAATCCTGCCTCAAAGAATGCAGAGGTCATCTCCCTGTCACCGTTACTTCCCTCTTCGCGGATAATAGCGACCTTTGATTTGTCCATTCTATTGATAATTTTCTGAGGAGTCGGCTCTGGTATAAATGATAAGTTAAACAATGGCCCTTGCCTGTCATAAATATTATTCTTCTCTTCCCCTGCACATTCGGGGTTTCTCTGCAACCTGTCAAGCTGATAGCTTGTCTCTTCCCATATTCCCCTGAGCGCTCTCATATCTTCATCTAAAACAGTAATGAGTGATGGGTGATCAGTGATGAGTGAAATACGAATCCTTTTGTCAATCATTGTGTTACCGATGATTTGGAACGGGACGCCGGAGCTATTCAGCATTGACGCAATTATATCCTCGTTTTCAGGTAAATACTCGATGACCATGCCGAGTTCCTCAGAAAATAAAAGTTGAATTGCCTCACTGACTGACTCCTGACCCCTGACCTCTGACCCCTGACCCCTGATAGCTATTTCCATCCCGCAGTTGCCTGCAAAGGCCATTTCAAGGAGGGTTGTTATCAGTCCCCCGTCGCTTCTGTCATGTCCTGCCAATATCAGGTCTTCCGAGATAAACCTCTGAATCACCTGAAAACTCTTTTTTAATAATCCGGTATCATCCATATCAGGCGATTCATCGCCAACCTGACTGTAACATTGCGCAAGGGCAGAGCCTCCCATACGGTTTTTCCCCATCCCCAGATCTATAAACAAGAGTTTGCTTTTGCCGGGTCTCTTGATATCAGGGGTAATAACCTTCGTAATATCCGGGCAGGTCGCATAGGCGGAAATGACAAGAGTCCCCGGAGATTTCACTGTCTCTGTCTTCCCTGAGGTATCTGTTACCCGTGCGGCCATGGAAAGACTGTCCTTTCCCCCATCAACAGCTATGCCCAGTTCTATCATAATATCGCGCATAGCAACGGCTGCGTCATAGAGATCAGCCCCTTCTCCCGGAAGCTTAGGAGCCCACATCCAGTTACCCGAACATTTAATATCTTCAAGTCCGCTGACCTTTGCCCAGACAATATTTGTGATCGCCTCGGCAACACTCATCCTGGCCATTGCTGCCGGGCTTATAAGCCCTTTGATCGGTTGCTCGCCTATGGAGATGGCTGCACCGGTCAGCCCGAAATGGCTCTGTCCGATTACCGCGACATCGGACACCGTAAGCTGAAGCGGACCAGCGCACTGCTGTTGTGCAATAAGACCGGTAACGGACCTGTCCACCTTGCTCGCCAGGAACCGTTTTGAACCAACTGAAAGAAGCCTGAGTACACGCTCCAAGGCTTCTTTGACAGTAAGCCCCTGCGGCAGTTCCAACGGATTTCTCATACGCTTTACCCTGTCGAGCCTGAACGTCTTTTGAGGCATATGGCCGAGGACTTTTTCGAGATGAAGATTTACCGGGGCGCTTCCGTCAGTCTCGTCATGGAGGATGATATAGCCGTCTCCGGTAATCTCTCCGATAAATGCGCAGGTCACTTTTTCCCTTCTACAGAGACCGAGAAATTCATCGGCCCTGTCAGCATGGATAAGAAGCGCGTTCTGCTCCTGGTATTCAGCGCCCCATATCTCAAGCACAGAAAGCGTATTGTCGCCAAGCTGGATTTTTCTGATCTCTATCTTAGCGCCTGCAGGATATATTATCTCCTTGACAACATTGCAGTTTCCGCCTGCTCCCTGATCATGGATGCTGACTATCGGATTTCTCTCCCCCATTTCAACGCAGGACCGTATCACCCGGTTCATCTTCTGCTCCATCTCGGCATCGCCGCGCTGCACTGCATTGAAATCGAGTTCAGCGATATTCTGCCCCTGAATCATGCTTGAGGCAGCCCCGCCTCCCATGCCTATCCGGTATGCAGGCCCGCCTATCTTTGTCACAAGCATACCCTTCTCCGGTTCCTTCTTGTCGATATGTCGTGAATCCATCTGGCCGACGCCTGCTGTGAACATTATCGGCTTCAGCCACTCCCTTCGCTCTCCGTCAGGCAGTCTGAGGCCAAAAGAGCGTGTAAAGCCCTGTATCATCGGCTCTCCGAACTTGTTGCCATAGTCCGAGGCGCCGTTGCTCGCCTCGATCTCTATTGTCAGAGGGCTTGCAAGGTTGGATGGATAGGAGAATCCGGGGTCCTCCCAGGGCAGTTCATAGCCTGGGATATGCAAATTACCGACACAGTATGCAGCAGTACCGGCTATAACAAGCGCACCCCTGCCGGTTGCCTGAACATCCCTTATCCTGCCGCCGGTCCCTGTCTCAGCGCCGGGGAAAGGGGCTACACCACTTGGGAAATTGTGGGTCTCTGCTGTAAATATGATGTGATATTTACGTTTGTCTTTTATAAATTTCGAGACCGTGCCGGGATTTTCAGGCGCTATGGTCTCAATGTCATATCCCCTGATCGCACTTGAGTTGTCCTTAAATGCAATCACGCTGTTATTGGGGTTTTTCTCCAGCGTCTGCCTTATAATATCCATGAGGTTTTCAGTCACCTCTTTGCCATCGACAATTAATCTCCCCTTGAAAAACCAATGGCGCGAGTGTTCGCTGTTTGACTGACTCAGGTCAAAGCATTCAACGTTTGTAGGATTTCTCCCGATATCTTTCACAAAAAGGTTGTAATAATAATCAAGGTCCCAGTCATCCAGCCCCAGTCCCATCTCCGCATTGATCTTTTCGAGCGCTGACCTGCCGTTTTCTATCATGGGGACACTATAGACAGGCTCGGGCTTTATCCCTGACTCTAAGGTTTTCAGCCTCTCAGGGTATATGCATTCCGTCATCCTGTCATAAAACAGTGATGAGTGACGGGTGACGAGTGACGAGCAAAAAGACTCTATCCTGCCATCTGCAGCAGGAGTATTTTCCCTGAAGATAAACGCATACCGTCTTGAACGCTCTATGCGGGTTATCTTCGAAAGTCCGCAGGCATGGCATACTGCAACTGCATTTGTTGACCATGCTGTAGTAAAGTTCATCCGGGGGCCAACCTCAATAATGCGGTGATGGGTAATCGGTGATGGGTGATGGGTTAAAAAACTTTCTGCAGAAAAAGCCTCTGGTTCAAAGGTCTCGCTCAGGAGCCAGTGGAGAATATCTGATTCCTCAGGCGTGAGCGGGCTTGAGGCATCAATATAAAAGCAGAACTCAGTTTCGATGTTCTGTACAACCCCTGCGTTGGTCTTTTTTGCAAGGGCAAGAAAATCCCTTCTCTTTGCTTCAGAAACAGCCGGTGTCTTATATCGGTATATGAGTGGCAAGGGTCAATCTCCTTCTTTCATGTCTGCCTCACGGGCATATTATCTCTTTCAGGCTACTACGGTCCCTTCTGCGAATATACATTTGTCGGTGATCATGCCGGAGGCTGTCTCAATCTCAAAGCTATAGTCCCTGACAGTTCCCTCTGCTTTCAGCCTTTCAAGCAGGTCGTTGAGCATCTTCTGCGCATCCTCTGCTGAATCAGCGGTGAGCGTCATGGATATCCTGGCATTCATGATCAGACCTTGCCGAAGACCCTTTTGAATATATAATCAATGTTCCTGAAATAATGCTTAAGGTCAAATATATCGTGGACTTCTTTTTGAGAAAGATATTTTTTAATATCTTTGTCTTTCAAGAGAAGCGTTTTGAAATCCTTTCTTGTCTTCCAGCTCATCATGGCGTTTTTCTGGACTAACGCATAGGCATTCTCTCTGGTCATCCCTTTTTCAATAAGATTGATGAGGACATTTTGCGAGTTGTACAGTCCGTAGCTCCTGCCCATATTCTCTTTCATGCGCTCAGGATAGACCTGGAGGCCTGAGAGTATCCCTGTCAGGCGGTTGAGCATATAGTCCACAAGGATCGTGCTGTCAGGAATAATCACCCTCTCAACAGATGAGTGGGAGATGTCCCTCTCATGCCACAAGGCGACATTTTCAAAGGCAGCTAAGGCATTTGACCTGACGATCCGCGCAAGTCCTGAAAGGTTCTCGCAGCCGACCGGATTACGCTTGTGCGGCATTGCAGATGAACCTTTCTGACCCTTTGCAAACGGTTCCTCAGCCTCAAGCACCTCGGTCCTCTGGAGGTGTCTTATCTCAACAGCAATTTTTTCTACTGAAGCTGCGATGATCGCGAGTGTCGAGAGATACTCTGCATGTCTGTCCCTCTGCACAACCTGCGTAGCTATCGGTTCAGGCTTGAGGCCGAGCTTTTTGCAGACCTTCTCCTCTATTTCCACAGGGATATTTGAAAATGTGCCGACTGCGCCGGAGAATTTTCCGATGCTGATTATTTTTTTCGCCTTCTCCATCCGCTCAAGATTTCTCTTTGCCTCTTCATACCACAATGCAAATTTCAATCCAAACGTCATCGGCTCTGCATGTACGCCATGACTTCGGCCTATGCAGACAGTGTCCTTGTATAAAAAGGCCTTTTCTTTCAGAACAGCAATAAGGTCCTTTATGTCCCTGATTATTATTCCCGCGGCCTCTTTCATAAGCAGGGACTGCGCTGTATCAACTATATCAGATGAGGTAAGCCCCTTGTGGACATACCGGGAATCAGGCCCTACATGCTCGGCTACAGAGGTGAGAAAGGCGATCACATCGTGTTTGACCACAGCCTCGATTTCATCAATCCTGGCAACATCAAAGCCCGCCTTTTTCTTTATTACTTCAAGCGCTTTTTTCGGTATCCTGCCAAGGTCTGCCCATGCCTCACAGGCTGCAATCTCGACCTCAAGCCATTTCCTGAACCTGTTTTCAGGCTCCCATAGTCTCCCCATCTCTTTACGCGTGTAGCGTTCTATCATAAATTACCCCTTTGTTTATTTTATTGTCATGCTGCTATTGCCTCTGAGCCGGGGCAGCATACTTTACACATAATCGATGACAGCAGATATTTTAACAGGATCGGCAATAAATAAAAACTTTTGTCTTGTTTTTCAGGCTGCCCGGCGTCATCTCTGTTTTAAGCTATTCCCTTTCAAGCCCCAGCCTTCCCCACATCCATGACAGGTCATAATAGGGCCTGCCTTCCTTTTTATTGTTCTCCTCACCATTCTCAAACAGTTTCAGCAGCTCAATGACCTTCTTCCTGCCTTCCTCAGTCTTAACAGCCTGAACAGGGGTCTGTCCGTCAAGGGCCGGTATTATCTCATTTAACCACTCCTCACAATGTTTCTGCATAAACTGTGCATAAAACTGTTGCTGGATCTCCATCGGCAGTTCAATCCCTGGCTCCTCGGGGGAACTCTCCTTTAATGATTTCAGCGCCTTATTCGGGTCCTGAAATTTGTCTGCCTTGTGAATGACAGCAGTTGATAAAGCTTTAAGAATAAGATGCTTTCCTGTTTCGAGCCTTTCCCTGGAATTACTCTCCAGTATCAGTTTATTTCCCTTTACCTCAACCCTTCCGAGAACCGTAGCGCTGCCGTCTTTATCGCGCTTGTCATGCCACGTAAAATCATCCTTGCCCTGTTCGAAGCCTTTGATTTCAGGCAAGCCCTTAGTTACAGCTTCCTTGTTTTTGATCTCGAATATTGCCTTTGAGATCAGCATAGGCTCACCACTCGTTGTGTAAAGTTTTATTGGAGCAGGGTTTTGGATTATGTCATACCAGTAGAAGTTGAAGATTTCACTGTTTTTCTTCAGAAACTCATCCATTGTTGCCTCAGGATATTCATGCTTATAATCCTCATACTCTGCATGGATGTCTTTAAGTATACTCTCCTTCAGCTTCCGGTGATAGGGATATACGGAACCGCTCATTATGTATTTCCCATCAACATGCAAAAGCCTTGCAGCGTATATATCCCATTTCGTCAGGACTCTGGTAGCGGCCTTTTCCCTTACGTCATATTCCCCGCCGAGCAGCAGGTCTTTAAGCAGCAACCCTTTCTCAGGAAAGACCTCCTGAACCTCATAAAGGCTGATAACTGCGTTTTTCATCATGGTCAGCGCCTTATGCTCATCCAGCGACAGCTTTTTGTTATTCTCCATATAAAGGTCTATCAGGGTTTTCTCATTATCCTCATCAATAAGGAAATCAAAGATAACCCACTCCATGAAGTTCTGGTATGCCATATCCTGGGAATAGCCTTTTAAATGTTCATCAGGATTGAAATCATCCCAGAAAAGAGAATGTGCCTCTCCGATTGTCTTTTTATAGTTCTTTCCCAAAAATTTCAGCAGATCCTGGACAAGGCGTGCTCTGAGGGAGTCCTCTCTGCCTATATCCACGAATGTTTCGGTCAGACAGCACTTCTTGTATTTCTTCCCGCTTCCGCAAGGGCAAGGGTCATTTCTTCCGGCTTTCATGTCATTGGCCTCCTGTGTTTTGCCTGTTATTTTACTTTACTGACAGCTATTAAGAGTATCTATAAATTCTGCCTTTTCCTTCTTGCCCTTTGCAAGTATCTGTTCTTTCTCATTGAGATATCTCCGGCCTTTAATTTCACTATTCTGATGACTGTGTTTCCCGGCCTGTTGTCTAATGCTTAACCCGAAAAATGCAGCCGGCAAGGACATGGATGACTGAAAAGTATTTTGTCCCGACAGAAGTCGGGATTGAAATTAAAAGACTTTGAAGGCGTCCATGTCCTTGCATACAAAATTCAACTGCATTTTTTGGGTTAATTTCATAAATTTTCACCAAATACTCAAAACCCATATTTACCATCACGGCATTATGGGGGATAAGAACATACTTCCAGGGCTTCTTCCCGTGACTCAGATTGAATTTTGAACAATAAATCCGCTGTTTCATTGTAATCTATCCCATCATAGTTTATTAGTTCATTTACGATGATATTCTCTGGAATATCAGGGACAATCCTCCCCTGCCCAATTACAATGTCGGTCTCATTCCCTCTAAGTGTCCGCCTCAATATTTCCTCTGACACCGGCTGGTAGTTTAACCGGCTCGTATCCAAATCAAAGTCCCTGAAATATGACCGCATCTGATTGCTCTGCTGGATGACTATGCGCGGAAGCTCTATGATATTTTTGGTAAAGTCGGAGACAATTTCGTCATAAAATTTCTCTATCTCAGCAATCATTTCCATTATAAACATCTTCTGCTGCGGGGTACTTTCTATCCTTTCCCTTACTTTTTCAATAGCAGCCTGTTTGATTTCCCCTCTGGTAAGTTCAGCAACGCTTTTAACATTGTCACTTAACTCAGGCAAGATGGACACAAGAGTTTTATGGACTTCAAGGCTTATCTGCGCCTTCTGCTTTTCCTCAGGCTCAGCTATCAAGTCAATCCTTTCCTGCTCTTCTATGAATTTCTTTTCAATTTGTGATACTGAAGTGACCACCTCTTTGGGCCGGCTTATCTCAGCAGGATTTATCTCTATAATGTTTTCCTTTCTTATAATCGAATCGGGCTTGTTGGCTTCGTCTATGATTTCCTGAAACCTGTCATGGGCAACGATTGTGAGTTTGTCCGCCTTGTTATGCCCTGTTCTTTTTCCATACGGCAAACGCAGTCCCCTCCCGATGGTCTGCTCCCTAAGTGTCATGGATGCAGCAGTCCTCAAATAGTGTTCCGTCATTCCGCAACAGCTTATGGATTATCTCAATCCTCGGTTTCATCAGGTTCAACCATATCGAATGCTCCAGCCCGTCATCATAATGCTCAAAGGCATTGCCGGTGTTGTAAGGCGGATCAATAGCTGCGCACTTTATCTGTCCTGTAAAATCCTGCTCAAGGGCTTTGAGCGCAAGAAGGTTGTCGCCGTGGATAAGCATGTTACCGCTGTTCTTATCACCGAAAGACTTCTCCGCATCTTCAATCAAAATCCTCGGCTCCAGCCTCAGCTGCTCATCCTTGCCTATCCACGTAAGTTCAAGTTTTTGGGGTTTGACTGACATTGATTAAAGTAAACCGTTCGGTTTCTTAAAATCAAAATTAATTTTGTAGCCTTTAGTTGACTTAATTAAAACGTTTCTCTTGTATAATTTGTTGCAGATGCTTCTGACTTTCCTGCCTATGTTCTCGAATTTCTTTATATCAATTTTGGATCCAATCTCAGACTGGTATATTTCCGGAGTAATCTGTCTCGCAGATACCGGTTCTTTGTTGTAATATGTATATCTGTAAATAATGTTTAATATTTTTTTAAACAGAGAATCAAGATACATATATTCAGATTCAAATATTACTTTCAACTCTGACGAAAAATCGTCTTTCATGAGTTCCCTGTCAACCATATAAAGAGGTGCATTTTCAGTACTGAGAGGATGTTCGAATATCAATTCTGCCTTTTTCAAAGACTCAATTACATTGAAGTGATTATTGCTTTCAGTAAGCAGAATTGTATAAAGCCTTTTACGGTTAAGAACCTCTGATTTATAAAAATAGGCAAGAACAGCCTTATGATGAAAAGTTAAATTGTCGCCTAATTTTTCATGAATATATTTTTGAAAGCTGTTTAACCACGCTTCAATCTGTTCATCAATCAATTTCCCTGAGGGAATTTTCAGGCAAATTGTATCCGGATTGTTTAGATCATAATATGGCAGATCAATTTTGTTTGTCAGACAGGCATTAACCAAAGTTGCCATTCCTCTGCCCCTGCTTTCTATCTTTTCAAATACTTTCAAAGCAGAAGCAAGCTTGGGATTCTTGGTCTCTGGAATGCCGGGAATAATCCTTCTAACCTGCATTTCATGTGTTGAATGAGATACGGCAAGTTTCTGTTTAAATGAACCGGGGTTTTTTATTTCTAGATATTCATTTGGTTTTATAGTTACGGCAATAAAGTTATTTGAATAATAATCCCTGTGTGCTAGTGCATTGTTGATAACTTCTCTTATCAAATCTTCAGGATATTCAGGTTCTGTTGATCCACCTGCGCTAACGGACCGACCTATCTTTATATTGCCCCATACAAATTTAAAGGTATCCTCCATAAGGCTTATTACATCATTTCTGAATATCTTTTTGTCTTTTGCAATAGATTCTCCGGTGTCAAGATAGCAATCAACCGCTACCCTATTTTCAAGAAAGTGAAAAGGATCATCTCCGCAAATAAGCATTCCAAGCGTGGTTATCTGCTCCTGTCTCATGAAATACTGCCTTGCAAGGAAAGACATAGACTGCTGCAAATCCGCCTTTAAGGTTTCTTTCCTGATTTCTCTATTAAGCAGAGTGATGTAATGGTTGATTTTATCAAGGCTTAAATCATTTAGAGACGCCTCTGTAATCGGTGTGATTTCTTTAGCATACTCAAGTTCTTGCTTATACTCCTGATGTTGGAGTATTTTTGTATCAGGTATCTTTTTGTCCTGCGATAAAATACGTTCATAATAAATACCGTCAAATTTCAGATACTTCAGGTCTTCTGGTATCGGACGGACCAAGACAACTACCAGATTAGTATTTTGAAACTCTTCATATTCAAAGGATAGATAATCAGATAAATCAGGAAAGGTTCCGTTATCTGTTTGAAAGATTTTTGACCGCAATTCAATCAGGTTTGACTCATTATCCCTGTTAAATCCATTTAAACTATATTGCATATTCCTTTCATGAATGCCTGCAATAATATAACCGCCATTTGTATTCATAAAAGCACAGACCGTCTCTTTGAGAGATCTCCAATCACCACCGGTTGATAAACCTTTCAATTCCACTATCTCTGTTTCAATAGGAATAAACTTTCCCGTTTCAAGTGAAGATTGAATCTTGGTCAAAATATCATTTATATATTGATTTTTCATGAAGCTTTACTCCTTAAGTCAGCTCCAATTTTACAAGAAACAACAGATTTGTTTCTATATTATTGTTTCCTGCACGACCCCAGCTTCCCGTCAGCCGCTTCCATTTTCAGTCGGTTACATTTTGTAACCGACTCGCTTCCTTCTTTGTTTAAGCGGTTTTTCAATACCTTCCAATAATTTCTTGCAATCTGATAATTCGGTTGCTGAATCAGCACCTGAATTATATCCACGACCGAAAAATACCATGTTTCGGTCTCCTCGTCGTAATGACGGCGGATTTGTTTCCCTTCAAAAACTGCTAATGATTTTTCTGTCATCTCTTGCCCCCTACACAGCCTTAAAAAGTCTAATCATCCATTTTTATCTGCCTGATTCTAAAACATATTAAACCACTTTTCCAATATTTAGCCTTGTAGGGCAAAATATTGGAAACATCCTTAAATCAGCTTCCATTTTATAGTAAACAACTCATTGGTTTCTATCTTCTGCTTTAATCTGACCTCTATCTCCTCAATAAGATTTTCCTTTCTCTTGTCTACCTCATCCTGTGCATGAAACAGATTCTGTCTCAAGGCGTTCCTTTTCTTCTCCATGTCCTTGATTTCTTTTTGAACAGCTAACTTTTCCTCAAGCTTCAGGATTTTCTTTGCCTCAGTTTTTCGGGCTTTTATGTCCCTGTCAAACTCCTTCAATTCTAACTCAATACTGCTCTTTACGTCATCAGCCCATTTATCCAGCTTTTCCATTTCATCATCAAAGAAGCCCCCATTGCGTTCAGCGTTGTTTTGAAAAATTCCTGCCTTTTGTTTAAGGGCAATCTGTTCGATGTCATTCCGGACTTGATCCGGAATCCAGTGCTTTTCTGGATTCCCGTTTTCACGGGAATGACAAATAGTAGCCGTCAAGGAAAAAAGTCTTTGACATTGTTCTATATCGAGTTCCAAGCCATCATCAGCAATTCCGCAAAACAAAATGTGGTCTTCTGATTCAAAGGAATGGATGGTCAGATTCATTCCCAAAGGGATTTTCCCTCAACGTGAACGAATAGCCTTCTTCGGCAAAGTCGGCATATGGTTCAAGATAATATTTCGTCACCTGCCATAACCGTGCCAACACATAACTCTTTGATTTACAAGGAAATATTGCTTGTCACAGGATTACACTTTTGTAAGTCACTACACTTTTGCAGGTAAACGCTTTGAATTTAAAGCGGATTTTTTTTGCCCGGAAGGGGTTTTCACTTTCTTGTGAGTTCTATGAATATTTCAAGACCGGTTCAAAGCTCTTGAATAATTAGGGAAAATCATTTAAGGTAAATAAAATATTACTCATGTTACTATCTACTTAAGAAAACAGGGGGGTGCAAATGTCCAACAGCAAGAGCCAGAGCCAGAGCCTTCAGGATAATTATCTTAATCAACTCCGGAAGGATAAGGTGCCGGTGATAATCTTCCTGACCAATGGAGTGCGCCTGAAGGGATTTGTCAAGGCTTTTGATAATTTCGTTATTCTGGTAAAAGACGTAAACCAGCAGTTTATTTACAAGCACGCTATTTCGACCATCGTCCCGGAAAAAGATATAGACATCAGGTTTGAAAGCGAGCAATAAACATAAAACCCTGCTTCTGCAGTAGATATTATCATCCGTTAAGCGGGGAAAAAATACAGGGAATGTCGCAGTTGAATCAGGGGCTTTCCTTATAGACCGCTTTACTGATAAAATTATATTCGACCATTAAACCTAAAAACGGCAGTTAGCCACGGATGAACACGGATAAACACAGATAAAACAAATGTTTGATAAGGATAAAAGGCTTCACCCAACAGTAGGCACTTTAGGCGCAAAAAGGTGATTCACTATTTTTTGATAAGTCTCTGAAATATCTGTGCAAATCTGCGGCCAAATGCTTTTTATAGGTTAAACAAATTTTTGAAGATTATTTCACCGGGAGGTATTAATTAAATGCTTAAAATGATGCGCCAACATGCCAAATACTTTTATGTGCTTTTCTTTATCGTGATACTTTCATTTATTTTCTGGGGGGTCGGCACGGTTGATAATACAAGCGGCGGCGGCATTGTTGCAGAAGTCGGCAAGCACAAAATAACCCGGGATGAATACTACCGGGCCTATGATAACTCCTTCAGATTTTACAAAGACCTGTATAAAGAAAAATTCGATGAACAGATGCAGAAAGAACTGAAACTGAAAGATTCTGTGCTTGACTCACTGATAGGCAATCGTGTATTGCTTCTTGCTGCTGCTGAAAACGGAATCAAGGTGAGCGATGAAGAATTAAACGAGGCGATCATCAATGAACCCGCATTCATGCAAAACGGGGTTTTTGACAGTCAGATATATCAGAACACCCTGCGGCTATCGAGAATGACTCCCGAAATATATGAAGCAATGAAAAGGCAGGAACTCACGATAACAAGAATGACCCGGCTTATCGAACTCTCAGCCGCTTCACCTGTTATTGACCTGGGGAATATATCCGCGGATGAACAGACATTAAAGGCCCTGAAAGACGCCATGCTGAACGATGCAAAGGACAAGGCGGTAAAAGCTTATATCGCTGGATACAAGAAATCATTAAAGATAAAAGAATACCGGGATCTCATATCATAATGAGGTTCTTGCAAAAGTATGCAAACACACCAATAAGTGTCATGCCGGCTTGTCCGGCATCCTTCCGGAAAGAAAGATTCCCGGCAAGCGGGAATGACAAAGCATGTGCAATTATTAATGACGCTCTGTATAGCTTAGCCGGCTTTTTTCTTATGCTGGAATTCAAAAGAATCCACATGCTACAATAACAAATCTTTTTTTCACGAGGAATTAACAACATGGCTGAAGTAGTCCCTTTTAAAGGTGTCCTTTTTAATGTACCCCAGGCATCAAAGGCCGCAGGGGAAGATTTGCTTGCTCCTCCCTACGATATTATTACGCCTGAATACAAGGAAGAACTGTACAGGAAAAGTCCGCATAATATTGTCCGCATAGATTTCGGCAAAGAACTCCCCGGAGACGACAGCGCTGAAAACAAATACACCAGGGCCCAAAAATTACTTGAGAACTGGTTAAAAGAAGGTGTTCTTATAACAAGCCGGACCCCTTGCTTCTATTCCTGCGAGCTAGCGTACAAAATACACGGCAAGGAGCAGACCTTGAGAGGCTTTCTCGGCCTCGTAAGGCTTGAGGAGCTTGGCAAGGGCAATATTCACCCCCACGAATGCACCCATTCCAAACCCAAGCAAGACCGTCTGGAACTGATGCGGATATGCGGCGCAAACATCAGTCCGATCTTCTCGCTCTATAACAGTCCGGACGGAAAAACTTCCTCTGTCCTCTCAGATATAAACAAAACTCAGCCTTACATTGCTGCAAAAGACGCCGACGGAGCAATCCACCGGCTATGGGCAATAGAAGACAGCGATACAATTAATATTATTAAAAACGAACTTAAGGACAAGGCCATATTCATTGCCGACGGGCACCACCGGTATGAGACTGCCCTGGAGTACCGGAAAGAAATGCGGGAAAAAGAAGGGGATTCCGGCTCAGCAAGGCCTTTTGATTATGTTCTGATGTTTCTTGCAAACATGTCTGACGAAGGTCTGACCATACTCCCGACGCACAGACTCGTGAGGAATATCCCTGCCGATGCCTTGGACAGGCTTTCATCTGATTTTGAAATACAGCAGATAAGCGGCAGCTTTGATATTGCTGATTCAATCGCAGGGAAAAGAGATGTTTTCGGTTTGTATAAAGGCGGCGATTCATGGTATAAGCTTAGTTACAAAGGCGAAGGCATTTCAGATGCAGCGCCTGCGCTGAAAGACCTTGACGTAACAGTGCTTCACGAGCTTATTTTCAGGAAACTGGACATCAATGACGGCATTTCCTATGAAATGGATGTAAATAAGTGCATAAGCCTCGTAAAAGAGAATACTTTTAGCGCAGCCTTTTTTCTGAACCCTACTCAAGTCGGGGATGTTGAAAAGGTCGCACTGGCGTCATTAAGAATGCCGCCTAAATCTACATATTTTTATCCGAAGCTCTTAACAGGATTGGTCTTGAATATTTTCAAAAACACTTTTTAAAGGGGGTATCAATGTCAGTACGCATAGCAATCAATGGTTTTGGCAGGATCGGCAGGAACTTTCTCAGGGCAAGCAAAGGTTATCAGGAGTTTGAGATTGTTGCGATCAATGATCTCACAGACGCCAGGACACTCGCCCATCTTCTTAAATATGATTCGGTGCACGGGATTTTTCAGGCAGACGTACAAGCTAAGGACAACAGCCTTATCGTAGACGGACATGAGATAAAGATCTCTGCAGAAAGATCACCTGAAAAACTTCCCTGGAAAGACCTGAATGTTGATATTGTCATCGAGTCTACCGGCCTTTTCACTGACAGACAGAACGCCACAAAACACCTTGAGGCAGGTGCAAAATGGGTCATCATATCAGCGCCGGCAAATGAACCTGATGTGACCGTCTGTCTGGGGATCAATGAAGAAATCCTTGACCCGTCAAAACACAAAATCATATCAAACGCTTCATGTACGACAAACTGCCTTGCCCCTATAGCAAAAGTCCTGCATAAGGAATTCGGTATTATTAGAGGACTTATGACAACGGTGCATTCCTATACCAATGATCAGAGGATCCTTGACCTGCCGCACAAGGACTTAAGAAGGGCAAGGGCAGCCGCGCTTTCCATGATTCCTTCCACTACCGGCGCTGCGAAGGCTATAGGACTGGTACTGCCGGAGCTGAAGGGAAAACTTGATGGCTTTGCGATGAGGGTCACTACGCCAAACGTATCGGCTGTTGATCTGGTTGCAGAACTGAACAAAGATACGACCGAGGCTGAGGTGAACGCTGTTATGAAAAAATGGGCTGAAGGGCCTATGAAAGGGATTCTCCAGTATACGGAAGAGCCCCTTGTCTCTGTAGACTTCAACGGCAATCCCCACTCCTCTATCTTTGACGCAACATTGACAAAAGTCATGGAAAAGAGAATGGTCAAAGTCATTTCATGGTATGACAATGAATGGGGCTACAGCTCACGACTCAGGGACCTTGCCATTTACATTATCAACAAACGAAGCTGATATATAAGGAGCTGATTCCCGATGATAAGAAAAAGCAACTCAGATACTTTGTCAATAAAGGATGTGCTTGATAAGCTTTCGATCGATGAGCTTAACATAAAAGGGAAGAAGGTCTTTATCAGGGTTGATTTCAATGTCCCTTTTGACGACAATCTGAGAATCACTGATGACAGCAGGATACGTTCCACAGTGCCGACAATTAATTATGTTATTGATGAAGGGGCCAGGGTCATTCTGGCCTCTCACCTTGGCAGGCCGAAAGGAAAGCCGGACCCCCGTTATAGTCTGGCGCCTGTTGCAAAAAGACTTCAGCGTCTGCTTGACAAAGACGTTATTTTTGCGCCTGACTGCATCGGCCCCCAAGTTGAAAGTCTTATCTCCAAAATGAAAGACGGCGATGTTATTTTGCTTGAAAACCTGAGATATCACGCTGAAGAAGAAGAAAATAATGAGAATTTTGCTAAAAGCCTCGCAAAGCTCGCTGACTTTTTTGTCAACGATGCCTTTGGCGCTGCCCATAGAGTACATGCCTCGACTGTAGGAATTGCCAAGTTCCTTCCATCGGCTGCCGGGTTCCTGATGAAGAAGGAAATAGAATATTTAAAAGGTGTTGTAGATAATCCTATACGGCCTTTCGTGGCGGTGCTGGGTGGCGCAAAGGTGTCCGGCAAGATCGGGGTCCTTGAGCACCTTGAGGACAAGGTTGACAAGGTGCTCGTAGGCGGCGGCATGGCCTTTACCTTTATCAAGGCCATGGGATACGAAGTCGGAGACTCGCTTGTCGAAGCTGATATGATCGAAACAGCACAGCGGATCCGGAAAAAACTGAAAAGTGCAGGCATAAAATTTTATCTTCCTGTAGACTGTGTTATCGCGCAGACTTTGGAGCCAGGGGCTGAAACAAAAATTGTTCCCACTATGGAAATCCCGAAAGGCTGGAAGGCGCTTGATATAGGGCCTGCCACCGTGAAATTATTTTCAGAGGCGCTGGAAAATGCCAAAACAATCCTCTGGAACGGTCCGATGGGAGTATTTGAAATCGATGCCTTCTCCAGAGGGACCTTTTCGATTGCCCATTCTATAGCTGATGCTTATGCCCTAACCATTGTTGGGGGTGGCGATACTGCCCTTGCAGTACACAGGGCAGGCGTGACAAACGCCCTGTCTTTTATTTCGACTGGCGGGGGCGCTTCCCTTCAGCTGCTTGAAGGCAAGGAATTGCCCGGAATAGCAGCCCTGACAGACAAAGCTCCTGAGAAAACATAAAAGAGAAGGCAGGGCAATAACCGCTGCCTTCTCTTTTTCTCTTATAATTAATCTGCTGCTGCTGCCAAATAATTCTTACCCAAGTTGAGCGATTCTCGACTCTGTCATTCCCCGAAAGCTTTCGGGGAATCTTTCCCGCTTTTTCGGAAGGATTACCGACCTCCCGAATCCCGAAAGCTTTCGGGACGGGATTGCGGGAATGACACCTGATGGGTGAGTGCTTTTTGTTATGAAAGCGCACCAGGAAACATTCTTCACAAAAGAATCGCTCAATTCAGGTCTTATTTAAATTACGGGCGCTAATTCGAGATTCGTAATTTTATGCGGCAATTTTTCATTAACAGGAGACAGTATCCCTCTTTTAACTTCAACAAAAGAAGGACTCTTGCATTCGAACTCCTTTGTCAGGAAGGCCGCTGCAACCTCCGGTTTTATAAGGTCTCCGCACGTGAAGATGTCAACCGCTGCATACGCATACTCCGGCCACGTATGTATTGAAAGATGTGATTCTGCAATGATCACCATGCCGCTGATGCCGAAGGGGCTGAACTCATGGAAGGATATATCAACTATCGTTGCTTTGGCTTCCTTTGCTGCAGAGACTAATGCGTTTTTTACCTTTTTCAAGTCTTTTAGAATCTTCGGGTTACAGTCCCTCAATTCCACCAATAAATGGGTACCTAAAGCATGCAATCCTCTACCCCCTTTAAAGTTGGTATTAGGCATAAAATGCCTTCTTAAGCTAAAAATTTTATAGCAAACAAATAACTCTTGTCAAGCAAAAACCCCCTATTCAAAATGCTACGGAATAACTTTATTTAACTGATATTCAACAATTCCCGAGGCGCCGGCTTTTTTGAGTTTGGGAATAAGGTCACAGAGCATTTTTTCGTCTATCACCACATCAAGATCATACCAGCCCACATCAGACAGAGCGGATATCGTCGGAGAGTGCATCGCAGGCAGAAGACTCATCACATGTTTCAGGTCTTTCTGTGTAACATTCATCTTAAGGCCGGCTTTTTCTTCAGCAGCAAGCGCGCCCTTTAAGAGCATGACAATGTTTTCCATCTTCTGTCTTTTCCATTTGTCCTGCCAGGCCTTTTTGTTGGCTATAAATCTGGTGCTTGATTCAAGAACTGTCTCGATAATTCTCAGGTTATTCGCCCGAAGAGACGATCCCGTCTCAGTCAACTCGACAATGGCATCTGCCAGATGCGGCGGTTTCACTTCTGTGGCGCCCCATGAAAAATCGATCTCTGCCTTGATATTCTTGGATTTAAGATATCGCTTTGTAAATCCTACCAGCTCTGTTGCTATCCGCTTGCCATTGAGGTCTTTGATGGTTTTTATTTTGGAATCATTAGGCACAGCGATGACCCATTTTACAGGTTTGAGGCCTTCTTTGCCGTAATTTAATTCAGCGACCTCATGCACATCAGCAGCCTGCTCCATTATCCAGTCATGGCCGGTCAGGCCGCAGTCAAGAATACCGTTTTCGACATATCTGGCCATCTCCTGTGCCCTGATAAGCATGGACTCTATGTCCTTGTCGTCGAAAACAGGATAATATGAGCGGTTCGATACAGCTATGTGATAGCCTGCTTTTTTGAAAAGCTTCAAGGTGGATTCCTGGAGGCTCCCCTTTGGCAGACCCAGATTGAGAATTTTAGCTTTGGATTTCATACATACATTCCTTCCTGATTTATTTATATTTCTTTGGTAATTCTTTTCAGTCCCTTTTTTCTCACCCGGATAGTATTTCCATGGGCTTCAAGTCCCTCGGCCTCAGCAATTGTCTCTACAAGCTTTGACAAGCGCAGAAAACCTTTTTTGCTGAAGCTGAGCAGGCTCGAGCGTTTGTAGAAATCATAAACTCCCAAAGGCGAGAAAAACCGCGCTGTCCCGCCTGTCGGCAGGGTATGATTCGGCCCTGCCGCATAATCTCCCAGCGCCTCAGGCGTCCAGGGGCCGAGAAATATCGCCCCGGCATTCTCGATCATCGGCAGAATATCCATGGGCTTTTCCGTCATAACCTCCAGGTGCTCCGGGGCTATCCGGTTTGAAAGCTTGACCGCTTCCTTAATATTTCCGGCAATAACAATGGCCCCGTAATTATCAAGGGACGCCTTGGCAATTTTGCGCCTCTTAAGTCCGGCCAACTGCGAATTGATCTCCTTTGATACCCTTTCTGCAAGCTCGCTGGAGTCTGTTATAAGCACTGATGAGGCGAGTTCATCATGTTCTGCCTGGCCTAACAAGTCCGCTGCTATAAAGGCTGCATCCGCTGATTTGTCTGCGATAATCAGAATCTCACTCGGGCCTGCGATCATATCGATGTCAACAATCCCGAATACCAGCTTCTTGGCTGTTGCGACATAGATATTGCCGGGGCCTACAATCTTATCGACTTTATTGATGTTCTTTGTCCCGAAGGCCATTGCGCCGACCGCCTGTGCGCCGCCGATCTTATAGACTTCTTTAATGCCAAGCATTCTTAGGGCTGCCATTACGTGAGGATTTAACTGCCCTTCAGGTGCGGGAACGCAGACCACTATATCTTTCACCCCTGCAACCTGAGCTGGGATGACGTTCATCAAAACCGTCGAAGGATAAGCAGCTTTTCCCCCCGGAACATAAACTCCGACCCGCTTCAGCGGACGGATAATCTGTCCGAGTAATGTGTCGCCTTCAGCAAAAGACCATGAACTATCCGCCTGCATTTCATGAAATTTCCTTATCCGCCTTGCAGTGCTTTCCAGCGCCTTTACAATCCCGGGTTTTGCCTTTGCAGCAATTCTTTTGATCTCAGCAGCAGTGACAGTGAGTTCCTCTGCCTTTTTATCATCGAATTTTCTCGTATATTTCAGCACGGCTTTATCACCGTTTTCTTTTACGTCCTGAAGAATGCCTCTTACATCCCGCTCAACAGCGCTGTCAGCCGCCGCGCCGCGCACTTGCAGGGCATCAAGGAATTTCTGGAAATCAGAGTTATTTTTGATAATTTTCATGTTATGTAATTCTATCGGTTAACTTCTAATTATTCAAGTTTTTTTGAATTCTCATCGCAGAACACAACATCCGTGTTTGTCATATTAAAGAAATGCTATGGGAATTGACATAGTTCCCATTCTTTTGTATTGTTTAGTATGGATGGCAAATGTCCTGAGGCATCAAAAAATTCGGTAATTCAAGAAATAAGCAAAAAAATACGGGTCCTCATTTTAGTAGTCAGCTTCGTTATTACCACCCTTTTCAGTATTATTTTTGCATATCTCTATGAACCGATTTCGCCTTTTTTTGATTTTTTACCTGACGTCTCTATTTCTGTAATAATGTCTTTCACTTTCGTGCTGTCACTTCTCGGTCTCTATCTTTTAATAGCATCCTCACGACAGACCCTCAGAATAATAGGGGATTACAGCCTGCGTCTTGACAGATTACTAAACATAACAAAAGACCTGAGAGAGGAGGTCTACGGCGACATCCTCCTTGAAAAGATAATGGATTACGCGCTGTCGCTCACCCATTCAGAGACCGGCTCTCTCTTGTTGATGGAGGACGGTGACAAGTTGGTATTTAAAATTGGAAGAGGGGAGGAAATTGCTCCCTTACTGGGAACTTATGTTGAAAAAGGAAAAGGCCTGATAGGATGGACTGCAGAAAAAGGGCTGACAGTGCGTATTAACGATGTGTCAAAAGATGACAGGGTTCACCCTGATTTTGACTCCCTGCCCGGCTTTAAGATCAGGTCTGTCATGTGCGTGCCATTAAAAACAAAAGAGCGCGTGATCGGCGTTCTTACACTCTTAAACAAAAAAGATAAACATCCTTACAGGCTGCGTGATGAGGAAATCATAACATACCTTGCTGATCAGGCAGCTATGTCTATTTTAAAAACCAGACTTGCCGAAGACCAGAAAAATTATGAAATCCATCTTACGGAAATACTGCTTGAGGCGATAGATTTTCAGATATCCAACAAAAAAGGACATTCAAGGAGAGTCGCCAGATACAGCAATATCATTGCAAAAGCCTTGAATATGCCGGAAGAAGCCCAAAAAAAAATTTACTTCGCCAGTCTTCTGCACGACGTTGGCTTTTTACAGATGCACTCCGATATTGTCTTTAATAAAGAAGAACTCATGCAGCATCCCGTTATAGGATATGAAATGATAAAACCTATTAACTTCTATGCCCATATCGCGCCGATTATTCTTCATCATCATGAAAGATACGACGGCTATGGGTATCCTTCGAGACTAAAGGGCGATGACATACCGTTTGCTGCAAGAATAATCAGCATTGCCGAGGCATTCGATGCCATGACAAGTGAAACGTCCTATAAAATACCGGTATCCTTGGAAGATGCACTGGATGAAATCCAGCGAAATGCCGGAACCCAATTCGACCCTGAGCTTGTAAAAATATTTATAACAAATATATTGCCAAAGCATGTACAATGATCAAACTGTTGAACGATTTTTCTTCTTGATAAATCCACCCCTCTTAACGCTGCGCCAAAAACCTGACTTGCGAAATAACATGCATACAACCTATACAGAATGAAATATATAAAATTGATCATGGAATACGATGGCACAGGCTATCAGGGCTGGCAAACACAAAGGTCCGGACTGACAATCCAGGACATCATGAGCAAGACTATCTGCAGCATTACAGGTGAAGATATAAAGCTCGTCAGCGCAAGCAGGACAGATGCAGGAGTCCATGCGCTGGGACAGGTGGCGGTATTCCAAACCGCCTCAAAACTCAGGACAGATACACTAAAAAAAGCTATTAATGCAAAGCTTCCAGGGGACATGCGGATTCTCGAGGCTGAGGAGCTTGACTCTGAATTTCATCCAAGATACAGGGCTGTTAAAAAGAGCTATTTTTACCTCATTGAAAAAACTCAAAAGCAGTCTGTTTTTCTTCACCGGTACACATGGAGAATGCCCGTAAGCCTTGATATTGACAGCATGAGCAAGGCTGCGGCGCTGCTTCAGGGTGAGCACGATTTTTCAGCCTTCAGAGGCGCCGGCTGCGGGGCGAAAACAACAATCAGGACCATATATGCAATTACACTTGCCGGTTATGATTCACTGGATTTTATGACTGCAAAAATTCAGGGAGACTTTATCAAAATACAGATAGAGGCGAATGCCTTTTTAAGGCATATGGTCAGAAATATCGTCGGCACGCTCACAGAAGTGGGCAAAGGCAGAATATCACCAGAAACAGTCAGAAACATCCTCACTTCATGTGACAGAAAAATGGCCGGCCCTACAGCCCCGGCAAAAGGCCTCTTTCTCGAAAAGGTTTTTTACTGAATCAGCCTTCTAAAGATAATGCGCCCTGGCAAGTGTAAGAACTGTCACCTCTTCCGCGCCTGCAAGCAGGAGTTCTTTTGAACATTCATTTACAGTAGAGCCTGTTGTCATCACATCATCTATCAGCAGCAGTCTCATGCCGGTAAATTTCCTGTTTGTCCTGAAGGCGCCTTTAAGATTTAACCTGCGTTCATTTTTTGAAAGGCCGAGCTGGGGACGTGTTTCAGACTTCTTCAAAAGGCTGTCCATAAGAAGGGGAATCCTTTTCCTGTCCGAGAGGTTCTTTGCAAGAAGAAGCGACTGATTGAACCCGCGCTCCCGCAATCCTTTGATGCTCAGCGGTACAGGGATGATTGCGTCTATCCCTGCAATATCAAAATCTGCCAGAAGTTCCCCCAGAGGACTCCGCAGTCTTTTTATGCGCTGAAATTTAAAGAAATGGATGGCTGTTGCCAGGGTGCCGTCAAAAAGGCCAAAACTCATCGCCTTTGCAAAATATGGAGGCTTTTTCATGCACTCAGCGCAGACGGTCGCATCTTCAGAAGTAAAAGGGGTGGCACAAATGCGACAGCATGGACCGGTATATTTTTCCATGCCTGACCAACAAACCAAACAAAAAGGAGCGATTGAAAAGGTGTCCGTCTCTTTTCCGCAGGAGGGGCACTCTGAAGGATAGAGAAAATTGATAAATTTGGATGTCAGACTACGGCCGTAAGAAGATAACCGCATTTGCCGCATTTCGGCCCAAGGGAAAGCTTCACAGTGCTGACCTTGTTCCTGACGCCGCACTGAGGACAGGTGATTATTGTAAATTCAGCCGGCAGGGGTCCAGTCTTCAGTGACTCATCGATATTTTTATGAAAAATTGTATCCAGCTTCAGGTCTTTAGAGCCTGTTTTTTCCCGCGCGTCCGGGATAACAGACTTAATAAAAGAAATATATAGCGGATTGTTTTCCAGAATTTCGATGCCCATGCCGTTTTTTAAAGACACAATAGGCGTCTTGCTCGCATGTTTGACTCTGCCCTTCAGTTTTACGTCTGCTGCGTCAGGCAGGTGTATCACGATATCGACTATGGTATCCGGCACAAAGGCGTGCTGCGTCCTGATAAAAAGACCGCTTATGGAAAGATTGCTGGATATCCCCCTGTAGTTTTTGTTATCTGCAGTAAATTCAGTTTCGAGCCTTCTGATAAATCTGTCATGTGTGCGGCCTGGCTTCAAAACTGCTCCTGCAGCATGATGAGTTCATCCCTTTTCTGCCCGGTAGATATGATGACTGTTTTTACTCCGATGAGTTCCTCGATTTTTCGTATATACGCCTGAGCCTGCGCGGGCAATTTCCTGAATTCGGTTATCCCCTCGGTGCTCTCTTGCCAGCCTTTAAATTCTTCATATACAGGTGTGCAGTTTTCGAGTATGGCAAGATCCTTGGGCATATCTGTCAAGGTCTTGCCCTTGTATTTGTATGAAGTGCATATTTTAATGGTATCAAGGCCGTCCAGGATGTCAAGCTTTGTAATGACTATGCCGGAGAATCCGTTAACTGCCGTGGAATGCTTCAAAATGACTGTATCGAGCCATCCGCATCTTCTTGGCCTGCCGGTGGTCGCCCCAAACTCGCCGCCTTTTTCGCGCATTCTCTTTCCAATTGCGTCATGCAGTTCTGTTGGAAAAGGGCCGCTGCCCACTCTTGTAGTATAGGCCTTTACTATGCCGATCACGCCGGTTATCATTGTAGGGCCTATTCCCAGACCGGTGCACGCGCCTCCTGCAATCGAATTGGATGAGGTGACAAACGGGTATGTTCCATGGTCGATATCAAGAAGTGTGCCTTGGGCGCCTTCAAGCAGAAGGTTTTTCTTTTTTGCTATCGCTGTATTTATTATGATGTCAGTATCAGTTATATATTTATGGAGTGTCCCGGCATATCCCATGTATTCGTCAAATATCTTCTTTGCGTTAAACACAGGCATCTTATATAGGTTTTTCAACAGGAAATTGACATTTTTAAGGTTTGTTTTGAGTTTTTCCTGAAATACTTCAGGCGATAAAAGGTCCCCTACCCGTAGGCCGATCCTTGCCATTTTGTCGGAGTATGTAGGGCCTATTCCTCTTCCTGTTGTGCCGATGCTTTTTTTGCCTTTTGTCTTTTCGCTGGCAAAGTCGAGCGCCAGATGATATGGCATGATGAGATGAGCGTTCCTGCTGAGGAGGAGATTGCCGGATACCTTGATGCTCCGTTTTCTCAGGTCTGTAATTTCCTTTATTAAGGCCTGCGGCTCGACAACAACGCCGTTGCCTATAATGCAGACGGTATTTTTATGCAGTATCCCTGAGGGTATAAGATGCAGAACGAATTTTTTGTTATTGATGACAACGGTGTGGCCGGCATTGTGACCACCCTGGTATCTTGCAACAATATCGGCCTTTTCTGTAAGAACGTCTACGATCTTCCCCTTGCCTTCGTCACCCCATTGAGCGCCAACTATAACTATTACAGACATTGTATAACCTCTCTTAAACGTTAATATGAACCAACCGTTTTACAGACTTATCTGCTTTACGGAAAGTATATTGGGCAGTTTCCTGATCTCTTCAATGATCTCAGGGGCCGGTGAAGTGTCAATGCTGATAACGGAAATGGCCATGCCGCCGGCAGATTCCCTGCCAAAATGCATCCTTGCGATATTGATATTGTTTTTTCCCATGAGTGTGCCGAGATTGCCGATTACGCCTGGCTTGTCGTTGTTGTGTATCAGCAGGAGCACGCCTTCAGGTACGACCTCGACCTTGTAATCGTCTATTAATATGATCCTCGGGTCTTTTTTGCTGAAGAGCGTTCCGGCAACTAAAATTTCAGTATCCTTTGCCTTTATCCTTAAGGCTATCATATTCTGATAATCGCCTGCATCGCTGCTTTTGACCTCTTTTACCTCTATGCCCCGCTCCTTGGCGATGAAAGGCGCGTTAACGAAATTGACAGTTTCAAGGAGGATCGGAGTCAGGTATCCCTTGAGAGCTGCAATGGTCACCGGAGCAGTATTAATGCTCGATGCATCTCCGTGATACTCGACCGTGATCTCTGTTGCTCCCCCGGTGAAGATCTGCGAGCAAAATCCGCCAAGTTTTTCAGCCAGGGTTATATACGGCTGCAGACGGGGGACCTGATCGCTCGGGATGGAAGGGAAGTTCACTGCATTGCGGATGGTCCCATTGACGAGATAGTCCGCTATCTGCTCTGCCACAGCGAGGGCCACGTTTTCCTGGGCCTCTTCTGTAGATGCTCCGAGATGCGGTGTGCAGATGACATTGTCGAGTGTGAGCAAGGGGTTGTCAACAGGCGGCTCCTTCTCAAATACATCGAGGGCAGCTCCTGCCACTTTCCCGCTTTTGAGCGCCTCGTACAGATCATGTTCATTGATGATGCCACCGCGGGCGCAACTGATTATTCTCACGCCGTCTTTCATGGTAGCGATTGTCCCGGTGTTAATGATATTCTTAGTCTCAGGGGTCAGCGGTGTATGGATGGTGATAAAATCCGCTTCCCTGAAGAGTTCTTCCAGAGATACCTTTCTTATGCCGGAGTTTTTTGCGGTTTCTTCGCTCAGGAAAGGATCATAGGCGATGACGTTCATCTCAAGACCCAGCGCCTTTCTTGCAACCTGTCCCCCGATATTCCCAAGGCCGATAACGCCCAGTGTCTTATGGTATAGCTCTACGCCCATGAACTTCTTCTTTTCCCATTTTCCGGCCTTCATTGAGGCGGTTGCCTGGGGTATCAGGCGCGCCACTGCAAAGAGCATCGCTATGGAATGTTCTGCTGTTGTGACCGTGTTGCCGCCAGGGGTGTTCATGACGACTATGCCTTTTTTGGAGGCGGCTGCCTTATCAACATTGTCAAGGCCGGAGCCTGCCCTTCCTATCACCTTTAGATTCACCGCAGCATCAATGATCTCGGATGTAACCTTTGTGGCTGAACGGATCACCAGGCCGCTGTATTCGCCGATACATGCCTTAAGCTCCTCAGGCTTCATTCCTGTTTTGACATCAACTTCAAGACCTGCTTTTTTTAGAATATCTACGCCTTTTTGAGATATATTATCGCTGACTAAAACTTTCATTAAATTTTCGTCCTCCTAAACCATTAATAATTCCTGGGCAACAGCAACACCTGTCCCGAGTTTCAGTGGGTGCCCCATGCCTTTCAGGGTCATCTCGACTCCTGCGATTGCTGTGATGACATCGAAGGTGTCAGCATATCCGAGGTGGGCGATCCTGAATATCTTGCCCTTTGCATGTCCCTGGCCTCCTGCTGCTGTGATGCCGTATTTTACCCTGAGGTTCTTATATATTTCCTGACCGTCTATCCCGGCAGGAGCATTGATAGCTGTAACTGAGCAACTGGGCGATTCTTTCGTGAACATCTCGAGGCCGATCGCCTTGACCGCCTCTCTTGTTGCATGAGCAAGTCTTTCATGGCGCTTGAAGGCGTTTTCGAGCCCTTCGGCCTGAAGGATCTTCAGGCTCTCGTTCAGCCCGATGATGAGGGTGACGGGAGACGTGAAGTTTGTCTGGTTTTTTGCGAGGGATTCACGTTCTTTTTTAAAATTGAAATAAAAATTAGGAGCTGTGGATTTTTCGGCAAAGGCCCATGCCTTTTCACTTACTCCGATAAAGGCCAGTCCCGGCGGGAGCATCAGCCCTTTCTGGGAGCCTCCGATTAGCACATCAATCCCCCACTCATCCATCCTGAGGTCATGGGCGACAAGCGCTGAGATGGCATCAACCACGAGGATGGTGTTTTCATATTTTTTGACGATCCCTGCTATCGCCTTGATGTCGTGGTATACCCCTGTGGAGGTCTCTGAGGCCTGAACGAAAACTCCCTTTATGGAAGGGTCTTTTTTAAGCGCCTTTTCAATATCTTCAGGTTTGACTGTATATCCCCAGTCAATTTTTATTTCTTCGACGGACAGGCTGTATGCCTTGCAGATCTTTGTCCAGCGTTCCCCGAAGTTGCCTGCATTAATCACCAGGGCCTTGTCGCCTGAGCTGAAGAAATTATTGACTGTGCCGACCATGCCTCCTGTGCCTGTGGAGCAGATGATGAGGACGTCATTTTTTGTCTGATACAGCCACTGCAGCCCTTTTTTGGCTGAATCGATCACCGGGAGAAAATCCGGGGACCGGTGGTGTATTATAGGCATAGCCATTGCCAGCAAGGCCTCCGGTGGAACAGGAGTCGGCCCGGGGGCCAATAGATAACGTTTTAACATAAGTAACCTCCTTATATTCAGCAGGGATTGAATTTTTGGTATTGATCAGGCCCAAGAGTTAATTTCTCTGTGTCTAACCTAGTATCCCCAAGTTACATTTGAGCTTTGAAAATTAGCATCAAAAAGAGTTTTTGTCAAGGAAAGACCCTTTACAACATTTCCCTCGCACTATTATAATGAAACATAATGAAAAATAAAACAGTTATCGGAATTTCCGTTTTACTCATAGGGTTTCTTTTGGGAGGTGTATCATTCTATTTTTTAGGGAAAATCACAGGGCAGCAGAAGGGATATGTCTCTTTTGCTCCCAATGTCCCCAGACAGATCGCTGAGTCGAGCAAGGCTTTTTCGGAGATAGCGAGTTCTCTTTCGCCTTCAGTAGTGAATATTTCGACGACAAAGGTCATAAAAAGAGAGCTTATGCCGTTTCCCGAGGATCCTTTTTTTGATTTTTTTTCCCCGTTCCGCGATTTCAAGATGCCAAAAAAGTGGAAGGAACAGAGCCTTGGCTCCGGTGTAATAGTTTCGCCGGACGGATATATCATTACAAACAACCATGTGATTGAACAGGCCGATGAGATCAGGGTCACGCTTTTTGACAAGAGGTCTTTCAAGGCAAAGGTGATCGGAGCCGACAACAAGACGGACATTGCCATTGTAAAGATCGATGCTGAAAGTCTCTACGCAGTGCAGTGGGCTGACTCAGACAAGCTGCAGGTCGGCGAGTTCGTGCTTGCTATCGGCAACCCTTATGGATTGAGCCATACAGTTACGATGGGGATAATCAGCGCGGTCGGAAGGGCGAATGTCGGCATTGCAGACTATGAAGACTTTATCCAGACGGATGCTGCAATCAACCCGGGTAATTCAGGCGGGCCGCTTGTCAACACAAAAGGTGAAGTGGTCGGGATCAACACGGCTATTTTTTCAAGGTCAGGCGGATACCAGGGCATAGGCTTTGCTGTCCCCAGCAATATGACCCGTCTTGTTATGGAACAACTGCTCCAGAAGGGTAAAGTCACAAGGGGATGGCTTGGGGTTACCATTCAGGAGATTACGCCTGAGCTTTCCCAGAAGTTCGGGCTCAAAACAGCAAAGGGCGCGCTTGTGGGAGATGTGGCAAAGGGGAGTCCAGCAGAAAAGGCCGGCTTAAAGAGAGGGGATATCATCCTTGAATTTAACGGCAAAAAGGTCAGCGATGTGGGGAATCTCAGGAATATGGTGGCGCAGAGCAAGGTCGGAGTGCAGATACAGCTCACCATAATGAGATCCGGCAAGGAATATAATTTAAACGTTACCACTGCGGAACTCCCAAAAGATATCGCTGAGGCCGCGCCGGGCAATGTCCCTGAAGAATCCGAGTTTGAAGGACTTAGCGGCCTGAGCGTGATCGAACTCACCAGGGAAATATCAAGACAACTGGGGCTTTCAAGGGATGAAAAGGGAGTTGTTGCGGTCAGGGTGGAACCCGGCAGTTCTGTGGAAGATGCAGGTCTGAGAAAGGGCGACGTCATCCAGGAGATAGACGGGAAAAAAATCACTGGAATTGAAGTTTACAACCGGGTCGTGGCTGATATACATTCCGGCGATACTGTGCTGATGTTTATAAACAGAGGCGGAAAAAAGTTTTATATGACTGTCAAGGCCGATTAACCTGATAAAAAACATTTGGCCGCAGATTTTCACGGATTGACGCGGATTTTTCCCATAAGTAGGTGCTTTAAGCAAATGACAAACAGGAAAAGAGAGTTTATACACAGACACTAATTAGTTCCTCCCCCTTGAGGGGGGAGGTTAGGTGGGGGTGATTAGAACCGTAGTCATCACCCTCCCCTTTATCCCCTCCCCTCAAGGGAGGGGTAGTTAAATTTAGATACCCTGCGGTCTCGCTTAGAAGCGCCTACTTTTGGTTATCTGCGGCTAAAGGCTTTTTATAGGTTTATTGATCTCAATCTATTCCAGGGGAGGTGATAGACATGTTTCTTATTATTAAATTTGCCGTCCTTGCCTTATTCACGATCTCAGGGTATCTGCTCGGCCTCAGATACGGTCATATGGAATACGGGGTTGCTATCGGAGCGCTGCTGGGCATAATAACCATGTATTCCGATGTTATACTCAGAAAGGTTGATTTCGGCGCTCTTATCTGCGGCCTGATCGGTCTGGCCTCAGGTCTTTTATTCGCAGCACTTGTTTTTATTCCTATCAAGGTCCTTGTCAGTGATGATATGGAAGCCGCATCCTTTGTTTTAAAAGGCATTTTCGGCTACGGCGGACTCATCATCGGACTCAGAAGGGGCAAGGGGATAACCCTTCCGGGACTTTTCAATATGTTCAGAGGGAAGGGGATTGATGAAAACCTGAAAATCCTCGATACAAGCGTTATTATTGACGGACGCATAGCAGATATTTGTGAGGCCGGTTTTCTGGAAGGTATTTTTGCGGTCCCGCAATTCATCCTCCAGGAACTTCAGTATATCGCAGATTCACAGGACCCCATAAAAAGGGCACGGGGGAGGAGAGGCCTGGATGTGCTGCATAAAATCCAGAAGATGACGAACATAACCGTAAAGATTGTTACAGAAGACTTCCCAAAGATCAAGGAGGTTGATGCAAAGCTTGTTGCCCTCGGACAGATGTTGAATGCCAAAGTCATAACGAATGATTTTAATCTCAACAAAGTCGCCCAGTTGCAAGGGGTATCGGTACTGAATATAAATGAACTGGCAAACTCACTGAAACCCGTTGTCCTGCCTGGAGAGACGATGAGGGTTTTTGTTCTGAAGGAAGGAAAAGAGTATAATCAGGGAGTTGCCTATCTTGAGGATGGTACGATGGTTGTAGTTGAAAACGGCCGCAAGCTCATGGGGAGAAATGCCGAAGTTGTGGTGACCAGTGTGCTTCAGACAACAGCAGGGAGGATGATATTCGGGAAGGCAAAGGAAGAATATGAACGAGAGGAAGCAAGGGCTGTCAAATAAAAAAGTGTCAGTTATTAGTGCCAGTGTCAGCAAAGGCTTTATGCTTACACTCATAGCGGACACTTTAACTGCATGAAAAATAAAGTTATAGCTATAGTCCCGGCTGCAGGCCTTGGCAGGAGATACGGCGAAGGCAAGAACAAACCATTTGAGAGTCTCGGCGGTAAACCCCTGATGATATGGGCTGTCGAGGTCCTTCAGGGCATCCCTGAGATTGCAGAGATCATCCCTGTTGTGAAAGAGTCGGACATGAAACTGTGCAGCAGGCTGTTTGAAGAGTATAAGATTACAAAGATCAGGCGCATAGCGCCGGGAGGCAGGGAGAGGCAGGATTCGGTCTTCCACGGGTTGAGCCTGATACGTGATAAGGATTCCGTTGTGCTTGTCCATGACGGTGTGCGGCCTTTAATAGAGCCTTCGGTAATAAAAGATGCACTGCAAAAATTAAAAGACTGCGATGGTGTGGTGGTGGGAGTGCCGGTAAAAGACACAATCAAGGAAGTCAAAGACGGGATTGTCAGAAACACTCCCAAAAGAGATCTGCTGTGGGCAGTGCAGACGCCGCAGATATTCCATTTTCAGGCGCTATTTGATGCCTACGAAAAAGCTATGGCAGACTCTTTTTACACCACAGACGATTCTGCTTTGGTTGAGAGAAACGGCGGCAAAATAAAGATGTTTCAGGGTTCTTATACAAACATAAAGGTTACAACCCCCGAGGACTTGTTGATCGCAGAGGTCTTTCTCAAAATGAAGAAGGGTGAGGCATGAGGATAGGTTTTGGTTATGATTCACACCAGCTTGCTGAAGGAAGAAAGCTGATCATCGGCGGGGTAGATATCCCCTTTGAGAAAGGGCTCACCGGTCATTCCGACGCAGATGTACTTTGCCACGCCATTACCGACGCTATCATCGGGGCGCTCGGGCTTGGCGACATCGGCAAACATTTTCCTGACAGCGATCCAAAATGGAAAGATGCTGTGAGCACTGAAATGCTCAAGTATATTCTCGGGCTTGCCCGGATGAACGGATATTCTGTGGCATGGGTGGATACGACGATTATCGCAGAGCAGCCAAAAATTTCACCCTTTATCGATGCAATCAAGGAGTCCTTGTCAAAGACAGGCATCCCCGCCGGCAATATAAACCTCAAGGCAAAGACGAATGAAGGCATGGGCTTCATAGGCCGCGGCGAAGGCATTGCCGCATATGCCGTCTGTCTGCTTGGCAAGATTTAAGATTCCCTGTCCCGAAAGCTTTCGGGACAGGGAATCTTGACAAACTCGTAAAAAGTCCAACCATGAACAAAATGTCATGGTGAGCCTGTCGAACCATGCTTATAAATCAATCAGTTACAACACCCTTCGACAAGCTCAGGGTGACAGAAAAGGACTTTTTACGAAGCCATCAATCTTAATGCACGAAATTATTTTATCTTATGCCTGAATATCAATAGGCTCTTTTCTGCATTGCCGGTTTTCGGCTGGAGGCATTGCTCCACTGCCTGCCTGTTTTGCTTGTGCCGCCAGGCTTGCGCGCCGGCATGGATGGACGCGGCGGCCGATTAAACTCAGTCTCTCTCCGGGGTGCGGAAGCATTGTAATCAAAACCTTCAACTGTGCGGCGCTCGATCGGTCCGCCAAGGACCCGTTCAATATCGCGCACCATGTCCTTATCTTCACCAGCCACCAGTGTGTACGCATCACCACTTTTTGCAGCACGGCCTGTCCTGCCGATACGGTGAATGTAGGCGTCAGTGGTGTTGGGAATGTCATAATTGATAACATGGGATATCTGGGTCACGTCGATTCCGCGCGCAGCGATATCAGTCGCCACCAGTATCTGGTATGTGCCGTTGCGGAAACCGTTCATGGCTGCCTGCCTCCGCTGCTGCGAAAGATTCCCCTGCAAGGAAGCTGTCTTATGGCCAACCTTGGCCAATTGTTCACCCAGGCGCTTGGCCCGGTGCTTGGTGCGGGTGAATATCAGCACTGACTCAGTGTCTGTATGACGCAACAATTCCAAGAGCAGAGATGTCTTCAGGTGCTGCGAAACAGGGTAGAGGGCGTGGCTGACAGTGACTGCTGCTACAGTGGCGCCCACATCAAGCGTGATTGGCTCTGTCAGAACATCGTTGGCCAGATGGCGGATCTCTCCGGGCATGGTAGCCGAAAAAAGCAGGGTCTGCCGCTGTTTGGGAATATGATTCAGGATTTTTCGTATATCCGGAAAAAAGCCCATGTCAAACATATGATCTGCCTCGTCGAGAACGAGTACCTCCAGACGGGACAGGTCTATCGTTCTCTGTCCGATGTGGTCGAGAAGCCGTCCGGGACAGGCCACGACAATCTCTGCTCCGCGTCTCAGTTTTTCTATCTGCGGATTGATGCTCACGCCGCCATAGACAGTTACGCTGCGGAGACGGGTCTGTTGTCCCAGGCTGCCAATCGCCTCGTGTATCTGTTCTGCCAGTTCGCGTGTAGGCGCAATAACAAGGGCGCGTACATGTCCGCGGCCTCCCTGCATCAGGCGATTCAGGATAGGGAGAACAAAGGCGGCAGTCTTGCCGGTGCCGGTCTGCGCCAGACCCATAACATCGCGACCCTTAAGTACCGGCGGTATCGCCTGTTCCTGGATCGGTGTCGGTGTGGTATAGCCCGCAGCCATGACCCCGGCTGCGACGTGGGGGTGAAGATTAAATCTGTTAAATTCCATAAACTCCTTTTTCTGCGTTCGGGGGGTGTAACAAAAGCCCACGGTGTATTCCGGGGCTTACAATAACGTAGTTTTCATCGACGTAGTTTTTCCGGGTACAGCAGTTGTTTTAATGATTAAGAATAACACCTTTAAGGAAACCCTGTCAACCCCAAAAATGCAATTGAAAACCGGACATGAGCGGTCTGGAGGCGCTCGAAAAGGCAAAGAAGGCCCTGCCGGGACTGCGCGTAATAATCCTCTCCATGTATGACAACAAGGGCCATCTGATCGAAGCCCGCCGAAGGGGCACTGACGGGTATGTCATAAAGGGCAGTTCAGACTGAGTCACTTTGACGGACCCCGTTAGTCCCGAAAGCATTCGGGACTAACGCTGCCACTTTGTTTATCTTATTACATAAAGAAGGCTTCTTGTTGTATTCCTTATTTTCTTTCTTTTTCTATTATAGACCCTCCCACTTGAAAGAGCTTTATTTTAAATACCATAACGCGGAATTAACCCGCTTGGCGGGTTGAATGACTGGTTGAAAATCCGCGCTCATTAGACTAAACTGTTGCTACTGTCGTGGAGTATTTTCTATCAATGGCGATAGGGTATGCACGTCATTCAGCATCTGCGAGAATATCATCAAGGACATTTTGAGGAATTATAAGGCCGTCTTTTATACTCATTTCTTCAACAAGAGATAAAATTTCGTTGCGCGTAAGACTGTTGCTTAGAAATAAAGCCCTTAATATCACCTGCAAGTTAATCGCCGCAACCTTTTCCTTCACGGCAAATTTAAAAGCCACCTTGTCATTTGTAGCAAAAATATAATTACGGTGTTTAGCCAGTGAGATGCCCTCTGATCCCCCCCTTCCAAGATTTTCTCTAAGCGCCTCGTATGTGGTCATTTCATCGGAGGTCAATGGAAGTGTTGAGGCCACCTTTAAAATCCGGTTTGGAAATTGATAGCCGTATTGTGCTGGGATAGATATCTCCTCTTTTATCTGCGGAGTAATGAGGATGGGGCCGGAAAGTCTTTGCAGCAAATCGAGCCTATCTATTTTTGCAAAGACGCTTAATATGTCGGCGTCATAGATAATCATTTCATCTGCGCCAATATCATTTTTGCCTTTTCGTCTGTTTTGTTTTTGCTCAGAGCAGCAATATGTCTATGCACACCCCTTTCGCTAAGAACCTCTTTGAAGTCTTCCTGCGACATGCCTGCTATTTCGGCGGCTTTTGAAAGAGAAACCCGCTCTTTGTTATATAATGAAAGAGCCATCTCTTTTTTTAGGGCTGGCTTATCCCTTAGAAGCGATCTGTACGCGTCATTAAGCATTTCTTTTTTATTTTTGTAAACACCGCCTTCGACCAAAATGTCCATTTCTTCCTCAAGCGTTTTCATAAACAACCTCCGTAGGGTTTGTCAGAATTAACAGATATAAATAACCTTCCTTCCCATTTACTATATTAACACCTATCTATTTCTGAATGTTTGAAAGATCTATAATTTTCGCTCCTCCATGATCGAACGTCCGGTTAGTGTCCGATGTCAATGGTTGAACCATAGTTTTCTCATCCCTTTATTTTATCTGAAAAAGTAGCTTGGCCCTTTATTCAGTCCTGCATTCTTTGATTTATCAGTATTTTGGATCTTTGCAGTTATTACTTTCGCTGAAAGTTGCTTTTACCCGTTCTTTGCCCCAAATCTTGTTGCCAGCCCGTTTAGGATTCTTTTGAAAGTATTCATTTCGCTCATCAAAATAGCGATCTATAGCAGTCTGGCAGTCGCTGTCCGATGCATAATCACTGTTATGTATAATGGCTCTCGCCATGCCACTGAAAACAGATTCGATTACATTTAAAAATTGAGCACACGTAGGAAGAGGAGCAAGTTTAACAATTGGCGATTTTGTTTTTTCTCTATATTCTTCACTGTTTATCTCATCGACTCTTTTGTATAATTCTTTTGACGCGTGCCACGAAGCAGCATCCCATGAAAAATAAATACATTCCTCAGCAGAATACCTATCCACTAAAATATTGAGCAGTTTTATCATTTCAGTGGTATTCTTGCTTTTTGAATAAAAATGGATGATTTGATTTGTTGTTAGTTCTAACGCTGCTGTAATGATTAAACTGGCTTTGCTTCTTTGCCACTGAGGGACTATTTTTGTTGCAGTAGGCGGAACTAATGACCTGCCGCCTTGCATTTTGATTGCAAAAGGGCCATATTCATCTATTGAGAAAAACTTTTCTTTAGGTCCAAGATTTGATAGGATATCTTTTATTTTTTGAACTTTTTCCTTATATTCCGGATCATTGCTTGTTAAAACAATTCTTGCCTTTCGGTATTTATAGCCGGCATTATCCAGAATTTTCCTGATAACGTGTTTTGACACATGCATGTCGCTGTCCTTCATAACTTTCTGAATATCTTCCTGCCGCCAACTTGTCCTATTAAAACCAAATGCGCTTGGCGGCGAATGCAATACAGAAAAGATCTTTTCTATATATTGAGGATCATCATGGATTAATAGCCTTTTGCCTTTATCGGAAAGAATATGAGATAAACCTTTCGATTGATAAGCTATAAAATTAGCCCGTAAAGTCGATTTCGGAATGAATAGATATTCTGTAATTGTCTTTTGGTCAATGTCCTTATAAAAAGATAGTATCCCTACCGCTCTATTTCGATAATGTAGAGGCTTACTCAAAACGCAATCATACAATGCCTCGATGTCACTATATGGCATTCTCGAGCAAAGGTCTTCCTTTAATTCATCCAAACTAATTTTGCCCTGTAAGAGTTGTTTGCCGTACTCTATCGAAAAAGCGTCCTTTAGAGGCAGTTTTCTGAAGAAAATGCCGTCAAAACGAAAAGTGTTTGTGGCCAAATAGCCATATTTTAGCCAAT
>CAMTXX010000029.1:0-6173 GCA_947085825.1 uncultured Nitrospira sp. | reverse complement strand
TTGGTTTGTCATTCTCGCTTGTCGGGAATCTTTCTTAAAAAAAGGATTGCGGACAAGCCTCAATGACACAAAAAAGACATAAGATATGAAATTCTTTGTTCATACCCGCTGTGTCCAGACATATTTGTGGGTCACGATCAGCTTTATTAAGGGGGAATCGTACCCAAAAGTGTCGTTGTGCTTATGCATGTAATAATTAACCTCAATAAACCTGCCGGTATAACTTCACGTCAGGCAGTAACGAAGATCCAGCGTCTGCTTGGGGCCGGGAAGGCCGGACATGCGGGCACTCTTGATCCTCAGGCAACCGGGGTGCTGCTTGTGTGTCTGAATGAAGCTACAAAGATCACCAGATTTCTCATGGATATGGATAAGCGTTATAAAGCAAGGATAAAACTCGGAGAAAGAACAGATACTTATGATGCCGAGGGACGAGTTATTGAAACCAAAGACATATCTTTTCTTTCAGAGGCTGATCTGTTTGAGGCAGTCCGGACATTTAAAGGCGTTATCAGGCAGAAGCCCCCGATGTATTCTGCTGTAAAGATAGGCGGAAAGACACTTTACAAGCTTGCCAGAAAAGGCATCGAGATAGACAGGCCTGAACGGACAGTCCATGTTTATGATATAAGGATAATTTCAATAGATCTGCCGTATTTTGATTTGGAGATTTCCTGTTCAAAGGGCACATACATAAGATCTCTTTGTGATGATATTGGAATAAAACTCGGGACAGGGGCACACATGGCTTCGCTTGAAAGGACTGCGGTCGGTTTTTTTAATATAAAAGAGGCCTTTTCTTTCGAGTCTCTCGCGGCGGATGAAGAATTGTTTTTTTCGATAGATCAGGCCTTGATAAAATTGCCTGAAATAGAGCTTGCTGAGGCGGATTATCAGAAGGCAAAGCATGGCATGAAAATTGTATCAGAGTCTTTTAGTCAGTATGACGGCGAATTTGTAAGGATGAAAGATCCGGAGGGAAGACTTTTTGCTGTCGGCAGGGCAGAATCAAATATCCTAAGCATAGAAAGAGCTTTGAATTTATATTTTCCCAAGTGTTAAACCGGCAAATGTTAAACCAATTTCTCAATGTTCAGTTTGAACTACATGAAATACCTGAAATATTTTACAAAAAAAGCTTGACAATAGTATTTGTTTCTGGTAATTATTAAGTTATGATTTTCGGTGGAAAAGGTTCGATTGGATTAGACATAGGCTCAAGTTATATTAAAGCAGTCAAGCTGAAAGAGGCCAAGGGTGGGTATGAGCTTGAACTTTTTCATCTGCATCCGCTTCTGCCGGAACTGATCGTTGATGGTTCGATAATTGACTCCCTGCGCATAGTAGACTCTTTAAAAGAGATGATCAAAAATGCCGGCATCAAGACAAAAAATGTCGTCATCTCCATTTCCGGGCATTCCTCCGTAATTATTAAAAGGATTTCCTTGTCTGAGATGACGGAGGAGGAGCTCTCAGAGTCGATTAAATTCGAGGCTGAACAGTATGTGCCTTTTGATATCGAAGATGTAAATCTCGATTTTCAGATTCTCGGGCCGAAAGAAGAGCCTGGACAGATGGATGTTATCCTTGTGGCGGTCAAGAAAGACATTATAAATGAATATCTTTCCGTGGTCAGGGAAGCGGGTCTTAACCCGATTATTGTTGATATTGGTTCCTTTGCCCTGGAAAATATGTATGGCATAAATTATGAGATTGAATCAGACAGAAATGTGGCATTGCTTAATATCGGCGCCAGCATGATTAACATGATTATTTTAAAGGGCGGCATCTCGGTATTTACGAGAGACAGTTCTTTGGGCAGTAATCTGCATACCGAAGCGCTTCAGCGGGAATTTAACATTTCCCATGAAAATGCCGAAAGATTAAAACGAGGCGAAGCTGTTGAAAATATTTCCCCTGAGGATGCCCAGGCTGTTATAGAAGCGGCTTCCGAAGAAATCCTTAATGAGATAATACGCTCCTTCGATTATTACAGGGACACTACAGCCCATGAAGATATTTCGGAAATAATCTTAAGCGGAGGCTGTTCCCTGATCAGCAATTTTGTATCTATGATAGCGGAGCGGTCAGGGATCGAAACAAGACTTTCAGCGCCTTTCAGAAATATAAAAATACCCAGGAAATTTGATACGACATATATAGATGAAATTGGCCCGATGATGGCTGTTGCAGTTGGTCTGGCTTTAAGAAAGCAGGGAGACAGATGATAAAGGTCAATCTCCTCTCTCTTAAAAAGAGGAAAAAGCAGAAGCCAGTACCGGCTTTTTTAATTTCCATGGTATTCATCACCCTTGCAGCCGGCGCTATACTTGCGTATCTTGTATTTTTCTTCAGCGGACAAGTATCTGAAAGGCAGGCAAAGGTAAGAAATAACGAGGCGGCGATAGAGGAGCTTAAACGTAAAATCAAGGACGTAGAAGATTTTGAGAAGCGTAACGCTGTATTTCAGCAGCGCAAGGAAATTATCGAAACACTGGGCAAGAATAAATCCCTCCCGGTTAAAATTCTGGATGAGATAAATGCGCTTCTTCCTGCGGGGGTCTGGCTTACTTCTATGGATGTAAAAGGGATGGACATAAACTTAAGCTGCACTGCTTTCACGAATATGGAAGTTGTAAATTATGTGGATAATCTGAAAAACTCCGGGCTTTTTACTGATATATATCTCCAGGAATCCGTACAGGCGCAGGCAGCAGGGTACACGCTTTATAATTTCAGATTAACTTTTAAGGTGAAGGCATGATATGGCAACCAGTTTAAACATAAAAAATCTGCCGCCGTACGCAAAGGCGATAATATCGGTTCTTCCCGCTGTTATAGTATCTGTTGTTGTTTTAATAGTATTGATTATGCCGAAACAGAAGGAAATTAAAACACTGGATGCAAAAATAGACACTCAAAACAATGAAATTGCCGCCAGTCAGTCCAAGGCTGCAAAACTCGATATTTTAAAACAGGAAAATGAGAGGCTGATAGCGAGAATAAATGAGCTCAAGGAACAACTGCCGGAGGAAAAAGAGATTTCATCCCTTTTAAAGCAGGTAACCGATCTCGGTATTGCCGCAGGCCTGAACATAAAATCATGGAAACCCGGACAAAAAGCGGCTCATTCAAGCGGCATTGTCTTTGAAATTCCTGTTTCCGTAGACGTTGAAGGCACTTACCATAATTTAGGGTATTTTCTGAGCAGTCTGACAAGGTTGAACAGGATTGTTAATATCACTGATATGAAGCTGGGAAGCCCAAAAGAGGTGAAAGGAGAAAATCTTCTCAGCGTTTCATTTAAGGCTGCAACCTTCTCGGCTATCCCTGAGGCGGAGATGGTGAATAAATAATGTTCAACAAATTGACATATTTTTTTATTTTGTTGGCATTTGTAAGCCTCGGGTGCAAAGACAAGGCTGCAACTGAGAAGAAGCCCGTTGCTCAAAAGCCTGCAACAACCGGCGCCCCGGCGACTGCTGTTGCCCAGAACGAGGAACCAAAGGCTGAAAAAGAGATATATGTATATGATCCGAAAGGAAGAAGAGACCCGTTTACGTCTCTGATACAGGTCACCAAAATAAAACCTGAAAGAAAAAAGGGAGCGAGTCCTGTAGAGAATTTCGATATTGATGAAATAAGGCTCATCGCGATTGTATGGGACAATCAGCAATATTATGCCATGATAACCCTGCCGGACAACAAATCTTATACAATCAAAAAAGGGATGTCTCTGGGCCTTTATGACGGAAAGGTCATAGATATAACAAGGGATTCCATGCTTATAAGAGAGCAGGTTAAAGACTACAGAGGTCAGCTTAAATCAAAAGATACCATATTGAAACTCCGCAAGGAGGGGGAAGAATGAAAAAAATGATAATATCAAAATTCTGCACATCATTTGTCGGTTTATTGCTGCTTTTCGGATGTGCCACGACATCCGGCACAAAGGAAGCCTCTTTGGGAGAAGACCTTGCCGTTATCACGGATATACAGATAGAAGATGGCAATGTGGTGATCAAAAGCAATAAGAGCTTTGCTTATACAATTTACAATGCAAATGATCCGTATAAAACCACGATTGACATACCTGATATGACATTAGGCGCATTTACAGGCAAGATAACCCCGGATAAATCGGTCATAAGTGAAATAATTCCTCAGCAAATAAATTCTCCCAATATAGCAGCCAGGATTGATATTGTTTTGGAATCTCCGTCGGAAATATCTTCTTCGTACCACAATAATACACTGGCGCTTTCGGTCAAACAGGAGCAGCCTGTTGTTTTAGCGGAATATAAAGCCGTTGAATCTGAGAATATTTCAAGTCAGCCCGCTGCGGTCATGGCTGTTGCCAAAACCCCATCCTATGTTGTCAAGGCGGCTGAGGAGAATATACAGCCTATGTCTAAGGCAACTGAGATCAGGGGTATAGAACTTAAAAAAAATGCAGACGGGGTAATAGTGATAATCACCGGCAATGGCGCAATAATGCCGAATGTTTTTCCAATAAATGAGAGAATCGTAGTGGATATTCCAGGTGTATCATTGAATACCACGCTGCCTGAAGGGGTAATCTCGCCACTCAAGGGAATAAGGGCCGGACAGCACAAGGATAAACTGAGACTTGTTTTTGATTTAAAAGAAAAGACGAATTTTGACGTTACTGCGATAGGGAATTCCATAGAGATTGCCTTGATGGTTAAGGAGGCGTCATTAACTCAGTCGCCTTCCGGTAATTCAGATAAGGCAGATGCTGCGTCAGTTGCGCCGGCAAAACCGGTTAAGTCTGCTCCAGAGCCTGCGGCGTTGATTGAGGGTGAATTTACAGGGAAGAAGATATCGCTTGATTTCCAGGATGCTGATGTCAGGCCCGTATTCAGACTTCTTGTCGATGTCAGCGGTTACAATCTGGTGCTTGATCCGGCTGTAAAGGGAAACATTACAATCAAGTTGTTAAATGTGCCATGGGACCAGGCGCTTGATATAATCCTCAATACCTTAAGTTTGGCCAAATCCATTGAAGGCAACATACTTTGGATTGCACCGACCAATGTATTTGCCAGGATTACCGAAGAAAAGCAAAAAGCAAAGGATATAGGGGAAAAAGCGGAAGATCTTGAACAGGAGGTTGTGCGAGTTAACTATGCGACTGCCGGTGACATTAGCAGCGCTGTAACTAGTGGAAAACTGCTCACCTCACGCGGCAACATAGCAATAGATGGGAGGATGAACACGCTTATTATAAAAGATACACAGAAGAGCATTGATAAGATAAAAGACCTTGTGAAAATAATGGATGTGCCAAAGCCTCAGGTGATGATAGAGGCAAGGATAGTGGAGGTTTCGACCAGTTACAGTGAATCGCTTGGGATAAGATGGGGAGGGGTAATACAAGGCAGCGGCGTCAAAGGTCTGGGTGATCAGCTCAGCGGTTCCTTTGCCGTAAACACGCCTGTGGCTCCAACCACAGGCCCCGGCGGAGTTCTGGGAATGACCATAGGCAGCGCAAGCCATGTGCAGATAAATCTGTCTCTTTCTGCCCTTGAAGGAATAGGCAAGTCAAAGACCTTATCAAACCCGAGGGTATTAACAATGGACAACGAAGCTGCCACCATACAGCAGGGACGTTCGTTCTTTGTTCAAACAGTAAGTCAGGCAGGCACAGCAACTGAGGAGAAAAAGGCCACATTGAGTCTTAATGTTACTCCCAAGATCACGCCTGACGGTTATGTTCAGTTAAAGGTCACCGCAACAGACGACAGTCTCGAAGGAGGAATTGGCGGTGCGAGCGCGGTTGTTAATACAAAGAGCCTGAATACAAATGCCCTTATAAAAAGCGGTGAGACATTGGTGTTGGGCGGCATATATACAACCGGAGAAACAGAAGTCGAAACAGGGGTGCCGCTTTTAAGCAGAATGCCTGTCCTTGGCTGGCTGTTCAAAACAAAAACGCAGACAGGGCCTAATACCAAGGAAATGCTTATCTTTATAACTCCTACGATTCTGGATAGGACGCTTTAAAAAGTGGGCTCCTCGCTGTTTCAAATGGGTAACCCAAAGTTAAGTTTTCCTCCAATGAGGTAGATCATTGCAATTAGATTGTGAGTAGTCCTATAGCCTCTGGCACGCGCCTTGGCAGCTTGAACAAGGCTATTTGAAAAAGATAT
>CAMTXX010000028.1:0-19714 GCA_947085825.1 uncultured Nitrospira sp. | reverse complement strand
TATGACAGCATAGACAACGCGCCTGAGGAGAAGGCCAGGGGAATAACGATCGCAACTGCGCACGTTGAGTATGAATCTGATAAAAGGCACTATGCGCACGTAGACTGCCCCGGACATGCTGACTATGTAAAGAACATGATCACGGGAGCAGCGCAGATGGACGGCGCGATACTTGTGGTGAGCGCAGCAGACGGCCCGATGCCGCAGACAAGAGAGCACATACTGCTTGCAAGACAGGTAGGAGTGCCGTACATAGTAGTGTTCATGAACAAGACAGACATGGTGGATGACCCTGAGTTATTGGAGCTGGTGGAGCTTGAAGTCAGAGAGCTTCTGACGAAGTATAAGTTCCCAGGGGACGATATACCGATAATAAAGGGCAGCGCCCTTAAGGTGTCGGAGAGCGCCAGCACAGACCCTAATTCAGAAGATTACAAATGCATACAGGAACTGATAGCAGCAGTAGACAGCTATATACCGACGCCTGAGAGACCGATAGACAAGCCGTTTTTGATGCCCATAGAAGATGTATTTTCCATCTCCGGCCGTGGCACTGTAGTGACAGGCAGGATAGAGAGAGGGATCGTCAAGGTAGGAGAGGAAGTGGAGATAGTCGGACTTGGCGAGACGAGAAAGACAGTGGCCACAGGAGTTGAGATGTTCCGAAAACTGCTTGATGAAGGAAGGGCGGGAGACAACGTAGGGTTGCTGCTAAGGGGCATTGCCAAGGAAGAAGTGGAGCGCGGGCAGGTATTGGCAAAGCCCGGGAGCATCAAACCGCATACGAAGTTCAAGGCCGAGGCCTATATATTGACGAAGGAAGAAGGCGGCAGGCACACGCCGTTTTTCAAGGGGTACCGGCCGCAATTTTATTTCAGGACAACGGACGTGACCGGGGTGGCGCAGTTACCTGAGGGAGTAGAGATGGTAATGCCTGGAGATAATGTGAGCATGTCCATAGAGCTGATATCGCCTATAGCGATGGAGAAAGAACTTAGGTTTGCAATCAGAGAAGGCGGCCGCACTGTTGGCGCCGGTGTTGTTACAGAGGTATTGGAGTAATCGTGAATCAAATAATAAGGATAAAATTAAAAGCATACGATCACAGAGTTCTTGATCAGTCTTTAAGGGAGATTGTAGGCACTGCGCAGAGAACAGGCGCAAGGGTTGCGGGGCCTGTGCCTTTGCCGACCCATATCAACAAGATAACTGTTCTCAGGTCTCCCCATGTAGATAAAAAGTCCAGAGAACAGTTTGAAATAAGGACCCATAAAAGGCTTCTGGATATACATGATGCAACACCGCAGACTGTAGATGCCCTTATGAAATTGGAGCTTGCAGCCGGGGTGGATGTGGAGATAAAGCTATGACAGGGATTCTGGGCAGAAAACTTGGAATGACACAGGTTTTTGACGAAAATGGAAGGCTCTGGCCTGTTACAGTAGTCGAGGCCGGGCCCTGCGGTGTAGTGCAGGTCAAGACCAAAGAGAATGACGGGTACGAAGCCGTCAAGATGGGCTTTGAAGAGGTCAAAAAAGAGAAAAGGGTCAGCCGTCCGATAAAGGGTATTTGCAAGAAAGCCGGCTTGAATCCATGCAGGATTATGAAGGAATTCCCGATGGGAGACCTGAAAGTAGGGGAAAAGGTGACTGTTGAGAAGTTTCAGAAGGGTGATATGATCACTGTAACCGGAATTTCAATAGGAAAAGGCTTCCAGGGCGTCATGAAGATGCATAATTATGCCGGGGGTCCGGCATCTCATGGCTCCACGTCTTACAGGGAAGTTGGCTCAATAGGCGCGAGTTCTTTTCCTTCAAGGGTCTGGAAGAACAAGGGGATGCCTGGACATATGGGATCTGAAAGGGTTTCTGTTAAGAATCTTAAGGTGATTGAGGTAAGGGTCGATCAGAACCTGCTTCTCATCTCAGGAGCTGTCCCCGGAGCAAAAGGGACATACCTTGAGATCAGAAAGGAAAGCTAAAATGCCTGAAATTGATATAAAAGACAAGAACAATACGTCAGTCGGAAAAATGGATGTTCCTGAGAATATTTTCGGGGTTACCGTAAAGCAAGGCGTTCTTCATAGCGCTGTGGTAAATTTTCTCGCTAACCAAAGACAGGGGACTGCTTCAACCAAGACAAAGGGTCTTGTCAGCGGCGGCGGGAAAAAGCCCTGGAAGCAGAAGTCTACGGGCAGGGCAAGGGCCGGAAGTTCGCGTTCTCCTTTATGGAGAGGCGGCGGCATTGTGTTTGGCCCTCAGCCAAGGGACTATTCATATAATTTACCGAGAAAGGTAAAGAAAATTGCCTTAAATGCAGCGCTTTCAGGCAAACTGGCAGACGGCGAGATAATTGTGATAGATGGTTTCGGGCTTGAAAAGCCGAGCACAAAAGATATGGTTTTACTTTTGAAGAATCTCGGGCTTGCAGGCAAGAGCACTCTCATAGTTGTGCCTGAAAAAAATGAAGCAGTGCTCCTTTCAGCAAGGAATATCCCTGGGGTAAAGGTGACGAGAGTAACGGATCTTAATCCATATGAGGTTGCGGTACATGGAAGGATATTGTTTGACAGGCAGGCTGTGGCAATGCTGACAGAGGCAGGTAAGAAATGAAAAATCTTTTTACAATAATTAAAAAACCTTTATTTACAGAAAAAGGGAGCGCTCTGAAAGAGGCTGAAAACAAACTTCTTGTCGAGGTCAACAGAGATTCCAACAAGATAGAGATAAAGAAGGCCATAGAAGAAATATTCAAGGTGAAGGTAGAGAAAGTAGCCACAATCAAGGCTCATGGAAAATGGAAGAGACAGGGAAAGTCTTTGGGTAAAAGACCTGACAGGAAAAAGGCCTTAATTACCCTTAAAAAAGGCGAAAAACTTGATTTTATTGAGGGTGCATAATGGGAATTAATAAATATAAACCAACATCTCCAGGCAAAAGGTTTCGCACAGTTATGGATTTCGCAGAGATTACTGCAACCGAACCTGAAAAGTCATTGGTAAGGCCGTTAAAGAAGACCGGAGGAAGAAATAATCTTGGTCGTGTGACAATGTGGCAAAGGGGTGGCGGAAACAGCAGAAGATACAGGCTTATTGATTTTAAGAGAGACAAGGTTGGCATACCTGCAATAGTTGCCACTATAGAATATGACCCCAACAGATCAGCGCGTATTGCTTTGCTGAATTATAAAGATGGAGAGAAGAGATATATTATTCTCCCTGTAGGCTTAAGCGTGGGCGATGAGATTGTCTCCGGCAAGGGGTCTGAGATCAAGGCAGGCAACGCACTTCCCCTGAGTGATATGCCGCTTGGTTCATTCATTCATAATATAGAGTTGCAGCCCGGACAGGGCGCAAAGATGGTGAGGAGCGCTGGCGCCTCTGCCCAGCTTATTGCTAAAGAAGAAAAATATGTTCAGGTAAAACTCTCTTCGGGTGAGGTGAGACGTGTGGCAGCTGACTGCATGGCAACGCTCGGGCAGGTGAGTAACCCGGAGCACGAAAATCTTTCCTCCGGTAAGGCAGGCAGATCAAGATGGCTTGGGAAGAGACCGCATGTGCGGGGAGTTGTAATGAACCCGGTTGATCACCCGCTTGGTGGTGGAGAAGGCAAGAGTTCCGGAGGAAGGCCGCCATGCACTCCATGGGGAGTACCTGAGGGGATTAAGACCAGAAATTGTAAACGGACAAATATGTATATCGTAAAGAGGAGGAAGTAAATTGCCACGGTCATTGAAAAAAGGCCCGTATGTAGAAGACAAGCTTCTGAAGAAAGTAAACGCCATGATTTCAGCAGGAGAAAAAAAGATTGTAAAAACCTGGTCAAGGCGTTCAATGGTAATACCTGACTTTATTGGATATACCTTTGCTGTTCATAACGGCAGAAAGTTCATTCCGGTGTATGTAACTGAGAACATGGTTGGGCACAAGCTTGGTGAGTTTTCACCAACAAGGACTTTCAAGGGCCATGCAGGCTCGTCAAAAACATCAAAGACTACTAGTGTAAAGGGCTGATAAAATGGAGTCTAAGGCTATATTAAAATACGCAAAATGCACACCGAGAAAGGCGCGGAGAGTGGCTGACCTCATCAGGGGGAAAAAGGCCGGGGATGCACTGTTATCTCTTAAATTCATGCCTTACAGGGGCGCCAGGTTTATAGAAAAGATACTGAAGTCCGCGATGCATAATGCGGAACAGAAAAATAACAACATAGATTCCGAATCCCTGCTCATAAGGGCGCATGTTGATGAGGGATCCAGAATGAAGCGGGTTGAGCAGAGATCAATGGGCAGGGCAAACATGATCAAGAAAAAGTCCTGTCACATCACAGTGATATTAACAGAGGAATAATCAGGAGGAAATTTTGGGCCAGAAGACGCATCCTATAGGAATAAGATTAGGCATTGTAAAGACATGGGACTCGCGGTGGTACCTGAAAAAAGGGTATGCTGCTCAGTTGCTTGAAGATATCAACATAAGAAAAGATATCAAGGCAAAATTGTATCATGCAGGAGTCTCAAGGATAGAGATAGAGCGTGCCGGCCAGAAAATCCGGGTTATCATTCATACAGCAAGACCGGGGATTATTATAGGGAAAAAAGGCTCTGAAGTTGAAAAACTTCGCAAGGATATTGAACTCATCAGCGGGAAGCAGGCGAGTGTGGACATAAAGGAGATCAGAAAGCCCGAAATAGATGCCCAGCTTGTTGCAGAAAATATTGCGGTACAGCTTGAAAAGAGGATAGCCTTCAGAAGGGCAATGAAGAAATCGGTGGCATCGGCTTTAAGGTTTGGGGCGCAGGGCATCAAGATAATGTGCGCAGGGAGACTTGCCGGAGCTGAGATAGCAAGAACAGAATGGTATCGCGAAGGGAGAGTGCCTTTGCATACCTTCAGGGCTGATATAAATTATGGTGTAGCCCAGGCGAAAACCACGTTCGGCATTATTGGAATCAAGGTTTGGGTTTATCATGGCGACGTGCTGTCTGAGTCCGCAAAGCCGGATACGCACTCAGTTGCCATATAAGGGGAATTAAGCTATGTTGATGCCTAAGAAAGTCAAGTTCAGAAAGATGCAGAAAGGCAATATGAACGGTAAGGCTTACCGTGGGTCCGAGGTGTCCTTTGGTGAATTCGGATTGAAGGCAACAGAGCCCGGCTGGATCACAAGCAGGCAGATCGAGTCTGCCAGAATTGCCATTAACCGTCATGTAAAGAGAGGCTGTAAGGTATGGATCAGGATATTCCCTGATAAGCCGATAACAAAAAAGCCGGCAGAAACAAGAATGGGCAAGGGAAAGGGCGCTCCTGAATACTGGGTTGCCGTTATAAAGCCCGGAAGGGTAATTTATGAAATGTCCGGAGTGACGGAAGAAGTCGCCAAGGAAGCCTTGAGGCTTGCTTCACACAAGCTTCCCCTGTCTATGAAGTTTGTAAGAAGAGAGGAGCCGGTAATATGAAAGCTGCTGAGCTGAAAGAAAATACAATAGAAGAGCTTGAAAAGAAAGAGCAGGATATGAGAAGGGAGTTGTTTAACCTCAGATTTCAACTGGCAACAGGCGAGATAGAGAATCCCATGAGGATACGGGCGATAAAAAAAGATATTGCCAGGGTGTTGACGGTTGCCGGAGAAAAGAAGCTCAAATAAAGAAATGCAATATGATAATGGTTTTTAAAAATAGTGTTGGAAGGTAAAAATGATTAATAAAACTTATACGGGGAAAGTAGTCAGCAACAAGATGGATAAGACGGTGGTCGTCGCGATTACCAGGCTTTTTCAGCACCCTGTTTACAAAAAGGTTGTAAAGAAGGTGTCGAAATTCAAGGCACATGATGCGGGAAATGCCTGTAATATCGGCGACACGGTTATTATTACGGAGACTAAGCCGATAAGCAAAGATAAAAGATGGCTTGTCCTTGATAAGGTGACCAGTCCGGCAAGGAGTAACATAAAATGATTCAGGCGATGACCGTACTTGAGGTAGCAGATAATTCCGGCGCTAAAAGAGTCCAGTGCATAAAAGTTCTGGGTGGTTCTAAGAGAAGATATGCAAGGCTCGGCGATGTTATCGTTGTAAGTGTGAAAGAGGCGATACCGGAGGGCACGGTAAAGAAAGGCGCTGTTGCAAAGGGAGTTGTTGTGCGCACCAGGAAAGAGACGAGAAGAACTGACGGTTCCTATATACGCTTTGACCAGAATGCGGTTGTGCTGATAAATCCGCAGGGCGAGCCGATAGGGACAAGAATTTTTGGGCCAGTTGCAAGAGAGCTAAGATGGAGAGAATATATGAAGATAATCTCCCTTGCTCCTGAAGTACTGTAGGAGGAGAGATGGGATTGGGAATCAATAAAGAAGATACTGTGTATGTTATTGCAGGCAAGGAAAAGGGTAAAAAGGGAAGGGTTCTTTTGGTTGATAAGGATAAAAACAGGGTGCTGGTTGAAAATGTCAATATCATCAAGAAGCATATGAAGCCGAACAAGAAATACGCTCAGGGCGGGATTATTAAAAAAGAGGCGCCGATCGCTATTTCGAATGTCCTGTTTTTCTGCCCCAAGTGCAGCAAGCCGGCCAAGATTGGCGCCTCTCTTCTTGAAAGTGGGAAAAAGCACAGAATGTGCAAAAAATGCAAGGAGGTCATTGATTGATAATGACTCCAAGACTGAAAGAAAAATACATAAAAGAGATTATACCTGCAATGATGAAAGAGTTCTCGTACAAGAATGTCATGCAGGTGCCGAAAATACAGAAGGTGGTGCTGAATGTCGGGCTTGGCGAGGCTATTCAGAACATCAAGCTTCTTGATGCAGCTCAGAAAGAACTGGCCGCAATTACAGGCCAGAAGTCTGTTGTTACCAAGGCAAAGAAGTCGATCGCAACGTTTAAGCTGAGACAGGGGATGCCCATAGGATGCAAGGTCACCCTTAGGGGCAACACAATGTACGAATTCCTCGACAGGCTTATAAGTGTTGCCTTGCCGGGCATCAGGGACTTCAGGGGGATTTCCGGCAAGTCGTTTGACGGCAGGGGAAATTATGCCCTTGGCATCAGAGAGCAATTCATTTTTCCGGAAATAGATTATGACAAGGTCGAGATGGTGCACGGACTTGACATTGTTATGTGTACATCAGCAGGGACCGACAAAGAGAGCAAAGCGCTTTTGCGTATGCTCGGCATTCCTTTTAGAAATTAGAGAGGTATTTTAAAAATGGCAAAGACGTGCATGATAGAAAAGGCAAAAAGGCCGCCGAAATTCAGTGTCAGGGTACATAACAGATGTAAAGTATGCGGCAGGCCGAGAGGCTATCTCAGAAAGTTCGGCATATGCAGAATATGCTTCAGGACCTTCGCTCTCCGCGGGCAGATACCCGGGGTGTCAAAATCAAGTTGGTAGAGGTGATTGATGTTAACTGACCCAATAGCAGATATGCTTACAAGAATCAGAAATGCTGTCCTTATAAAGGCAGAAAAAGTGGATATCCCTGCGTCCAGGATGAAGCTCGATATAGCAAAGATTTTAAAAGAAGAAGGCTTTATCCGGGCATATAAGATACTGAAAGACAAAAAACAGGGCATATTGAGGATTACTCTCAAGTACGCGCCGGACAGTCAGCCCATCATTTCCGGGCTGAAGAGGATCAGCAAGCCCGGCAGAAGGGTATATGTCAATAGTGAGGTTGTCCCGACTGTCATGGGCGGAGTTGGTATTTCCATACTTACCACTTCAAAGGGGATTCTAACCGGTAAGGCGTGTCGGCGGGATAAAGTTGGCGGAGAAGTTCTCTGCCATATTTGGTAAAGGAGAAGCAGGATGTCGAGAATCGGGAAGAAACCAATAGAAATTCCAGCCGGAGTTGACGTCAAGCTCCTGGACAATACGATAAAGATAAAGGGGCCGAAGGGTGAGTTGCAATGGAGTCTGCCGTCAGGCGCTAAAGCCTCTGTCGCTGAAAACAAGGTCCTTGTTGAAAGAGAAAATGATTTAAAGAAAAACAGGGCGCTTCACGGTCTGAGCAGGAATCTTATCGCAAATATGGTCACTGGTGTTACAACAGGATATCAGAGGGTTTTGGACATTGTCGGAGTGGGTTACAGGGCACAGGTACAGGGAAGCAGGATAGTCATGTCGCTCGGATTTTCCCATCAGGTCGAGTTTAATCTTCCCGAGGGCATAACCGCGGCCGCTGATCAGAAGCAGACGCAGATTACTTTAACTGGAATAGATAAACAGAAGATAGGGCAGATAGCAGCTAATCTGAAGGCAGTCAGAAAACCGGATATCTATAAAGGCAAGGGCGTAAGATTTGCAGGCCAGAGAATGAAGCTTAAAGTAGGGAAAACAGGCAAAAAATAGTATAGGGCGGTACATACGCCCTGATTGTAGAAATGTTGCAGGAGGCTATTTTGGTTAAGAGCAGGGAAGACAACAGGAAAAAACGCCACAAACGAATAAGAAAAAAAGTGGCAGGAACACAGGCAAGGCTGAGGCTTTCTGTTTACAGGAGTCTTAACCATATATATGCCCAGATTATTGATGACGTCAAAGGTGTTACCTTGATTTCAGCTTCAAGCATTGACAGTCCCATTAAAGAACTGAAGCAGCATAAAGGGAATATTGCTACGGCAAAAGAGGTCGGCGGGCTGCTGGCGAACAGGGCACAGGAGAAAGGCATAAAGAAGATAGTGTTCGATAGAGGCGGATACCTTTATCATGGAAGAGTAAAGGCATTGGCTGAGGCAGCACGTGAAGCTGGTTTGGAATTTTAATATGATCGAAAAAGTTGCAAGGAGGTAAGGTGGGAAGGATTGACCCGGAAGGACTGAATCTCAAAGACAAAGTCGTATTTATAAATAGAGTGGCCAAGGTTGTAAAGGGCGGCAGAAGGTTTTCCTTTGCAGCGCTGGTTGTTGTTGGAGATGGAGAAGGCGTTGTGGGGATTGGCAAGGGGAAGGCGGCAGAAGTCCCTGATGCGATCAAAAAAGCGGTGGAGCAGGCAAAGAAGTCCCTTTTGAAATTTCCTTTAAAAGAGGGGACAATTCCTCACAGGATTGTCGGGAGATTTGGTTCCGGTTCGGTTGTTATGAATCCTGCGCAGAAAGGGACCGGTCTGATCGCCGGCGGAGCTGTTAGGGCAATTCTGGAAGTTTCGGGCATACAGGACATTGTCGCAAAATGTCTGGGCAGCCATAATCCTTATAATTCTGTAAAGGCGACGGTCAACGGTCTGACCAATTTGAAGGACCCTGATTTTGTTATAAAACTCAGGGGCAGGGGAGAGGAAGAAACTCAGGAGGCTGTCAGCTAAATGATTAAAATAGTTCTCAAAAGAAGTTATATAGGGATAACTCCGAAACAGGAGAAAATTTTACAGGCCCTGGGGTTGAAGAAAATCGGCGGCACAGTGAAGAAAGCGGACAACAAGGCGACCATGGGCATGGTTAACAAGGTGTCTCACCTTGTATCTTTTGAAAAGGTAGACGAATAGTCTGGAGGTTTGACTTTTACTATGAGGATTGAGGATATAAGGCCTGCTGAAGGCAGCACAAAGAACAGAAAAAGAGTTGGAAGGGGAGTTGGGTCCGGTCACGGAAAGACATCGTGTAAAGGACATAAGGGACAGAAGGCCAGATCCGGCGGAACAAAAGGCGCCGGGTTTGAAGGCGGCCAGATGCCTTTGCAAAGAAGAGTTCCCAAAAGAGGCTTTATAAATATTTTTAAAAAGGAATTTGCTATCGTCAATCTTAATGTCATTGATGCTCTTGGGGATGATGCTGTTATAACTCCTGAACTGCTTATCAAAAAAGGCATCATTGGAAAAGCTAAAGACGGGCTTAAGGTGCTTGCCAAAGGAAGTATCCAGAGGCCTGTTACTATAAAGGCCCATGCGTTTAGTGTTTCTGCTGCTGCCAAAATAGAGGCAGCCGGCGGAAAGACAGAGGTAATATAGCTTGGGGCTTCTTGCAAACGTCCAGAATATATTCAAGATAGAAGAGCTTAAAAACCGCATCTTTTTTACGCTTGCCCTTCTGGTAGTCTATCGCATAGGCTGCCATATCCCTACGCCAGGTATAAATGGACAGGAGCTGAGCAGGTTTTTGAATGAACAGGCCGGGAATTTCATGATGTTTTTCGATATGTTCTCCGGCGGCGCTCTGTCAAGGGTTGCAATATTCGCCCTCGGCATTATGCCTTATATCAGCGCCTCAATTATCATGCAGTTGCTTACTGTGGTCATTCCTGCGATCGGGAAGCTCGCAAAAGAAGGGGAGGCCGGCAGAAAGAAGATCACCAAGTATACACGCTACGGGACTATCGGCATAGCCTTGATACAGTCTTTCGGTATAGCAGCAGGCATTGAGACTATGCAAAACGGTCTTTTTGTCCAGAACCCGGGGCTGTCCTTTAAGCTGATAACCATGATCACACTGACTTCAGGCACCGCCTTTATAATGTGGCTGGGTGAGCAGATTACCGAGAGAGGAATAGGCAACGGCATATCCCTTATTATATTTGCAGGGATTGTTGCGCAATTCCCGGCTGCGGTCATCAGTACGCTCAGGCTGGTGCAGGCGGATGAGTTATCGATATTCTTTGTCGTATTTCTCACCATCATGATGGTCGCGGTGATTGCCGCTATCGTCCTGATTGAGAGAGGGCAGAGAAGGATTCCTGTACAGTACGCAAAGAGGGTAGTCGGCAAGAAGGTGTACGGCGGACAGTCGACCCATCTGCCATTAAAAATAAATACCGCGGGGGTCATTCCCCCGATATTTGCCTCTTCGATCATCATGTTCCCGGCTACGATAGCGGGGTTTATTGCCATACCCTGGGTACAGTCAATAGCACAACAGTTATCGCCGGGCACCGTGCCCTATACTTTTTTATATGTTACCATGATCCTTTTCTTTGCATATTTTTATACAGCGATAGTATTTAATCCCGTAGATATCGCTGATAATCTGAAAAAATATGGCGGATATGTTCCCGGTATCAGGCCCGGACAGAAGACGTCTGAGTATCTCTATCGTGTGCTTTCAAGGTTGACCTTTGTCGGCGCAATATATCTTGCGATAGTGTGCGTTATACCTGAAATTCTTATAGCAAAGTTTAATGTGCCGTTTTATTTCGGTGGCACGTCCCTTTTGATTTCAGTGGGGGTTGCGCTTGATACTGTTTCTCAGGTAGAGTCCCATCTGGTGACTCGTTCTTACGAGGGTTTTCTGAAAAAAGGCAGGATAAAAGGACGGCGGGGCTGAAGCAGGGTATTTTGCAAAGGCAGACCTTATCTGATGGTAGTCCAACTTCATTACATTAAACGAATTTTTTTGATTGAGAGACAACTTGATTGTATTAAAATCTCCTGAAGAGATAGAGAAAATGGCAAAAGCCGGCAGCATAGTCGGAGAAGTTCTGGAGTCAATAAAAGGTATGATACAGACAGGAATAACAACGAAAGAGCTGGAACTGTTTGCTGCCGGGCGCATAAAAGCACTCGGTGGGAGGCCTGCGTTTAAAGGTTACAGGGGTTATCCGGCCAGCATCTGCACCTCGGTTAATGAAGAGGTTGTGCACGGCATCCCTTCTTCACGCAGGCTCAAAGATGGTGATATTATTAGTATAGACCTTGGGGTCTTCTGTGACGGTTTTTACGGCGATGGAGCAGTTACCCTGCCGGTAGGAAAGATCGATGCTGCGACAGCGACCCTGTTGCGCATAACGGAAGAAGCTCTGGCCATTGGCATAGAAAATGCTATTGAAGGTAAACGTGTAAGCGATATATCGCATGTCATACAGAACCACGCAGAAAAAAATGGTTTTACGGTCGTCAGAACATTTGTCGGACATGGAATAGGAAGAGAATTGCATGAGGAACCTCAGGTGCCCAATTATGGTGCTCCAGGCAAAGGCCCGAGGCTGAAAGAGGGGATGACCCTTGCCATAGAACCTATGGTGAATACCGGCACTTACGAGGTAAGGGTATTGGGAGATGGCTGGACAGCAGTGACAATTGACGGCAAAAAATCCGCTCATTTCGAGCATACAGTTTTGGTAACATCAGGGAGGCCAAAAATCTTGACTAAATCCAATCAGAAAATTTATAATTAACGTTTCATGGCAAAAGAAGACAACATAGAAGTCCAGGGAACGATTATTGAGACCTTGCCGAATGCCATGTTCAGGGTTGAACTGGAAAATGGTCAGGTGATTCTGGCGTATGTATCCGGGAAGATGAGGATGCATTTTATTAAAATTTTACCGGGTGACAAGGTGACGATGGAGCTTTCCCCCTATGATCTGACCAAGGGAAGAATAACATACAGATTTAAATAAGCTTCTCAGCTAAGGAGAAATTATGAAGGTTCGTTCATCAGTAAAACCAATATGTACCAAATGCAGGGTAATAAAGAGAAAAGGCGTTATCAGGATCATCTGTGATAACCCCAGACATAAGCAGCGCCAGGGATAATAGAGTGATAAGTGACAGTGAACAGTGTCGGACTGAAGGTGTTACTGACACTGGCACTGAACACGGACACTGAAAAGGAGAATATATGGCTAGAATTGCAGGAGTTGATCTGCCAAAAAATGAACGGATAGAAATAGGGCTTACCCGAATTTTCGGGGTTGGAAGAGCAGTCTCTAAAAAGATACTCCAACAGGCCAATGTAAACCCTGATATCCGGGTGAAAGACCTCAAGGACGAAGATGGCGTGAAGATCAGGGCTTTGCTGGAGAAAGACTTCAAGGTTGAAGGGGATTTAAAGCGTGAGGTATCGATGAGCATTAAAAGGCTTACAGATATCGGTTGTTACAGGGGACTGAGACACAGGTCCGGTTTGCCTCTGAGGGGTCAGCGGACAAAGACAAATGCCCGCACCCGAAAAGGTCCGAGAAAAGCTGTTGTCGGCAAGAAGAAGGAGGCATAGTTAATGGCTCAGAGGAAAAAAGGGGTCAAGAAAGACAAAAAGAATATTTATTCCGGAGCTGCCTACATTCAGGCAACTTTCAACAATACAATCGTGACTATAACCGATCCCGCAGGAGGTGTTGTTACATGGGCAAGCGCCGGCAATATGGGATTTAAAGGTTCGCGAAAAGGCACGCCGTATGCGGCACAACTTGCGGCAGAAGCAGCTGCAAAAAAAGCAGTGGATTTCGGGATGAAACAGGTAGATGTTTACGTTAAGGGGCCTGGCTCAGGACGCGAGTCTGCCATCAGGGCCCTTCAGGCTGCAGGCCTGGATATAAATCTGATAAAAGACGTGACGCCTGTGCCGCATAATGGTTGCAGACCGCCGAAGAGGAGGAGGGTGTAAATTGGCACGATATACAGGAGCATTATGCAGATTATGCCGCAGGGAGTCTGAAAAACTCTTTTTGAAGGGTGACAGATGTTTTACAGAGAAGTGTGCTGTTGAAAGAAGGCAGTATGCTCCCGGACAGCACGGACAACGGAGAACGAAATTATCCGATTACGGGATCCAGTTGAGGGAAAAACAGAAGGTAAGGAGAATATACGGCGTACTCGAAAAACAGTTCAGAATATACTTTAAAAAGGCGGCCGGCACAAAAGGCGTTACCGGTGAAGTACTTTTGCAGCTTCTGGAGACACGTCTTGACAATGTCGCCTGCAGAATCGGTTTTGCTCCTAACCGTATAAGCGCAAGACAACTCGTAACCCATGGGCATTTTCTGGTAAACGGCAAAAAGGTGAACATTCCTTCTTATCGCCTGCGTGCCGGCGATGTTGTTGAACTCAGAGAGGCAAGCCGTGAGTTGGCGATTGTCAATGACAGCTTAGCGAAGATTGAGCACAGAGGGGTCCCTTCCTGGCTTGAACTGGATACAAAGAATTACAAAGGAAAGGTTCTGCAGATGCCGGCGAGAGAGGATATTCAACTGACAGTTCAGGAACAGCTTATCGTTGAGCTTTATTCTAAATAGGAATGTTCGTCCGCTGAGAACATATTCTCAGCGGGACTTTAAAGGAATTAATTAAAAATAAATTCGAGGCAGATGGGAGGCCTTATGAACCTTAAGAAAAAAGGCTTTCAATTACCTGAGAAGATCAGGTTTGATGAAGAGACATTGAGCAGTGTTTACGGGAAGGTTATTGTTGAGCCATTGGAACGCGGTTTTGGCATAACAGTAGGAAATTCATTGAGACGGGTTTTACTTTCGTCTTTGGAAGGCGCTGCTGTGACGGCAGTAAAAGTTTCGGGCGCTATGCATGAATTTTCGTCCATAAAAGGCATTAAGGAAGATGTTATTGATATCATTTTAAATCTGAAAAAGATGAGGATTAAATTTCATGGGGAAGGCGATAAAGTTGCGACCTTTAGCGCTAAGGGGCCAGCCCTGGTAACGGCAGGGGAGCTGCAGGCTGATTCTTCAATAGAAGTCTTGAATCCTGAACTGGCTGTTGCTACACTGGATAAGGATGCCAGGTTCGAAGCGGAATTATATATTAAAAAAGGCAAGGGTTATGTAACAACAGAGACTACGAAAGAGGACTTGCCGGTAGGAATGATAGCTATTGACGCTGTTTTTTCTCCTATTCAAAGGGTTAATTTTTTGGTAGAAAAGACCAGGGTCGGAAAAGCAACAGATTATGACAGACTCATCATGGAATTATGGACTGACGGGAGCATAACTCCCGAGAAGGCCATTTCTGATGCAGCTTCTATTTTAATCGAACACATGGACATTTTTGTAGCTGAAGAAAAATATGAAGAGCTTGTTGTAAATGAACCGAAGTCAGTGATTATCGGGTCAGAAGGCAGTTCATCGTTGAATACAAATCTTTATAAGACTGTAGATGAGCTTGAACTCTCTGTGAGGTCTTATAATTGCCTGAAAAACGCTGAAATAAGGACTATCGCTGAACTCGTCCATAAGACAGAACCTGAAATGCTCAAGACAAAGAATTTCGGCAGAAAATCCCTTAACGAGATAAAAGAGATATTATCTGTGATGGGGCTTCACCTTGGCATGAAGATTGACCTTGAAAGCATCGAGAAAGAGGCAGCAGCCTTACAGACTGGAGGTGTTAGCGAAAATGCGTCATAAAGTTGACGGGAGATTATTCGGCAGAACTGCAAATCAGAGGAAGGCGCTTTTGCGCGGACTTGTTACAGCCTTGTTCGATAACCAGAGGATAGAAACAACTGTTGCAAAGGCAAAGGAAACAAAAAGGATCGCTGAAAAGATGGTAACTTTTGGAATAAAAGGTGACCTGCATTCAAAAAGACAGGTCTTGTCATATGTAACAGACAGGAAAACAGCGTCAAAACTTTTCAATGAAATAGCTCCCAGGTTTACCGGAAGAAACGGAGGCTATCTCAGGCTGGTACAGACAAGAAACAGGCTGAAGGATTCAGCCCCCATGGCCATACTTGAATTCATAGATTATGAAAAGATAAAGCAGGCCAAGGGCAAGGCTAAGAAAGAAGAGAAGCCGGAGAAGCAAGGAAAAGCATAATGAACGATATATTGATCGGATTTGTTATCATAGCAGCCTGGATAATTTTACAGACAGTGGTTTTGCCGAGGCTCGGCGTTTCAACCTGAGCAGTTCCTCGAAAGGGCCCGGGCAGGCCGGATAAAAAGTGTTAATAACAAAGGACTCTCTCCGGAGTCTTTTGTTATGTTGTTGATTACCCCAGTGCTGCAAAGCAATAGCGCAACAGCTCTAAAATTCATTTTTGTTTTCAAGCCTGCATAGAACCACGGTTTAATGCATTTTTCGATTATTAATATTCTCAAATAACAACCCTCTTTTGACAGTTATCTAAAAACAAGGTTATAATTTTAGCACATGAAGCTGAAGCTTATCATTGTCATTATTCTTTTATCTGTTTTGTTTGGCGGCATTGCCGGAGGTTATATGGCAGTCTCCAGAAATGTCCCATCCATAGAGGAACTGAAAAAATATAACCCTTCCGGCGGCACAAAAATATATTCCGATGACGATGTCCTTATCGGGGAGCTGAAAATCGAAAAAGGCATATTCGTCCCGATCGATGCCATCCCCAAAAATATGCTCAATGCCATTGTTGCAGTAGAAGATTCCAGATTCTGGAAACATAAGGGCATAGATTATATCGGCATCGCAAGGGCCGCTGTAAAAGACATTATGCACGCAAGTTTCAAAGAAGGCGGCAGTACTATAACCCAGCAGCTTGCAAAGGTGGTCTTTTTGTCCCCGGAGAAAACCATTAAAAGAAAATTGAGGGAAGCCTCCCTTGCGATAAAGATAGAGAAGAGCCTCAGCAAAAAAGAGATACTTGAACTGTATTTAAACAAAGTTTATTTTGGTCACGGCGCGTACGGCATTGAGATGGCCGCAAGGAAGTATTTCGGCAAGTCTGCTAAACAGCTCAACCTGGCCGAGGCATCCATGATCGCAGGATTGGTAAAGGCCCCTTCTTCCAATTCACCTTTTAATAATCTGACAAAGGCCAAACAGAGACAGTTCATAGTCTTGACACGCATGGAGGCAGAAGGGTACATAAGCAAGGCTGAGAAAGAGAGTACCTATAAGCAGCCTCTGTATTTGTCGAGTCCCAAAAAAGGTTTTGAGGTCAACGGCTACTTTACAGAATATATCAGAAAATACCTTGAAGATAAGTACGGAGAGGATACTGTTTATAAAAGCGGACTCAAAGTATATACCACTTTGAACAGGGGCATGCAGGAGGCTGCTGTGAACGCGATGCAGTCAGGCATAAGAGACGTTGATAAAAGAAGGGGATGGCGGGGCCCGATCGAACACAAAAGCGACATTGATATTGAAAAGGAACTGAAGATCAAAGAACTCTCGGCAACTGTGGCAATATCTCCAGGAGATATTTACTCCGGACTTGTTCTTAAGGTCAACCCAAAGGAGGCCCTGATTAAGACAAGAGGGGTCGTTGGAAGGCTTTCGCTTAATGATGCGCAATGGGCGGCAAAAGCTCTGGACCCCCCAAAGGGCACGGCAAAGATGATAAAAAACTTCGACCTGACCAGGATATTAAAACCCGGAGATATGGTAAAAGTCAGCATAAAAAGTATTCAGAAGCAGACCTTGTTGCTTTCCTTAGAGCAAGAACCCGAGGTCGAAGGGGCGCTCGTGGCGATAGAGCCTTATACAGGATTTGTCAGGGCTATGGTGGGCGGCTATGATTTCACAAAAAGTGATTTCAACAGAGTCCTGTTCGCAAAACGCCAGCCCGGCTCGGCCTTCAAGCCGGTAATATATGCTGCTGCCATGGACCACGGGTTCACGCCTGCAAGCCTTATAAACGATGAGCCTATCACATACACCGGCGGCGCTGCAAAGGCATGGAGCCCTGAGAATGCGGACCGCAAGTTTTATGGTCCTACGCGGCTGAAGGAAGCGCTCACTTTTTCAAGAAACGTGGTAACAGTCAGGCTTGCAGAAGCAATAGGGATTGATACCCTGACAAATTTTTCCCGGACTGTCGGCTTTTATGGCGATATGCCCGCGAATCTCAGCATAGCGCTCGGATCGTTCAGCATTACACCTCTTGAACTGGCGACGGTATATAACGTATTTGCAAGCAATGGAATGAAGACCAATCCCATTTATATAAAATATGTATCTGACCGTCAAGGCAGGATCGTCGAAAGCAATGAGCCGAACCCTGAACAGGCGATCAGTCCGCAGACGGCGTTTCTCATCACTTCCATGATGGAGGATGTTGTCAGGTACGGCACAGGATGGCGTGCGCGGGCCTTAGGCAGGCCGGTTGCCGGGAAAACCGGCACTACCAATGATTATAAAGACGCCTGGTTCGTAGGCTATACTCCTGATCTTGTGGCCTCTGTATGGGTAGGTTTTGATAATTTAAAATCCCTGGGCGCTCAGGAAACAGGTGCCCGCGCCGCCTCTCCTATATGGGTTTCTTTCATGAACAACGCCCTTAAGGGAGGTCCTGAAAATTTTTATACCCCTGAGGGCATAGTCAGTTATCATATAGACCCTGAAACAGGACTGCTCTCCAGTGATGGCTCGGGGATCAAGGAATATTTCAAGGAAGGGTCTGAACCCAGGCAGCAAGCGCCTGCCAGATCCTCGGGGAAGACATGGGAGATAAAGGACCCATCGCAGTTTAACTTTGATTGATGTCCGGAGACAGGCCAGGAGGTCAAGATGAAAAAGTCACTTATTTTTATCGTTTTGTCGGCATTTTTATTTTCCACGGCAGCGCTCATTTCAGCGCAAGAGGAGGATTATCAAAAGGGTCTGACGTATTACCTGAAACATAATTACAAAGCCTCGATAAAACATTTAAAGGTACATGTAGAAAAAACACCTGATCCCAGGGCGTATTATTTGCTCGGGTATGGCAGTTATAAGTTGAAGGATTACGCTGCAGCGCAAAAATATTTCAGCGAGGCTTATCTTATAGACCCTGAGTTTAAAACGTCTTCGATACATGTGCCATAAGCGCGTCCTGGCTGAAGCAGTAATGCAAAACATGAAAGAAGTTTACCGCGAAAAAGCCGGGCTGAACTCCGGAATTATTTTCTGAAAGGTTTTGCTGAGAGGTTTTTTGAGATATAGACTACGCAGTCTTCGCATAATTTCCCTGATGCGGTATTGCATATAGCCTTGTTTAATTCCCAGCAGGGTCTGGTATGATCAATATACGCGGAGCATTTGCTCCTTTGCTGTTCAGAACACCGTGTGATGTCCCAGCAGGGGGCATAATCAAGGAGTTTTTTTATGCCCTCTATGCTGATTTTCTGGTTATGAATAAGGTCTCTCAGACACCGGATCCATTTTATATCATTTTCCGAGTAATACCTGTTTTTGTTCCGTCTTGCAGGCTTTATCAAACCATGCTTTTCGTAAAGCCTCAAAGTCTGGTCTGTGGTCCCTATCAGTTCCGCTACTATGCTGATCTGGTAAAGCGGGGCGCTCTTTTTTTCTTCATCAGTTAAATCTGTTTTCATTTCCCACCGGTCGCAATTTGCTGAATGTATCTATTATGGAATAAATCGTGCTGATAATTCCAGTTATTATAACTCATATCAGAAGATAGTTTCTATTTTGGATGTTTCCATATCTATTGACAAGATTTAATTTTATGAATTATAATAACAAGTTTTTCATTATTTCTTCGGTCGTATCATCCGTGTTTGCACGAGATTTGCCATCCGGAAGAAAAATAAAAGGATAGTTTTGTGTCTGCCGGGCAGGAACAGGGAACATCCAGTGATTGACAAAAGACTTAAATATGGAAAGGAGGAAATAAAATGGCAGAAAAAGGAAAGTCGAAGACCGACGTTTCAGCACGTGCTGGCGCAAAGAGCAAGTCTCAAAACTGCAGCAATTGCGGGAACAAGGTAGAAGTTGTCCTCTCCGTAACACCGGACGGCAAGAAAAAAATGAGACGCATCTGTTGCGTGAGTTAATATCGTCAATTTTCCAGAATAAAGAGGGGCAGACCCAAAAAAGCCTGTCCCTCTTTATTTTAAAACGCTCATGCGTTCATATGCGCAGAAGCACATTTGTTAGATTTTGGATTAAACCGGCCTGAGATTTATCATTAAAGCAACCCATTCACAATAGAGCAGCCTGAAGGGGGAAGGACAGAAGCCTTCCCCGCATCAAGTCAAATGAGCACATCAGATAATCTCAGCAGAAGCGACGCGGACATGATCGGCTGAAACGACAGGACACTTTTCCATAGCCGCCGCCAT
>CAMTXX010000027.1:0-16594 GCA_947085825.1 uncultured Nitrospira sp. | reverse complement strand
CAGATTTACACAGATATATCAAAGACTTCTACAGACAAAGTGAATCACCTATTTGTGCTCGCTTAAATGCGCCTACTTTTGGTAAGGCACCTACTGTTGGGTGAAGAGTTTTATCTTTTCAGGTGTTTGTTTTATCAGTGTTTATCCGTGTCGCTTAAAGCGCCTACTTTTGGTCATCCGTGGCTAACTGCCGTTTTTAGGATAAAAGGTTGATTTGAAATCCCTCCATGCAGGCTAAAAAAAGAGGGGAATAATCCCCTCTGCGTAAATTACATTAGAAGTTTTTTGACTTTAAATTACTTAATAAGGCCTTTTTCCCTGAGATACTCTTCGCTCGGGATTTCAACAGAGCTTGCGCCGCCGCCATAAGAATACATAAGTCTTCCTACATCGATCATCGCTCTCATAGCCTTCTTGACCACATCTTTATCAATTCCGGTATCCGCGTTTACGCCGTTGATGATGTCTTTTTCTTTTAGTTTCTTTTTGCCTTTTGCCGCCTCTACAAAGGCGAAAATCTTGTCCTGAAGTTCAGCTGTTTCCATGTACTTTACCCCCTTCTTTGTTTGGGGTTGGGTGTTGGGGATTTGGGATTAGTATTAAACTAACCCCTGACCCCTAATCCCTAACCCCTAATTATTATTACCACTTAAATGCTGCGGAAGTCCTCAAGGTATCTCTCATGAATGTGAAGTCATCAATAGAATGGAATGTGAAATCAATACCGGTAAGAGAGAAGAACCTCTCCCATCCGATCCTCTCGATCCACTCGCCGACTCTTTCATGCTTGCGTGCGTTTGCAGCATAAACCTCAACAATGTGCTTGATTGCCGCAACAGCCTTCGGCCACCTTGGCGGCTCATTCGAGATGTATGGGATAACGAGCTTCGAGAATTTAGGGCTTGTTCTTAAGCTGCCGACCTTGCCGCCGACAACGATCGCAATACCGTCTCTCTCACCGTCTTTGATGCTGATAGGAGGACATACGGTAAAGCAGTTGCCGCAGAACATACATTTTTCAGCATTGATCTTGACACTCTTAAGAGCAGGATCAGGGCTGATGGCACGGGTCGGACAGGAGCCGATGACTGTAGGAAGTTCGCACATGTTTTTGAAGTTTTCATGGGCGATTATCGGGACCTTTGTATGCACCGCGACAACTGCTATGTCTGAGCAGTGGACCGCGCCGCACATATTAACACAACAGGCAACAGCAAGCCTGAGCTTGGCAGGCAGCCTCTTGGATTCAAAGTATTCCATGAGTTCATCCATCATCGCCTTGACGAGACCTGAGGCGTCAGTGCAGGCGCTGTGGCAATGCACCCAGCCCTGGGTATGGACAACATTGCTGATGCCATCGCCGATACCGCCCATCTTAAAGCCGCGGGCAGTAAGGTCTTTTTTGAGAGGCTCAAGCTTGCTCTCATCAGATACGAGAAATTCTACATTGTTTCTGGTCGTATAACGGAGATAACCGTCACAAAACTTCTCCGCCACTTCGCAATGCTCACGTATTGTATCTGTGGATAAAAGCCTTGGAGAGGCCACTCTCACTGTCCAGAGTTTGTCTCCGCTTTCCCCTACATGCACCATAGTGCCCGGGGTGATAACTTCATGGTATTTCCACTTCCCGTAATTCTTTTTGATTACAGGAGGCAGAAACTGCTCAAAATTGGGTGGTCCTATATCTGTTTTTCTCTGTGGTAATGCCATCTTAAATATCCTCCTTATTCAAATTTTATTAAAATTTGTATTTTCCTGTTTTCTTTTCTTCGGCTTCCTTCGCCTTGTATGCCGCTATATCCTCTTCTGTATAGAACATGAATGGATCCCTTCTCGGCTCCTTAATCTGCTGCGGCTGAGGAGAAACGCCTATTGCCTCAAGGAATGACCTCATGCCCTTCATCTCGATGACCTCGCCGATTCTCTCCCTCGGCTTTGCATTCTCATCCCACCAGTCCCAAATCTTTCTGATAAGGTCTTTCAGTTCGGTATATGGCGGTTCAAGCTTAATGAACGGCACGATGACCCATGAAAGCAGTGCACCAACAACAATCGGCGCCTTACTGCCGATACAGATGGTGGCTCCTCTTTCGCCGCTCGGTTTCAGGGCCTTTGTCATCTTTGCTATGCAGTGCATGCATCTGCTGCATTCAGCGTTGTTTATTTTCATCGCCTTGCCGTCATAGCTTAGGCACTGTGTCGGACACATATTGACGATCTCTGCGTTTATGTCCATGCCGCCTTTGGCATAATTCTGGACTTCAGCCTGATCAATCAGGATATCGCCCTTCCATGTGCCGATTATGGACATGTCAGCGCGTGCGATTGCTGCAACGCAGTCACAGGCGCAGCCTGAGGACTTTATCTTGAATTTATAAGAGAACGACGGCCTGTGCATTTCGTCCTGAAATTCCTGTGTCAGTGCATAGGTGAGACCAAGGGTGTCATAATTTGTCCATTCACAACGGCCCGGGCCTATACAGCAGCTTGGAGTTCTGAGCGCTGAGCCTGAACTGCCGAGGTCCCAGCCGCGCGAAGAATATTCCGCAAAGATATCCTCAAGCACGTCAGTCTTTGTCCCCAGAAGGATGATGTCGCCGGTTGAACCGTGCATATTTGTCAAGCCGCTGCCGTATTTGTCCCAGATGTCGCAAATCTCTTTCAGTGCCTTGCTTGTATAGAAAAACCCGCTCGGCTGGTTAAGCCGCACTGTATGGAAATGTGCTGCGCCCGGGAATTCATCACCAAGCTCAGAGTATCTGCCGATAACTCCGCCCCCATAACCCAAAACTCCAACAATACCACCATGCTTCCAGTAACCCACTTTTGTGCTGTAACATTTCTCAAGATGTCCGACTGCATCGTTAGCCATCTCATTGTTCCTGGCTGCTTTTTTCATCTCAGTGACAAAGCTTGGCCAGGGACCTTTTTCCAACTCGTCAATCAACGGCGTGTTATACTTCTTCATCGAATCCTCCTTTATAATGATTTTATAAGCCTAAACTTGCAAGAAATGCAGGTGCTACAAAGATTAAAACACCTATTGTCTAATGGTCAAATAAAAAAAATTAATCTACAAATCATAATTACTTATTCATCTGAAAGCAAGAGACTTGAGAAAAGGACCGGACAGCTTCCGACAAAACACAACAGGCTTTTTTCTGTTTACAATTACCCCTCGGCAAGTGCTATACTTAGCGAGTTTCATTTCATGATTTTTGCGTAAAACCATTAAGAGCATATCCGGAGGATTAAATGCGAAAAATATCACTGCTCGTTATTTTTCTTTTATTGACATCTTATAATGTTCTCTGCGCGCAGGAACTGCCGGTTGTCAATTCAATCGAAATTAAGGGACTCAAGCGTATTGAGGAAGGGGCTGTCAAATCAAGGCTTTCCCATAAGATCGGTGAACCTCTTTCACAGGAAAAGACCAATGAAGACATTAAGACCATCTTTAAGATGGGGTATTTCGAGGATGTGAAGGCCGAGCTCGAACCTTTTGAGGGCGGAGTCAGACTCTACTATATCATTAAGGAGAAACCGACGATCGTCAAGGTTGAATTCCAGGGAAACAAGGAACTGGCTGACGCAAAACTGAAGGAAAAACTGACCATAACCCCCGGTTCAATCGCCGATACTGTTTTGATTCAGGACAATGCAATGTTTATCAGCCGAATTTATGAGGAAGAGGGCTATTGGCTTTCCAACATTGTGCCGGTTATCAAGAAAATATCCGATGACGAGGTCAGGCTCACGTATCAAATTGAAGAGGGGACAAAAGTAAAGATCAAAAATATCCTGATCAAAGGCAATAAAAATATCTCTTCAAAAAAGATAAAAAAGACGATGGACACGAAGGAATGGTGGCTCTTCTCTTTTGTATCGTCCTCAGGATACTTCAAGAAAGACCGGATGGCAAACGATATTGAAAAAATAAAGGCCCTTTATTTCGATAGCGGATATATTAAGGCAATCCTCGCAGAACCTGAGATAACTGTTGATAAACAGAAAAAAGGCATGACGATAAAAATCAGGGTGTCTGAAGGCGAGCAGTACAAGATATCCTCGATCAATTTTGCGGGCAATAAAGTCTATGACAATGAAACGATAAAGAAGATATTACAACTTGCGCCGAAGGTCATATTCAGAAAAAGCCTGCTTGAAAAAGACATGCGCTCCATCTCAGACCTTTACTCTGAAAACGGGTACGCGCTTGTTTCGGTCGTGCCTGATCTTTTGCCCGAGGACGCCGATAAAACCGTTGCGGTCACCCTGGACATAGAAGAAGGCGATAAATACCGGATAGGCAGGATAGAAATCTCCGGCAATACAAAGACCAGGGACAAGGTGATCAGGAGGGAGATCAGACTCGCAGAAGGAGACACCTTTGACAGTTCAAAATTAAGGAGAAGCTATGAAAGGATAAACAATCTCCAATTTTTTGATACGGTTGAAATGGTCCCTAAGCCGCAATATGAAGACAAGACAGTTGATCTGGACGTCAAGGTCAAGGAAAGGCCGACAGGTTTCCTCAGCATCGGCGGCGGGTACAGTTCCGTAGACGGATTCATCGCAACCGCCGATCTCACGCAGGGAAACCTTTTTGGGAAAGGTCAGTATATAAAGATAAAAGGCGAGCTTGGAGGGAAAAGCACTTTCTATGAACTTTCCTTCAGAGACCCGTATTTCTTAGACACACCTTATGCCTTCTCCACAGGCATTTACCGCACCACCCGTAAATATATTGAATACGATAAAAAGGCCTTCGGTTTTCACACAGGGCTTGGCAAAAGTATTGATGAATACTGGAGGGCGGACGTTTCGTATAATTATGAGAAGGCGACAATCGAAAATGTTGATGCAGCCGCTTCATCGTTAATCAGAGATCAGGAAGGCACAAAAACGACCAGCAGCATCACGCCGACGCTGGTCAGAGACAGCAGGAATAGTTTTATGGACCCATCAAAAGGCTCCAGAAATTCAGCCACTGTTACCTTCGCAGGGCTCGGCGGGAGCAACGCCTTTATAAAGGGAGTCCTTGACTCGGCATGGTATTTCCCTTTGGGTGAAACCACTTTTATGTTCAGGGGCCGCTTTGGTTATGCCAAGGGCATATTCGACAAAGAACTGCCGCTTTATGAAAGGTTTTATGTAGGCGGTCTGTATACCTTAAGAGGTTTGGGCTTTGGAGATGCAGGCCCCAGAGGTGACAAAGGAGAGGCGATCGGAGGCACAGAGCAGCTCGTATTTAATGCGGAATATATCTTCCCTCTTCTGCCTGAGATGAAATTAAAAGGGGTGGCATTTTTTGATGCAGGAAACGCATATGAAGACTTTAATAATTTCGGGAGTCTGAGGTATACTACAGGCTTGGGATTTCGGTGGATATCTCCCATGGGGCCTATACGCCTTGAATGGGGTTACAATTTAAAGAAAGAAGAAGGTGAAAGCTCGAGCAAATTTGAATTTGCCTTCGGAACATTTTTCTAATATATAGATTTAATAAAAAAGGTTCTTTCTCATATTGAGTGGGTAGTTTTAAGTTCCCCTCTAAAAAGAGGGGCTAGGGGTGTGTTTATGGGGAAATAAGGCAGGAAATATTTACCCACTTGAAATGAGAAAGAGCCATAAAAAAGCTTAAAGGAGAAAAACATGAAAAAATCAGTATTGCTGTTAGTTGTATTCATCTTATTAGCGGGCAATATAGCCTATGCTCAAGATTTCAAAATCGGGTCAGTAGATCTCATTAAGGCCCTGAATGAATCGGACGCAGGGAAAAAGGCAAAGATAGACCTTGAATTCCTGATCAAGACAAAACAGTCTTCTCTTGATGAAAAGGGCAAGGCGATCGAAAAGATGAAGAGTGATATCGACAAGCAGGCTTCCGCGTTGTCTGCCGAGGCGAGGAAATCAAAGGAAGAGGAATTGGAGAAGGCGGTCCGCGATTATCAGCGGTTTGTGACAGATTCACAGAACGAGGTGAAAAAGAAAGAAGGGGACCTCACCAACGATATTATTAAGGAGTTGCGCGAGATAATCGGGCAATTGGGAAGCGCAGAGGGGTACACCATAATATTGGAAGGCAGCGAAGGACAAATTCTTTATGCAAAAAAAGAGATCGACCTTACTGAGGCTGTAATAAAAAAACATAATGAACTGAAGGCAAAACCCAAAAAATAGCAGGACATGCCGGTAATTCAGACACAAAGAAAGCCTCCTTTTCTATGGAGGCTTTCTTTGCATACAGCATCAGAAACAGCAATAAAAAGACATAGAAAATGCAAACATACCGTTTAATACTCAAATCCCGAAGGCTTTCGGGACGGGGTTTCCCTATATTTCCCTCCCCTCAAGGGAGGGGGGCACAAATGGTATATTTGTAAATTCCAAGTCCCTAAAAACATTGAGATAATAATTAAGATGAAGCTTAAAGATTTTGCTGAAATTGTCCAGGCGTCCATACAGGGCGATTCGGAGATTGAGATAACCGGAGTCTCCGGGATCATGGACGCAAAACAAGGGGATATAACCTTTGTCTCAGCAGCAAAATACCTCAAACAGGCCTGTGAGAGCAAGGCCTCCTGCATCATCGTAAAAGAACTGATACCTGACCTCAAAACAGCGCAGTTACGCATATCAAACCCCTATTTTGCCTTTGCAAAGGCGTTAGAGCTTTTTTATCCCGGACCATCTTTTAAGCCCGGCGTTAGCGAAAAGGCAATAATTTCAAGCAGTGTTCTGCTTGGCAAAAACATTTCGGTTTATCCCTTTGCCTTTCTGTCTGAGGACGTTTCCATAGGGGATAATACAGTTATTCTGCCGGGAGTTTTTGTAGGGGAGAAGACCAAAATCGGAAAGCATTGTATTATATATCCCAATGTCGTTATCCGTGAAGGCATTACCATAGGCGACCGGGTCATTGTTCATTCCGGCGCTGTAATAGGCTCCGACGGATACGGATACACCTTTGAGAAGGGTGAGCATTACAAGATACCGCAGGTTGGCGGGGTGATCATAGAGGATGATGTTGAAATAGGTTCCAATGTCTCTATCGACCGTGCGACAATCGGCAATACCATCATAGGGAAAGGGACAAAAATTGACAACCTGGCGCAGATAGCCCATAACGTTAAGATTGGACAAAAATCTCTCATCGTCGCCCAGGTGGGCATCGCCGGCAGTTCTGAGATTGGAGATTATGTAACCATCGGAGGGCAGGCCGCAATATCCGATCACACAGTGGTCGAATCCGGGACCATGATTGCGGCAAAGTCAGGACTGTTCGGTTATGTGAAAAAAGGTGTATACTCTGGAGCGCCGGCCATACCGCACAAAGATTGGTTACGGTCTCAGGCATTGTTTGCAAGGCTGCCTGAGATGAACAAAAGGATAATAGAACTTGAAAGGAAAATACGCAGCTTGGAAAAGGGGGAATCTGAATGATGAACATAAATGAAATAATGAAATGCCTGCCTCACCGGTATCCGTTTTTGCTTGTCGACAGGATAATTGATATTCAGCCTGGAGAAAGCATAGTTGGGATTAAAAACGTCACTTTCAATGAGCTTTTTTTTCAGGGACACTTCCCTGGTCAGCCGATCATGCCCGGGGTGCTGATAGTAGAAGCTATGGCACAGGTTGCGGGCATCGCTGCCTTCAGTTCGGGAATGGAGGGCAAGGCGGTTTATTTCATGAGTATCGAAAAGGCAAAGTTCAGACGCCCGGTTGTGCCGGGTGATCAACTCAGGCTTGAAATCAAGGTGCTGCAGCACAGGGGCAATGTCTGGAAGTTTTCGGGTTCCGCCACAGTAGAAGGCAAAATCGCCTCAGAGGCTGATTTCACTGCCATGGTAACAGACAGGGATATCTCGTAGAATGAAAACCCAAATCCATCCTACGGCAATTGTAGATCCAAAGGCAGAGCTCGATTCCAGTGTCGAAATCGGCCCTTTCTGTATCATCAAAGGCAGGGTCAAAATCAGAAAAGGCACGAAACTTTTATCCCATGTAACAGCAGAAGGCTTGACGGATATCGGTGAGCATTGCACGATTCATCCCTATGCAAGCCTCGGGTTTCCGCCACAGGATATGAAATACAGGGGTGAACCCACAAAGCTTATAATAGGTGATAACAATACTATCAGGGAATATGTATCCATACACAGGGCCTCTGTCGGAGGCGACGGAATAACTGTTATCGGCAATAATAATTTTCTCATGGCGTATGTGCATATTGCCCACAACTGCAAAATCGGCAATAATGTTGTAATGGCAAATGCGGCCACTCTTGCAGGCCATGTGCTTGTTGAAGACTACGCTGTAATCGGCGGTCTGGTTGCCGTACATCAGTACACGAGAATAGGCCGCAATGCGATGGTCGGGGGTTTCAGCGGCATAGTTCAGGATATCTCTCCCTATATGATCGCTTCAGGTTCGCGCGCGAAGCTTTACGGACCGAACACCATAGGACTCAAAAGACACGGCCTTTCAGAGGCGGCAATAAATGCCGTCAAAAAGGCCTACAAGATTCTCTTCAGGGAAAAGCGCACCATGAAGGAGGCGATTAAAAAAGTGCGTGACGAGATGTCAGGCATTGAAGAGGTAAACCATCTTATAGAGTTCATTGAAAAAAACAAACGCGGCATCTGCAGGTGATGAAAAAACTGGGCCTCATAGCAGGTATGGGTGAATTGCCCATAGCCATAGCAGTTGATGCCCGCTCAAAAGGCTGCCATATCATTGCTGTAGGCCTTGAACCTCTTGCCGACAGAACACTTGAATCCTGTGTGGATGAAATAAGATGGATTAATGCCGGCAAACTTGGGGAGATCATAGAATACCTTAAAAAATCCGGAGTGGATGAAGTAGTAATGGCAGGGAAAGTGCCCAAGGAATTGCTCTATAAAAGTAAAATATCCCCTGATCTCAGGGCTATCAAACTGCTTTTTACTCTTAAAGACCGCAGTGATGATTCTATACTGCTGGCGATAGCAAAAGAGTTGAAAAAAGACGGCATGACACTTCTTAATACAACTGTTTTTTCCGACCGGTTATTAACCCCTGAAGGGATACTGACCGATACTGCGCCTTCAGAGGAAGAGTGGAAGGACATAGCCTTTGGATGGGGAATCGCGAAAGAAATGGGCAGGCTCGATATCGGCCAGACAGTTGTAATCAAGCGCCAGGCAGTCATGGCCATAGAAGCTATAGAAGGCACGGATGAAGCTATAAAGAGGGGCGGAAAGCTTGCCGGCAGCGGTGCTGTGGTAGTGAAAGTCAGCAAACCTCACCAGGACATGCGCTTTGATGTCCCTGTAGTCGGATTGGATACCATAAGGTCAATGCTTGAAGTAAACGCAAGAGTGCTGGCAGTCGAGGCGGAAAAGAGCATATTTCTAAACAGAGAAAAGCTGGTCAAAGAAGCCGATGAAGCAGGGATAGCAGTTGTCGGCTTCAGAGATGCTTCCTCAAAGTAAAACTTCACAGAAACATTTTCGCTGGACTATTGCCTGAATTTTAATAATAAGCCTATAAATTACTTAAATTGACAAATAGAGAATCTTTTTGTCTATAATAGCCTGTTAATTTGAGCTTAAAGCTGATTATATCTATAATAATGTTCTTAAAGTTTCTCAATTAATATATAAACGCATTCCGGATCACATAACGGTCAGCGAAACATCCGGAGAGTGATATAACTAAAGGCATTTTCATCTGTTCGTTAGAGCAGTAATTAAATATTTTGTTGAGGTGCTTATGTCAAAAAAGAGGTTTTTGTTTATTGTTGCACCTTTGCTGTTTCTGGGGCTTCTCTTGCTGCCAACGCAGGGGCTTTCTCAGGAATCAGCAAACTGTCTCGCATGTCATGGCGCCATGAAGGGCAGGATAAAAACTGCAAGCGGCGCACTGGCTGATCTCAATGTCGACGCAGAAAAATTTCAGGCTTCAAAACATGGTTCTTTATCATGTGTGGATTGCCATTTGAAATTCTCAGACAACCCGCACACCACGCCGGGCAGTGCGGTGCCGCAAGCCGTAATTTCACTCTCTGCCAAAATTTCGTCGAAATTCAAGGTTGACCCTGTTGCAGGAGCTGCCTGCATTACCTGCCATGAAGATATCTACAAAATGGTGCTGGGAAGCGTCCATGGAAAGAATATTGTTGAAAAGAACCAGTCAGATGGGGCGCTTTGCTTAGACTGTCACGGTTCCCCTCATTATATGACGGCCGTAAAGGACGAAAATTCGCCGACAGGCCGCAAACACCAGACAGAAACCTGCGGCAAATGCCACGGAAATAAAGAGATGATCGAAAAGTACAAGCTTGAAGAAAATGTCATGGACAGCTTCACAAAAAGCTTCCATGGCAGAAAACTTCACCTCGGTCATGCAAAAGCGCCTGTGTGTTCCAGTTGCCACAGCTATCATGACATGCGGACAAAGAACGACCCTGTCTCACCGGTATTCGGGAAGAACAAACTGGAGACCTGCGGAAAATGTCATAAGGGCGCTAATGAGAAATTTGTTTCTGCTATCACACATAAACTTTCAGGTCCGATACCGCATTACGGGGAAAAGCTGTTAATACTGCTGATGATCGGAGTATTTGCATTTATTGTCATACATGTTCTGCTTGAGGCCTTCTCTGACATAAGAGATGCCATCTTCAGGAAAAAGGAGGAAGAATAATGAGCGAGCCCACTACCGTAACACAGGAAGTCCCTGCAGAGATTGAAAGATTCGACATCATCTTCAGGATACAGCATGTTTTAATGTTCACAACATTTCTCATCCTGAGTTTCACAGGCTGGGGACTCAAGTTTGCCTATGAGCCCCATGGCTTGTCGAGCATCTTGATACGGGTGTGGGGAGGCGCGGAGATGGCAGGACTGATACACAGGATCGCCGGCATTGTCATGCTCCTTGATTTCATATGGCATGTTCTTTATCTCGGCTATCTCTTTGCTACAAAGCAGATGACCTTAAACCTGAAGACAACGATCATTCCGCTGCCAAAGGACGTGTTGGACGTTGTCAAAAATTTTATGTATTTTTTGGGCCTTTCGAAGGAAAAACCGAGGTTTGGAAAATTTTCATATGCGCAGAAATTCGACTACTGGGCGGTATTCTGGGGAATGTTCATCATAGGCTCCTCGGGCTTTGCCCTTACCTTCCCTATGCAGGTATCCTACCTCATCCCCCAGTTTACTACAGCCTGGATATGGGAGCTCCTCTGGCTCATGCATAGTGATGAGGCGCTGCTTGCGATCGTGTTCATACTCTTCTGGCATTTCTATAATGAGCACCTCAGGCCGGAAGTATTTCCGATGAACTGGATCTGGATAACAGGGAAAATGTCCACGGAAAAGCTGAAACATCATCACCCGATTGAATATGAACATCTTTTCCCGGACGCGGCAAAAAAGAACAAGAAACATTAGGGGGAATAATGTTAAGAGCTATAACTATACTTTCTCTTGTACTCATGCTGTTTTCCTGCAAATGGAAGACGGATGAGAAGCCTGTGGTCAGGGAAAAGGAACCGCCGGTAATCTCATCGCTGAGTGAGTCAGGCCTCCCGTGTTTCAAATGCCATTCTTATCAGAAGTTCTCTATGGATGAAGCCGGGAAATTTTCACATGTAAAACATACAGGGCTCGGGGTCCATTGCAACCAGTGTCATATAATAAAACCTCATAAGGAAATTAGCCTGAACAAGGATGTATGCAACAACTGTCATAACCTGAAGAATTTCACCTTCGCAGGCGCCGGGATGCCTGTTTTTTTCTCACACCAGAGCCATGCAAAAAGAGCCGTCTGCAGCGAATGCCATCCCGCACCCTTTAACATGAAAAAGGGCGCCTCGAAGATGACCATGGAAATGATGTATCAGGGCAATTCCTGCGGCAGTTGTCATAATGGCAAAAAAGCCTTTGCCTCGACAGACTGTGCGAAATGTCATAAGATGACCACATTCAAAAAAGAACTTTCTTATCCTTCCGGCAGTCTGAATCCCGCGATCTTCAGCCATGAGTTACACACAGCTATATTTGAATGCAGCAATTGCCATACCGCTGTCTTCAAGTTCAAAAAGGGCGGCTCAGGCATGAAGATGGATGCGATATACCAGGGCAAATTCTGCGGGAGTTGTCATAACGGCCAGGCTGCCTTCGGTTCCATGGAATGTCAGAGATGCCATAAGTAATATTCCAAAACAGATGCAGCCCCGAAAGCTTTCGGGTCTGCATCTGTTTTGAGTTGTCCATATCTCTGCAAACTGCCTGCATTTTCCCCTGAAAGTCGTTATGAAATCGACAGTTATGCCCTCAGGCGCTCCAGGCGCTGGAGAGGGTTTTGGATTTCCTGACTTCCCCTAATTAGTATGACAACCCAGTTTTTGCACTAATTTATTCACATCCTCAGATATCTCGGCACTGAGGATGAAGGGTTCATTTGTGTTATTTTTCGGTTTGAACCGGCCTGAGATTTATCATTAACCCAAAAAGATGCAATTGAGAAAATGTCCCGATATGTATCGGGATTGTGAAAAAATTTATTTTTCGATACCTTAGTGTGCCTCAAAATACTAGTTACTACACATATTTTTATTCATAAACAACGCAAGATCTTCTCAATAAATCATCGAGTTAAATAAATTTTTGAACAATGTCTGCGTTTTTCGGGTTGACAAACCCCCAAAAAATATGATAAATATTTTCATTAGCACTCTCGGCATGAGAGTGCTAATGATGTAACCAAGGATTTCTGAACAAAAAAGGAGAGGAGGTGATTGCTATGTTATGGTCTGACCGGGTTTTTGACACATTGCGTGAGCTTGAAGGTATAAGGCAGGCGCTTAGGCGCTTTGATGTACCGTCAACTGTTGAATTTCCTGCAACAAATGTCTGGGTTTCCGACAATGACGCAGTGGTGACGACAGAGATACCGGGGATTGATCCTGAGGCCCTTGAAATTTCTGTTGTAAAGGATTCCCTGACACTGCGCGGCTCACGCCAGGCAGAAGAACTGAAGGAAGGCGAGACGTATCACCGGCGGGAACGGTGGAACGGACAATTCACCAAGACCCTCAAGTTGCCTTTTGCCGTTGAGTCCGGCAAGGTGGAGGCGCGGTTTTCAAAGGGGGTTTTGGCTATCATCCTCCCCCGCGCAGAAGCGGAAAAGCCGAGGAAGATTTCAGTCAAGACAGAATAGCTTTAGTAAAAGGAGGTGAATTGATTATGGCTGACAAAGCAGGAGAGATGCAGAAGAAAGAGGCTGAGACTCCGGAGACAGGCGAGCGCACAAGGGCGTGCCGGATATATTCGCCGCAGGTGGATATCATCGAGCGGCAGGAGGAGATTGTTGTAATTGCCGACATGCCGGGTGTGGATGAGAAGTCCATTGATATAACGCTTGAGAAGAATGTCCTGACCATCTACGGAAGAGTGGACTTTGAAGCGCCCAAAGATCACAGGCCTGTCCTGTCTGAATACGGCACAGGAGATTATCAGCGGGTCTTTACCCTGTCTGATGAGGTTGACAGGGACAAGATTCAGGCAACGGTTAAAAACGGTGTCTTAAGGCTTGTCATGCCCAAGGCAGAGACGGCCAAAACCAGAAAGATACCGATCAAGGCCGAGGGCCTTGGCGGGCTCTTGAATCTCAATTTAAGCCACGCATAAATTTAACAAAGGAGGTATTTGCCATGGCAATCAGAAATCTTGTTCCATTTGGGAAGAAAGATGTTCCGGTAAAACGGGAGGATGAGAGCCCATTTTCTCTTCTGAGGCGGGAGATGGATTCGCTGTTTGACAACTTCTTCCGCGGATTCGACCTTGAACCCTTTGAAAGCCGCATGGGAGCATTCAGTCCCAAAGTTGATGTGACCGAAAACGACAAGGAGATAAAGATCTCCGCAGAACTTCCGGGCCTGGACGAAAAGGACATTGATGTATCGCTCCAGAAAGACATGCTCACGATCAAAGGCGAGAAGAAGGAAGAAAAAGAGGACAAGGGCAAAGACTTTTACAGAATGGAGCGCTCCTACGGCTCTTTCAGCAGGACCATACCGCTTCCCGCTGAGGTGGAGACCGACAAGGTCGAGGCCAGGTTCAAAAAGGGAGTGCTCAGTATAACGCTTCCCAAGACGGCAAAGGCTGTAGCCGAAAAAAAGAAGATCGCGGTAAAGGTTGAATGAGTATGATGGATGCTGCCGGCATGGAGAATATCTGATATATCTCTGTGCCGGCGTAACAATTTATCAAATAAAAGAAAGGAGATTTGCTTATGAACTTTAAACCACTCGGCGACAGGGTGTTCGTGAAATACAATTCAGAGGGAGAGAAGACCGCGGGCGGTCTGTATATCCCCGAGACAGCAAAGGAGAAGCCGCAGAAAGGCACGGTGCTCGCCGTTGGTCCGGGCAAGAGGACCGAGGACGGCAAACTCCAGCCGATGGAAGTAAAGGCCGGAGATACCGTGCTTTTCGACAAGTATTCAGGCTCAAAGATCACCATAGACAATGAGGAACATCTCATTATAAGACAGGACGATATCCTCGGCATTGTCGAAGGATAAAAAATTAAGCTGACAGCTATCAGCTATCAGCTTAAAGCTTTAAATATTGGAGGAATAACATATGGCAAAACAGCTTCTTTTTGACGAGTCAGCAAGAAGCTCGATACTGAAGGGCATCACAATTCTCACCAATGCGGTCAAGGCAACCCTTGGCCCCCAGGGCAGAAACGTAATCATCGACAAGAAATACGGGGCGCCCACCATTACAAAAGACGGCGTTACCGTAGCAAAAGAGATAGAGCTGAAAGACCCTTATGAAAATATGGGCGCACAGCTCGTCCGTGAGGTTGCAAGCAAGACATCAGATGTGGCCGGCGACGGCACGACAACAGCCACAGTGCTGGCACATTCCATCTATAGTGAGGGCATCAAGCATGTCGTGGCCGGATCGAACCCAATGGACATCAAAAGAGGCATTGAGAAGTCAGTTGATGCTGTTGTCGGAGAACTCAGAAAGATCAGCAAGACCATAAAGGACAAAAAAGAGATAGCGCAGGTAGGAACAATATCTGCCAATAATGACCCGACAATCGGCGAACTGCTCGCTGATGCCATGGACAAGGTCGGCAAGGACGGCGTCATCACCGTGGAAGAGGCAAAGAGCATGACAACCTCGCTGGACGTGGTCGAGGGAATGCAGTTCGACAGAGGATATTCTTCGGCGTATTTCGTTACAGACCCCGAGAGGATGGAGTGCACTCTTGAGGATGCCTTTCTTCTCATCCATGAGAAGAAGATATCTTCCATGAAAGACCTGCTCCCGATACTTGAGCAGATAGCCAAGATGGGCAAACCGCTCATGATCATAGCCGAAGAGGTCGAAGGCGAAGCGCTCGCAACACTTGTTGTGAACAAACTCAGAGGCACCATACATGTATGCGCTGTGAAGGCGCCGGGATTCGGCGACAGACGAAAGGCGATGCTTGAGGATATTGCGATCCTGACCGGCGGCAAGATGATTGCCGAAGACCTCGGCATCAAACTGGAGAATATAAAAATTGAGGACCTCGGAAAGGCCAAGAAGATTACCGTTGACAAGGAAAACACGACCATTGTTGAAGGCGCAGGCGATCACAAAAAGATCGAAGGCCGGGTGAAGCAGATCAAGGCTCAGCTCGAAGAGACTACCTCGGACTATGACCGGGAAAAGCTGCAGGAGAGACTTGCCAAGATAGTGGGCGGTGTTGCGGTCATCAATGTCGGTGCAGCTACGGAAACCGAAATGAAAGAGAAAAAGGCGCGGGTTGAGGATGCGCTCCATGCAACGCGGGCTGCTGTTGAAGAGGGAGTTGTGCCCGGCGGCGGCGTGGCGCTTCTGCGCTGCATCAATGCCCTCGATAACATAAAGACTGAAAACCATGACCAGAAGGTGGGTGTGGACATCATAAAGAAGGCGCTTGAGGAGCCTATCAGGCAGATTGTCAACAATGCCGGGCTTGAGGGTTCGGTCATTGTCGAGAAGGTCAGGAATTCAAAAGAGACCAATTATGGATTCGATGCTGCCAAAGAGGAATACGGCGACCTCCTGAAGGCCGGCATCATAGACCCGACAAAAGTAACGCGCTCTGCCTTGCAGCACGCAGCCTCGGTCTCAGCGCTGATGCTCACAACATCCGTGATGATCACAGAGCTGCCTGAGGAAAAGCCGGCAGCGCCGCCCATGCCTCATGGCGGCATGGATTACTAAACAGCAAATTCAGCAGGTGCACGCGCTGCGCATGCATCTATGAGATAGGCTCGGGCCGGGCTTTACATCTTGAAAGGTTTCCCCCCTTTCAATCCGGCCTGAGCCCCTTTATTCAGAGGTAATGAGATGGAAAAAATAGCTGGTGAAAATAGAATTATTGACGTCTTTCCCCTCCCATGCCTGACTGATCTTTACCCATAACCTGGGCTTCTGGACACAGCGGGTTTTAGCAGATGTGGGACGTACAACTCTGCCATATACTTCCACATGGCAGTAATATCATCAAGCCGCTGTAGTCCAAGCCATAATGTTTGCGTTCCCGGT
>CAMTXX010000026.1:0-22947 GCA_947085825.1 uncultured Nitrospira sp. | reverse complement strand
ACTGGAGGGCTTTAATAGCCTTGTTCAAGCTGCCAAGGCGCGTGCCAGAGGCTATAGGACTACTCACAATCTAATTGCAATGATCTACCTCATTGGAGGAAAACTTAACTTTGGGTTACCCATTTGAAACAGCGAGGAGCCCAATGAATGTTTTGTCTTTGAAAATGTCGTGCTGCGAAGGTTCGCCGAGTGACGTATAGAGTTCTATGCCTGACCCTTGGTACTGGCTTGTTTCTCCTCGTCGCCCGATAGGTCCATGGACTACCGGCATACCGCCTTGTGCTGGATCCATCCAAACACCGGCATTCTTAAACCACTTGACGGTATCCCAATCCGTTACACCTGCACGATAAACGGCGACATTAAAAAGATACTGGAGTTGGCACAGTCCCTTTTTCCCGCCGCCGCTCTGAAAGCAGGCGCGATTGATAAATGCCGCGATGAATTGTTGCTTGGCCTGAACCGGCTCGTCACCGCGACCGGCCACTTCGTCTCCCACCGACACTACCGCAACACTCTGCACCGTCCTGAATTCTGCCTTGCGTTGCTCATCCGGCTTAACGCCTCCAGCCCATGGACGCACGGTATTTCCTTTTTGCCAATCAAAACGGAAGACAACAAAAGTACCTTCGATATTGGCATTTGCACCAGTGCCATTCTTTCCGCTCTTGTCAAACTGGCGAAAAAACGAGCGCTGACCCTTTTGGTCCGGCCCTGTAAAGGTAAATATCCCAATGCCGCCGTTTTCCGGATCCTCATTCACATGTGCAAAGGAGTCTCCCACTTGTTCTCGTACTGATTCATCGCATTGTTCGGTATTGCCGCTGGGTGTCCAGCGCTGCCCTTTTCCCTCAGGCGCTAATGGAATCCCTGTCAGATCGAGGGCATGGCTGAACTTGACACTTCCTTGATTCTTAACCGGGCCGTTGGCAGCGCGCAGATCGCAGCCTTCGGCCCGGCCGAAAAACATCACTTTCATGCCCGGTTTAAGCACAGACGAGGGATCGTTGGCATTCCACGCCGAATACACTTCATTGCGCTCAAGATAGCCCAACTGCCCGCCTTTATACTGAAAGGCTGTTGAGGATAAAGACTCGGCGCCGGTGGTTGTTGCCATTAACGATAGGCACAGAGCCACGAGTAAATGCTTAATTATTTTCATTCCCCAATTCTCCAAAAAGTTTATTTGACGCTACACAGCGCCGGCGACAGCTTGAGGTCTAACTGGAATCAATTTCTTCACGAACAGCTTCCACAATTCATCATCGAGCGAACAATACTCATGCAGTCGCGCCATCGTTGCCGCGTCGGCGCCGAGCGCCTGAATCCGCGCTCGCCTGTCCTCGGCGGCCACCTTGGTGTTCACGTTCACCCGGTACCTGTCGTCATTCATGAGATCCTTTCCGCTGATCGCACGAATGGCGGAAAAGACATCCCTCATGTTGTCCACCGTGAAAACGTCGTCCAAGAGGGAGAGGTTGTCCTTGGCCATCTGCAGGACATGCTGGTGCGACAACTCGCCCCGCTTGATCAGTCCGACCATCTCTCCCCTGCTCTCATAGCGCCTCCCAGCGAAGTAATACGTATAGAAGTTATCATAGTGGTCATCGAGGAAGCGGCGAAGGTGGGGAGCGCTCCCGAGAAAATAATCTCTCGGACTAAGTTCAAACGCTGCTTTCAGCCCTTGGTGTTCCGGCTTGTCCCGCTTTTGTGCCGGTAAGTTTTCTGCCTGATCGCGTAGAAAGAAGTAAAAAGAAAGAATCCTGTCCATCGGCTCGCGCAGAATGGTGAACACATATTTGGGCCCCTTGATGCAGTCCAGCAGAGACCAGTCAAAGTGCCCCGAGAAGACCTGGTAGCGGTTTAGTTCTATAATCGACATCCGCCGCAACTGATCGTTAACGCGGGCAGGGCACACTGCTTCCTTGCCGAAGGCATTGACGAGTGCAGCGTGAACCGATTGCCCAGCCGTCTTGGGAATATGCAAAAAAAAGACTTTCAAATCAACCTCAATTGTTTATTTCGTCGTCTACCAAATCGCCAAGTTTAATTTGCTCCGGCGTATAGGCGCTTTCACCCGAGGATCTGAGCTTCGCGATGAATTCGAGGAAAGCCGGGATATCGTCTACAGTGGCTCCTTTAAGTTGCCACGGTGCAAATTCCCACCACCTTGATGCCAGGAGCGCTTCTATTTGATCTTCCTGAAATCTGTACCTTATGACCTTTGCAGGCACCCCTGCAACTAATGCATATGGCGGAACATCTTTGGTAACAACAGATCTTGCTGCAATTGCTGCCCCATTTCCAATCTTAACGCCAGGAAGGATAAAGGCTCCATCTCCAATCCATACATCATTGCCAATCATGGTCATCTTCGCAACAGCATGTGGAGAGTTTCTTTTAAAATCACGGAGTGGCGCAATATCTGCCTCTGGAGGAAAATGCTGATTTAGTATATCATCGTAAACCCAGTAGAAGAAAGGGGATGTGCTGAAATAATGCATTGGGTGAGGATGTCGTCCGATCTGAACATTCTCTGCAAATGAGCAGTAGCGACCTATGCGGCATCCAAAATAGAATCCGCTGACTGCATAGCTAAATGCGCCCATATGCAAGGAATGCTGAATCTGCATCAATTTCAGGCTGCAAGGAGGCTCTAATACCATATCATCAGGAAGAATCGTGCCATGCCCAAGAGCCGTGGACACACCGAGAGACCTCATCGTATTGATAAGCCCTTTAGTAAGTTGTATTGGCATTTCTACTATTTCCCTTTGATTTTAAAGATTTTTTTATCAGATTCATGACTATCTAATTCATAGTAATCTGTAAGAATACACGGATAATTATTTCCAATCCGGAGCTCCTTAATACCTTTTAAGAGATCATTATTAGAGACAGCCCTTAAGATTGTTTCAGGATTAGATAAGAATGGGATTACCATTCCAACCCCTGCCTCCTTTATACGCTCTGCAGGCGCGCCAATATCATACGCTATTGGATAGAGTCCGGCTTGCCATGCCTCTGAGAGGGTATAGCTGAATGTCTCAGGCCATACATTTAGAAATAAGGCTGCTGAACAGTTATATGCCTTAATCAATGACGGCAACTCCTCTGGTTCATATGCCCCTGTAATGGTCACATTGCTGAATTCGCTAAAAGCGCTATCATCGGCAGTGTAACCAATAACAACAAAATGTATTGGCAGGTTATTTTGATGCGCATAGCCGGCACATTCGAGGAGCTGTTTATAACCTTTATGCACTCCTATCCCGCCTATCATAGCGACTGTCAGAATGCCATCTGTTTTAACCGGAGGCTTTATCTTAATAGTCTGTAAGGGCTCAGGATGAGGTTTGACCACAATATTTGGCAGGTCAAAATAACGCCTGATTCTTGAGGCAGCATCTTTACTTGGAACAAAGATTATACGCGCACGGGACAATCTCTCTTTATGGAATTCCCGCCAACGGTTAACAGATTCACCCAATTCCCTATAAACTGATTGCACATGTTTTTCAAGGCCGGCATATTTGACGCAGTTTTCGCATATAGCCACCTCAGGTTGACCGCAATAGACCTCACGGTTGTCAACTAAGTTAATCCTTGGACAGGCAAAAAAATAGTCGTGAATGGTAACATCATAAGGCGCTTTAAGCATCTCCGGCAAATCCCATATCCTTTTTGTGAAGCCTATTGTCTGGTGGAAATGGATATGCCGGATATTTAACTTGCTTAACTCATACGCTATCGCATCAAAGTCAGTGTCATCCGGCCATTCACATATCAGAGAATCATCATCAAATCTTGATAACAGGAGTTTCCCATCTTTCTGAGTAAAGAATAGAACCTGTTCTCCCTCAATAGACAATTGCATGGCTAAATCCATAGCTGCCTTTAAGGTGCCTCCTCCCCATGAATGCACTACAAACAGCATATATCGTTTTGCCTGGCGGATGAGAATCTCAATATTGACACGTGAACGGTACAGGGCAAGCGGGTCACGACGGATGAAATCCTGAATCCTTTTTGGATAATCAGGATACATACTGTTGAGAATGCCGAGATTATTATTAACCAGTGCATCTTTTCCACCCTGAAAGGATACCGAACCATGATGTTGAACAAAAATATCACACGCAGCCACATGGCGCCACCCATAGCTGCTTGCCCTCATGCAAAAGTCGTTTTCTTCCCCATAGCCTTTTCCAAATCGTTCCTCATCAAAATAACCGACTTCATTTATCGCTGCGCGCTTTATGTACATACAAAAACCAACAGCAGTAGGGATATCAACAACAACATCCTTATTGACTGAATAACAGATGTCATCCATATCCTGCACAGTCAAACCTTCAGGCATATCATTATCATATAGGGTCTTTGGAAGGCTGAGGATGGTTGCCCTATTGGAAAGGGGCGTTACTGTTCCAATAGCGCTTGCAGAATAGGCAGAGCGGCGCAGTCTGTCTATCCAATTAGAAGGCACAATTGTGTCTGAATTAAGGAGGACCACGTCACGATCACGGTGCAATTTCATTCCTCTGTTTACTGTTGAGACAAAACCGAGATTCGTTTCATTTTCAAGCAGTGTAAAACCATGTTTTTCAGACAATTTCCTTAGTTCTTCTGTTAGTTCAGGTTCAGGACTTTCATCATTAATAACTACTAATTCATACGGAACAGAGACTTTAGCGCTAATTACACTCATGATGCAATCAATAGTTTCCCGCTTTCCTTTATAGGCAGGCACGATAACATCTACTATATTGTTATGTATTGGTATTGGTATTGGTATTGCAACATCTTCTCCGCTTGATTTGAAGATTGCAGCATCTTGTTTTCGCGCTTCGCCTATGAATGATCGTAAAATGTTGGTCATTATATTATAATTCGGATTATCCTGAGACTTTAAAGAGGCGATAATTTGCTCAACCTCTTGTATCAGTCTCCATTTCGGCATAATAAGAAAGTCAGTATCAAAAAGCGGGATATTGGTCCCCCCAATTCTGCACTGAAGGTAAAATTGATTGGATTGTTTTTTTATTCTATCTGGAATATTAAAATGAAAACCACCGCAGCCTGCTCCATAAATCTTTTCTACATCAGATCGAGGGAACTCTGCCTTTGTAGAACTTACCAATTGGTCATTGACATATAGATCCAATGGAATTTTACCGGGATATTCTTTGAGCTGAATCCAACCTGCAAAGGCATGACGACTTATTACATCCGCGTAGCGATTTAGTTTAAACCGATACTTCCTGTTCCATCCATAAATCGGTTGTTGATTCTTCTTATTACGAATCAATATCTCATGTTCATTACTATCAAGGGCATCTTCAGGCAACCGCAACCTGAACCCAATCTGTCGCCATGGAAGTCCTAATCTTTTGAAGTCAGGTCGGGATTCCCATGAAATTCGTGTGTCTCTGACAATGCCATCCACTATAACTTCCAGCAATGGGATGCCGGCATCTAATGATGACACTGCCCAGCCAAAACCCTCAATCCCTGAAAATCCGTTAAATATTCCAAAGACATAATCACGGTTAAGCAGCATCGGACAGCCTGTCAATAATGTATCTGTCTTTAAATCTCTAACCTCTAATTTAGCGCCATCTAATGACTCATAAGACGAAAGATCATATTTAAATCCGAAACAATGTTCGCCAACATCAGCACGCAGTATATCTGCAGTAATATTGCCTATGTAGTTTCCGTTTAATAAAACTGCCAGCTCAGGTTTATATTTCGTATCATCAGAGGCTATCCAGCCAAATATGATGCCTGAAGCAATCCCGTCCACACAACCTCTGACCTGAGGTATGGATTCCGAGTCTGTATTTATTTTTATCTCATCTGACATGTCAAACTAACACCTCCATTTTAATACACTATCGGAGCCTCTTGCCTCAACTGGCTGCTATTCCTTGATTGTCCTATTGCCGCTTGTATCCTGATCATCTATATTAGTTGATGTTGTAAAAAAAATATTATCCTTTAAACTATTATTGAAAGAGTCCCGTTCGATAAATATGCCGGTGCCTTCGGAATTAAACATATTCCCGCTTATCCGGCTATCTTTAGTTCCGGATGACAACATTATAGCTGTTCGATTTTGATGTTTTTTCTTGCTTGCATTCTGAAAAATGTTGTTAGTAATAGAGACCTTCTCGGAATTAGTTATCAATATATCCTGATAACTACTATTTGTCTTGTCGACGTTATACATCAGGTTATTATCGATAAAAACAAATTTCCTGTTTTTTATGACTATTCCTTTCACCCTGCTGTTTATGTGATTGTTAGTGATAAATACTTCAGGCTCCTTCGTGCTTGCATCCACATTTATCCCGATGTTTGTTTTTACGAATTTAGAATTGCTGATGGTCAATCCCTCCGGACCGGTATCCGCAGCCCTCGACAACATATGTACTCCTGTCTGGGCCGACCAACAATAGGAATTTGTAATAGCAGGCGAGTAACTTTCTTCAAGATGAAAGCAAGTTGTTGTTGAATAAACATTTTTTGCCTTAGGGCCGAAGGGACCAGTCATCAAAACATTGTTGATGAGCGGTCGCCATACGCCGTAAGCGTGAATACCATAATCAAAATAGTTTTCGCTTCCGTCAGCATGGGAAATTTCAATGTTGCTTACCACAAGATTTCTTCTGTGCTGATTTCCCTTCGCAGGTTGAGCAACTTTAATGGCAGCGCCGCTATGCTGCTTAAGGGCTTCAAACCGCATGTCAGATATTTCAAGTGTGCCGGTTCTGTAATCCGAAAAATTAATATAAATACATCCCGAATCATTATTTGATTGCAAGACCGTAGCGCCGGACCCCGCGCCTTTTATGACAATGCCATCCAAGGTTCCTTTATTGCTTGTTAACGCAACACGTTTATCCAGTCGAAACTTGCCCGGCGGAATACTGATCACACCACTTTTTGAGCCGCTTTTTCGTGCTTTTTCCACCAGGCAATCCATGGCATCCTGCAGCCTAGTGCTGTCATCCTGTGTGCCGTCGCCAGATGGTGAAAATAATGAAAAGTCTATAACGCTTTCTTTTATCGACTGACACGCGGTATTCGCCAGCGAAAAATCATATGTGATTATTAGCAAACTAAAGCCTAACCACAATACAATAATGAATTTATTCAGCTTATGCATTTTGCCTCCCAATGAAAGCGCTCTTTTATATTATAAGAATTTAAAATGATCTTGATAAGTAAATGACTCAGACTCTTTGCAATGCATGAACAAATCTGCTGATGCAGACATAATAAGATTATCCTTTCCTCTCCCTAATATATATACTCGCAAACTTTTCGCCTTTGGCGGCTATCAGTGTCTTTACGAAATCTCCATACGAATATTCATACCATTGACTCAAATCCCATCCAAGCTTTTTTTCAAGAGATCGAATTTTCGGAGCATAAATCCTCAGCAACTCCGGAAACAACTGGGGACGAAGAATGTATCCTCCGCCGCTATGCACTTTTTTGTAAAGTTTGTCGTTACCAATGCCCTGAATGAATTTTAAGCGTGCTCCGATATGGGCACAACACCGTTCAAGAAAACCCTTTGGATCGCTTTCAATATCTTCATATCGCATAAGAAGCAAATTATCCCGATCAAATATTTTTTCCCATCTGTTTATAGTCATAAGATAATCGCCCCTCATTAGGGATGGGGCGGAATTAAATTCGCGAATAAACCATCTGTCAGGCATCTCTTCAACAGCCTTTTTAACTCGATTTCGAAGTACCATTACAGACAGTGACCATGCACGTTCGATAGGATTCCTCAGAATAAAAATTATGCGAAGTTTTGGGTTCAATTCTCTTATCTCTAAAACCCGTTCTTCTGAGAGGATCGCATAATCTGGTGTAATATCTCCACAGATGCTCGTTTCGTCAAATAAGGATTTATACCAGTCAATACCCTTATCATAAAATTTCGGCATATCCCAAAAATGAATCTCTTTTCTGTAGGGGAATTTAATCTCGTCGCTATTTTTGAGCATAGCATAGAGCCATGTTGTTCCTGCCTTTTGCGCTCCAATACACATAAATTTCGGCACACCCATAAATTATCTCTCCTCAGTTATAAAACCACTCGCTAAGTTCAGAAAAGTCCTGTTCAATAGCATCGCATATCTTTTTGTTGAAACGCCCAAGATACTCAAACGGTATTCTTGATGATACATGGTTTCCTTTTGTATGAGGATAGCGAAGATTTTTCAAAAGAAGATACTCCAGCTTGAAGTCATAGCCGACATGTTGAAAAATCTTTTCAAGCGTTTTTCTCGTATCAAGCGCTATGTCTTCTAACCGCACGCATAATACCCTATCCTGTAATTCTTGGTTCGCATAAATATATTGTTTATAAATCGAAGAAAGGTAACGGAGTTTCCTTGTTTTATACTCATTATACCATGCAAAAAAATCTTTTGTTTTTGCACGGCGGAAGTCAGAAAAAACAATAGATCGAGGATCTTTGAATGTCGCAATAAATTTGCATGGAACTTTATCAACGCAGCGATCTAAGGCAATAAAATACCGGGGCGTCTTATCAAAAATCTCACAGGACTTGTTTATAACAGCGCTTGCCTGCCCAAGCTTCACATAAAACTCCTCAAAAGTTTCGGAATTGCACAAATCGTCAAACTGCTCGCCTGTAACTCCCCATCCACTTTTCAGATTTGATGAAAATGGCTCGAATTCACGAAACTCTCGTGGGCTGTCACAAAGCAAAAGTCCAACTTCAAAACCGGAATCCAGCTCGGGCACTTGCCTGAAAAGATCAGATAACAGGGTTGTGCCGGAATGTTCAACTCCGCAAATAACAAACTTGGGGATCATCTTTTATCGTCCTTTCTATGAGCCTGTTGCACAAACCCTATTTTGTCACCCTGAATTTATTTCAGGGTCTCATAACATATTGATTTTATTAGATGCTGAAACAAGTTAAGCAAGACAAATCAATCTCATTCGGGACTTTTGCAAGAGCCTCCACTATCACTTTATTGATTTTTGTTACAAATAGCCATGAATAGAATAACCTTTTCTCACATCAAAATCAAAGCATAATTTACCGCCTGTAATTTACCGCCAGCTTGATTTTTGAATCGATTGAGTGTGATTTCACCCTCTAATATATTGTCGGTATTTTTAAAATAACAATACCTGCTTTCCGTCAAGCAGATGCCGATATTTCTTCATGATCCGCATCTGAATCCTTTTCAGCCATAGCAATTGCTGCTTTTTCCCGCTCTTTTAGCGTGAGCATATAATAAATATCCGCCAAGGCTGCTACTTGTTCATAAACGGATACGACATCCCGTTTAGTATGCGGCTCAAGATATCTCTTCGGATTGCCGTTTATTTTTTCCAGGATATTGAACAATGCCTTGTCATCGTCAACACTGATCACATATCCGTTTTCATCTGCCGCGATATCCTCTCCCAGAGCGCCAATGTCGGATGCAATAACCCATACCCCGGCTGCCACCGCCTCTCTCGTCACCAGCCCGAAACTTTCCGGCCAGATAGATGGGGCTGCAAGCACGTCCATACCCGCGTACAGTTCCTCAATCTTCTCCTGAGGGTATCTGCCCACTATGGTCACGGGCGCCTCCCCCCAGACCTCTCTCTGTTTATGACCGTACGGTTTCGAAAGGTCTACAATAAGCGCTTCAAGATGCCGGAAATCCCCCCGGCTCAATGCGCTCTTAAACAGATGGAAGCCTTTATGTTTCGACATGCCGCCAATATGCCCCAGACGGACCCGTCCCGAGGTCGATGCGATGCGAGGAAGCCAGTTACGCTGTTTAATGCCGTTGCGGTTCACCCGGACATTCCTAAAGCCGTTTGCTTCATAAATGCGCCCGAATGTTTCCGAGACTGCAAGAACATAGTGTGCCTTGCTCAAACATCCCCGCAAATACGTCTGCCGCTTGAGTGTACGGGCAACGTCCTTGCTCTGTTTCGCAACTATAAATGGATCGTTCTGGTGAATGTCGCATGCGTTGCCTTCATCGTCCACCAGAAATTGGTAGTCCGATATCCACCACGCATCATGGACAGTAACAATATACGGAATCCGGCGCTCCTGAGTAGCGGTAACAATTGAGGCCGTAAGCCTCTGAATGCAATGAAAGTGCACAAGGTCAGGTTTCACATAGTCAAGATAGTCGGAAAAGATTTCCTGCATCCTCGGGTCGTTATAATCCCAATCCATGCCTTCCTTCAGAGGCGTGCTCACCTTGGTAACCCGCGCCCCCATTGTGGAGTATTGATATATCTGGTAGGGCTCGGGATTGTCATGGTCAGAGGTAAAGATTTCGATATCAAACTGATCTTTATATCTCTCAACCAGCGCTTCGACATTGTCGGTGACAACGCGTGTCGCTCCCCCGATAGTCTGCGGCGGGAAAAAGACGTTGACAATGACTATCTTCTTTCTGCCCGGCGCCTCAGAAACGGCGGTGTTGTTGTAGTGGGTAACTATCCGGCTAAAAACATCAGCAAGGTTTTCCCCCAGCGCGGCGACACTATATCGCTTTGCTGTTTCGATTTTCGCTTGTTGCCCAAGATGAACACGCAATTCCCGATCTGTAATAAGCCGCCTGAGTTGCAGGTACCACTCCTCCGGCGTCCGGGCAATCAGGGCGTCCTCTCCGTCCCGCACCACATCAAGGTAGTTCCGTGTCGCACTGACGACTGAGGGAATACCAAACACCGACGCCTCAAACCATTTCAGTTCGCTCTTGCAGTCATTTGCCGATGTGCTATGCAGTACGGCAATATTGACGTCGGCAGATGCCAGGAAATTCATATAGGCATTAAGGTCGGATATCAGCGGTACGGCATAAATCTGCTTCGCCCTTTGTTTCAACTCCTGCGGAAGGGTAAGATGCCCGACAACATGAAGTTGCACATTCGGAAATTCGTCCAGAATCCGCGCAAGCGCAGGGGCAACAAGATCATCAAAATCGCTATTGTGGGCTTTGGTGCCGGACCCATAGAAAATACTGATAAGATTTCGGGACGCATCCGCTTTGTGGGTATTCAGCAATGGCTCATTGTGGGAGTCGAGGCCGTTACGGTGTACGAACGCAAGACCGGTACTGACATGCGATGCCATGCGCTCTGACAGGGGGATTGTTGAGGCAAGCGCGTAGTCGGACAACCTCATGGCCTCGCGAAACAAAACGCACCCTCTCAGCAGCCCAATATACTGATCCCGGCTCACCATTCCTCCATAGCTCTGCAGGCTGTCCGGATAATGCTCGCTGTCAAATACCAGATCATCTATCTCATATACTACTATCTTGCCGATCGCCTTGACATATTCCATGGCACGCACTACATCCGGCAGGGCCGGAACCCGATAGAACAAAACAACATCCACAAATGCAAAGCGATTGAATTCCTTCGTCACATCGCCCCATGCTATGTACGATGCCTCGATACCTGCCACATCAAACTGCTCAAGCTTCTGCTCTACCCGGTAACGTACGCACTGCGGCAAATATGGGTCTACTACCATCAAAACTCTTGGCTTCTGAGATTTCCGGTACCTCGGGGCCGGCTGAACTGTGAGCAATTTACGCATACGCCCGATTGCCTCGCGGTACACCTCATCCCCGAAAGACCGATTCAGAATCTTATACGAGGCATCAGCCCTAAGCTGTACCCGATTCCACTGTATATAAACAAGATTCCAAAGTGTCTTCCACGCAAAGTGACTTCCCTGATCGGTCATCAGAGCTTTATGATAACTTTCAATGGCTTTTTCCAGATCGCCGACCATCTCATAATTCCGACCTAAATTGAAATGCGTCCAGAAGCTTCCAGCATTCAATTGAAGCGCACATTCATACGCAGTTTCTGCATCTATATAGCTTCCGTTGCGCAGTAAAGCGTCTCCAAGGTGCTGCAAACAATTAAAGCTCTCGGGCTTAAACTGCAGGGAAGTCCAGTATGCTCTTATCGCCTTCTCCAGATGCCCGTCAGTGCTCAACTGATTTGCCAATTCCTCATAAAACGCCGCAGTCTCTTCATCAGATGCTGAAACAGGTCTGTTCTCATCTACGCCTTGCTTGAGCGCATACTCAAGCGCCTCCCAATACGTCATCCCCTTTTCCTTAAGATCAGGGTTCCGGATTATAAATTGCTTGAAATCGAAAAGATCAGGGTTCCGGATTATAAATTGCTTGAAATCGAAAAGGTTGACAAGATTCTCATTTTGAACTGCTATCGGATTCCAGACAGCCTGATTTGCTGGCAGGCGCTTCGGTTTTATTCCGAAAATAAGATCGTCCCGCATTGTAATGCCGACAGGAATCTGGTGCGCCCTCCTGATACTTATTTCGTAATAGATTTTTTCAAGATTCCTAAAGAGAGCGCTCAAGAGACGAAGCTGCCTGAGCTCCTTCTTGTCGCTGCCCATGATATGTGGCATGACGCGACGAAGCATAATCCCAATCCGCTCAATCCAGCCAATTTCGCACATCACAACATTGGACAGGGTAATGACGCCCGGGCCCTGCGTCGGGTCCCAACGAAGCGCTTTGATATTCTTTCTCAGTCTGAGAAGATGGTTTATAGTGCCTTTTTTTGATGCAGGGATGAACACTGCGTTGTCTTCATGAAATCCTTCCCCATAATCAATATATAAGAATGCTGTCTTATTATTTCCTTCCACCTTCATCGTAAATTTTAATAACACCCATCCGGAAGGAAAGCCGGAATTTTTTGGAATAAGAAAAAACTGGGGATCACACCCGGTAGACTGCCACTGTGACTTATCTTCGCCAATCGGGGTCAACTCATTAACCGGATAGAGGTTGAAATCATGCCTGAATCTGACAACAGGCAGAATCGCCTTCAATATTGATCGCCACCATCTCATAATGTTATGACCCAAGCCATTCACCTCACCTTTTTTGTTTGCGATACGGGATTAGCAGCAACTGCAATTAACCACAGAGAACCATGTAGTGTAGTAGGTAGCATGTAGGGGAAAACCCTGTCTACTATCTACTATAGTGAGACTTTTGCAAGAGCCTCATTTGTTATCCGGATCAATAACTTCTTTAAGCTGCTTGGCCATGACAAGCTTTATGATCTTTCGCGCAGGAATTTTCACCTCAGTTCCTGCTTCTGTTTTCATGCCGGCGGGTCTTTCAATAACCTTAAGAACCCCCAGTTTAGGTATTCTTACCTCTCCGGAATTCTTCAGTTCATCTGTAATGAGTTGAATAAACTCATCCACCACAGCCTTAGCTGATTTTTTTACCGCAGGATTATCAAATTTTTGCGATACCCGATCTCTCAATTTTTCATTCAACTCTTTTGGATTTAACATATCATCCTCCTTTTTAATTTTTAGTTTATTTGCATGTCTCACGTCTTCCCTGATAACCTGTTCTGTTTCTTCAGTTGTATCTTTTTTAAGTTTAGCATTTGCAGGCAGCCTTGTTCCAGCTTTTTCCCGAAGGAAGTGAACTACAGGTTCCTGTATCTTAAAGGCAAGTTCATCCTTAAATTCTCTTAGATTTTCCTCCCAATCCGCGCCTGTATTTCTGATTTTTCCCCACATCAAATTAGAAGCATACTCATATAACTTTATATCTAAGGAATTATATTCTTTAATGCGATTTATAACACTATCATCATGAACGTCAGGGGCCGGGTTCGACATATTTTTACCAATGTTTTTATTTGCATAGGGAACCGCCTTCCATCCCAAAAGTTTATTGGCAAGGAAAAGGGTTTCTTCAAACATCTCCGTAATACCGACAAGAGAGAATTTCTTAGAAAGATTCTTGATCGCCGCATTCAGCATCATCTCACTGCACTTTCCAAATGGAGCATGTTTCCCGGATAATATGCGCACCTGATGGTTATCGAATTGCGCATTGCGATCAGCAATAAAATCTAAAATACTATGCCCGCTATCTTTAAACTGATTATTTATGAAGTGGTTATAAAGGGATAAAACACGTTTGACAGGGTCTCTTATTATTGCCGCATATGTATATTTGAGCTCTTTAGGCAGCATATGGTGAAGTCCAAAAGTCAGATGTCCCATAATAGCATCATAACTGCTCTTCTTATCATCCGTAAAAGCATTAAACTCCTCTGTTGATATAAAAGGGTTATCGTCACCGTCATAAATTAAACAGACTTTGCCGTCGCTGTATTGCCGCATCAGAATAGAGCGGAGGGTTGTCCCTGCTGTCTTTGGAATATGCAAAAATATTAGTGTTTGGTGCGATATCCGTGAAAGCCTCCTATTATAAACATTATCCATTGTCTTGATTACACCACGGCCGTAATACCCTTGAAACGCTTGCAGTAGAAAAATCCTCTCTATCCAGAGTGAGGTTGGGGTTGTAATGCAGATCGTTGAGCAGTTTCTTGCCCCACCTATCTTTCATAAAGCGAATTTCATTTAAAAAGCGTCTCTGTTTATCCTGAGTGTTCTCATAGCCCCTGCTGACTGACTCATGGTGATACAGCAGAGCATAAGGCGTCCAAACATTGCGGTAGCCTGCTTCTTGAAGCCTCAGGCAGAAATCCACATCATTAAATGCCACTGTAAGATTTTCCTCATCAATGCCGCCTATTTCCTCATAAACCTTCTTCCGGATGACCAGACAGGCGGCTGTAACTGCTGATAACGCTTGAGGAAGTATAGCCCTGCCATAATAACCCGCATCTTCTTTTGATATATACTTATGCGAATGACCGGCGACCCCCCCTAATCCTACAATAACGCCTGCATGTTGCACCCTGCCGTCAGGATAGAGAAGCTTTGCCCCCACTGCTCCTACGCCCGGCTGCATTGCATAAGAGACCATTTCTTTCAGCCATTCAGGAGAGATAACCTCAATATCATTATTTATAAGACCTATTATCTCACCCTGTGCGTGTTTTACAGCATAATTGTTAATTGCCGAGAAATTAAAAGGGTAATCATACTTAACAATACGAATCTTGCTATTGTCCCCTATCTTTTTAAGATAGGATATTGTATCCGGGTCGTCAGATTGATTGTCAACAACAATTATCTCATAATTACTGTATTGAGTTTTTGTTAATATGCTTTCTATGCATCGGGATAATATCTGCATGCCATTGCGGGTTGGGATAATAAGGGATACCCTCGGCTCAGGATCAGGTACAGGATAACGAACACGATAAGTGTTTGAAAGTTTTCCGGATTCAATAAGTATGTCCGGATTGCTTTTTGAAAAAAAATCTCTTAAAGCCTTAAGGCCTGCCTGAGTTGTATAACTCTTTTCACTTGCTTTCAAGGCGGTTGATCCATGAATTGCCCTCCAGTGATATAGAATTTCCGGGATGTGCCTGATTTTTAAAGGATCAGTCAGGGCTATGCACCTGAGCAGCAGGTCATAATCCTGACTGCCCTCAAATCCCTTTCTGAAGTATCCTGATTTTCTAATCAGCTCAGTCCTGATAATACTCAGATGACAGATATAATTATTTGAAAAAAAGAGTTCGGGGTTCCAGTCTGGCTTGAAATGCGGACTAAACCGCTCTCCCTGTTCATCTATTTTATCTTCATCACTATAAATAAGATCGGCATCAGGACATATATTAATTTCTGCTGCAACCCGGTAAAGGGCTTTATCAGCAAGTTCATCGTCATGGTCTAATAATGCCGCAAACTCTCCCTTAGCAATTTCTAAAGCGCTATTGGACGCCGCAGATATATGACCATTTGTTTTGCGTGTGACCACCTTAATCCGATTGTCTTTTTCAGAATATTCCATAAGAATTTTTTGAACATGAGGCTCTGTTGATGCGTCGTCAGCTATGCAGAGTTCCCAATTGGGGTACAACTGCTTTATTACAGAATCAATCGCTTTGCGCAAAAAGGTCTCCGGCGTGTTATACACAGGCATTATAACCGAAATCAGAGGTTTGTAAGACATTGTCTCTATATGCTGCTTTATTGCCTCTCTGTCAGCATGCGTCAGGGCGTCAAAATTTACAATCCACTGCTCATATGAAGTATGCTGCTGCGAAGGACGATAACTCCTTGAATAGCTCACATCATAGTAAAGCTTTTCAAAGCTGTTGCGGTTTAAAAACAAGGGGACAAGACGCTGTGCCATGCGCCATGTTTTTTCAATTTTGCTGATCTTTGTAAATGTTATTACATTGTCATCAAAATAAATCTTTCCAGGTCCATCCATTGGATCAAGACGCAAGGCCTTTATATTTTGTGGAAAATTAACGATAAAATTAACCGTCCCTTTTTTTGAAATTGGAATTTTAACAGCGGTTTCCTCTGATATGCCCTTGCCTAAATCCATATAAAGCCTTGGCGAATAATTATTGCCTTTCAATTTCATAAAGAAGCGTAAAAGCATTATCCCTTGAGGGTATTTTTCACCCAGCGGTTTCAAAAGGAATCGAGGGTCCATACCTTTTGATATCCATTGGATGCCCTTTTTATCCATTTGCTCAAGTTGATTAACAGGATGGAGTTTAAAGGCATATCTTGTGCGGAAAAAGCAGGATATTCTCTTAAAAATTCTATTAAGCAGCATCGTCAGATTCAATCATAAAACCCTGAGTTTTTGATGTCGCTTTATCAATTATTTATCGCCATTTCATAAGTTTTTCGAATACTTTTAACGGTTTATGCCTGGAATCCAGGAAAAATCTCTGTGGGTCGCGGCGAAGCTTTCTGAGTTTTCGTTCAATGGCGTCTTTTTTCGATCTAAAAAAAATCTGAATACTGCTGTCATAGTAAGTGTCTTTATGTCTCTTCCCTTTATTATCGATACACGAAGCCTCAGTTGCGCTGACACGCTCAGCGCATAAATTTTCAATAAATTTAAGGAGTCTTTCTGTTTGCTGCATTGACATGCAGTTTTTCAGTGTGTAGTCTTGTGCTTGCTTAGATATCTTTAAATATGATTCATCGTCCAGGAAGAAGTCGAAGGCATCACTCCAATCTTCATGTTTGTGGGCAAATCTGATGCCGGATCCATCAAAGCGTAACATGTCGGCTATTGGTGAAACAACAGAGGGAATACCGAATGCCGCAGACTCGAAGAACTTCAGACCTGACTTGCATCGGTTGAATTTATTATCATGCAAAGGGGCTATCGAGACCCAGCTTGATCTGATCAGGGAGTGCAATTCTCTATAAGGAACGGCCTCAGCAGTTATCAGCCTTTGTTCAGGGAATAGCTCTTTTCTGAACTTAAGAGGGCCAACAATAAAAAGGGAGATATTCCTTCTTTTTGCGAGATAACTTGCCAGGTGATCTTCTACCACCTTGAAATCGTAGTTATGGGAGTTTGTACCTGGAAAGTAGGCGATCATTTTCTTTTTCAACCCATTCCGCCCGGCTCCTGACACTTCACTATCAATGCCCTTTTTTACCCACCTCTCTGAAAGACCATTGTGTATCAGCTCCACCTTTGCATCGGGATGAGACCGTTGAGCCTCTTCCATTAAAGGAGCGGTTGAAACTGTCACAAATTGAAAGAGTTTAAGCGCTTTGAGGTTATTTTTATAGATGTCTAATAAAATTTTTTCCGAGGACTGTTCTGTCATATATAAGGGTGAATGGAGGGCATTTTCAGGGTCAAAGATCAGATCGTCGTAGTCAGCTAAATAGAGTTTACGACATCTATCCATAAGAGAGAGCATATTCTCTAATTTTCTGTTGTAGAATGGCCTGTGAAAGATAAATGCATCATACCAGTAAACGTAATCCTTTTTAAAGTCCTGTAGGGCACAGACATCCGCTGCGTGTCCCATTCGGTTCAGACCTTTCGCAGGGTTAAGACAACGATAACGGGTTGCTGCATCAAGGGAAAGCTGTCTTCTGTGTTTTGTGTGAGAAATGAACAAAACCTTCATATCTACAACCCCAACGCCACCTTTGCCGCTATGGCAAGCTGGTAGAGTATCTGGGTAATACCCTTTGCTATCTCTATGCTCTTAACTTCCACTTTCGGCAGCACCAGCACTTCATCCCCTGCTTTCACCCTTGCAGAGTCGCCTTCTGCAAATGCGCCGCTCTGGTGAAGCACTATAGTCCTTGCCTTGTCTGCGTTCTGCGTGTATCCGCCTGCCTGCTCTATGTAATAGTCTGCATCCTTGCCGTCTATATGCAGGATTGCATTGGGAAACAATACCTCGCCATGGACCATAACGAGAGAATTTTTTTCAGGTATCCGTATAATATCCCCATCTTCCATGAGGGTTTTTACAGCCTCTTCTTTAGACCCTAAAATAATCTGTCCTTTGGGTTCTATGTTTCGAGCACGTTCTACAAATTTCATTACCATCTCGGCTTCTTTAGTCCGTAAAGATGCCTCATCCTGCGTGGCAGAGCGGGCGGTAAGTACATGGGTCTCAAGGGTCTGGAGCGAGGCAAGCAGCATCTCTTTCTGCCGGACTGCAACGGATTTTCTGAAAAGCTGAACAGCCTCAAGATTGGAGCGAATATTAGGAGCAATACGGGAAAGCACATCATTCATTGTTGCTCCATAAGGGAGTATGAGGGCATATTCGCCTGAATGGGCGCCTTCTACACGCACCAGTATGGTTCCGGGAAACCTGTCTGCAAGCAAGGCCGCCTCATCTCCGTCATTTAACATCACGCCGTCAATCTTATCCAAAGAGTAATACTCGCTGGTTTTTTCCATCCCCTGCTTGCGAACTATGCTTATATGCGTTGCGCCGGGCTTCGGCCTTGCAAATGACAGGGCATCAGATGCCTTTATCTGTGGTGTTACAAATTCAAACCGATACGGATTATGCGCCTCTCCTGTGATTAATACAGTATGCCTTCTTGGTCCAACCACAATGGTGTCTCCGTCAGCCATTTGAATAAGCTCTAATTTTCCGTGAAGGAGAAATTCATATAGATTTATATTTTTACGCACCTGTCCGTTACGCATAACCGCAATGTCAATAAAACTTCCCCTGTCCGGGTCAACGCCTCCCGCCTTATCCATATAATAGAGGACGGAATCAGAGGAAAGCCCTCCGTAAAGCCCCGGCTGTTTCACAAAACCTGTTACAAACACCTTTACAGGCTGGGCTGCCTCAAGGCTTGCATAAACTCCTACATTGCTGCGGTAGACCTTCTGGATATTTGCTTCCACAAGCGAATTTAATTCAGCGTTTCTGACGCCGAGGATATTTACCGGTCCAACATTGGGAATAAAGACATTGCCCTGCGGGTCAACAGTCAGTGTTCCCTCAAATGTAAATGCGCCCCACATACGGACAGTTATCTTGTCCCCTATTGAGATTTGATAATTTGGATTGAATCCGCTGAACTGCTCGGCGCTGAATTTGCCTGTGAACATCTGAGAGCCAAATACATTGGCATTGGCTGGTGAGGCAAAACAGCAGAGCAGTAGAGCAACAGCGCAATAGAGCAACAGTCTATTAAGAAATTTAAAATATTTTATTTTAGAACTACCGCTCTGCTGTCCGGCTCCGTCCGGCCTACTGTTGGCTGCTGTTCTGCTTCTCTGCTTTGGCTCTTGTCTCATTCTCTATGCTCCTTTATAGTTGCCACAGTAAGGCGCGCTATGCCGTATACGAGCATGAGGACTACGAACATCGTAGCAAGTATATATGCCCGTTTTGGATATTCCGCCTCTTCAGGCATAGTAGACGATGCCAGGACAACAAGGTTTTTAAGTTTTTTTGAGGCTTCCACCCTCGTGGTTTCCATGGCAGATAATGTGGCTTTATAGATATCGGTGATGAATTCCGTATCAAACCTGAGTTCCTGGAACTCTGCCGATATCTTATTCAACCGGTTGCTGTCGCTGCCTGAAAGGCGTTCCTTTTCCTTTGCAATCTGCTGCCTCAGAGACTCAATCTTGTTTTTAAGCGCAATGACCTGATAGGAGTCTTCATTCAAATAGGTGAGGAGGTTTTTGAGTTCCGCCTCCTGAGCTGCAATGCCTGTTTCCATCTGGGTGATAAACCCTGCCATTGCCTTTGCCTGCTCCACAGGGTCAAGGACATGATGCACATTCTGAAATCCGAGCATCCTGTTTTGCGCCCCTTTCAGCCTGTCCTTTGTACGGGCCAATTCCTGTTCTACAAACAGCATCTGCTCCCCGGCAATTTTATGGGAAATGGCGTTTATGAAGCGTTCACTCTGCTCAACAATTGCCTGATTCAGTTGTTGCGCAAACTCGGGCTTGAAGGCCTGCACACGGAGTGTGATTACAGAAGAAATCTCGTCAAAATTTACTTCTGCATGCTTGCGGTAATATTCAAGAAAGTCCTCGCGGGAGGCCTCTGATGGGAGCCTGGATATAAAATCAATGCCCTTATCCTGATACGCCTGACGGAGTTTGAATTTCTTATCAAGAAAGTCAAGCATGTCAAATGAATGGATGTATTCTTTTAAGAAAAGGGCGTCTTCCCGTGCGAGATTGCCTGCGCCAAAGAGGGCAAGGCTGAAAGAGCCTGTATTTGATTCGCCTGTCTGTTTGACTATCAGCTTTGATTCGCTCACATATCTTTCAGATGCTATGAATGTATAGTAAATGCCGGCAATAAGCACAGGTATAACAACCATCCATAAGAAGGCGCTGTTCCATTTTATCCTGATAATCTCTTTTATATTCATGCCTTGTAACTACTCAGGTTGTTTAGACTGTAGTCTGTTAGGACTGCGCAAAGAACGAAACAATGCCCCCAACACCTTTTCAGTCTCTAAAAGTTTTGAGTCATAGCCGGAAAAACTGTTTTCATCAAAGTATCCTAAACGCTTCGACAAGCCGAACTGATAGCGCAATTCCCTTAGAGATGCAAACGCGATTTCAAGGAAACGGAGAAACTCAGTCTGACTTTCACGCGCACATCCTTCCACTATGTTCGATGGGACCGATACAGCCGATCTTCTCATTTGCGAGGTCAATCCGTACATTTCGTCTTTGGGGAAATTCCTTGATTCGCGATAGGTGAGGATCGCAACTTCATCGGCCAGTTCAAATGCTCTAAGCTTTGTGTGATCTCGCATAGTTATTCTCCTCTATCCACCTAAACACCTACAGACTATCTACCTGCTTAGGTATCATAATCTTAATGTCTCTGTAAAATTTAATAGCGTCCTTTAAATTATCAAATACCTGGAGATTCCCTTCGTTTACCACAACACCAACATCACAGTAAGGTTTAAGCTTTTCTATCTGATGTGAGACCATGATAATGTTTGATTTTTTGAGCTTCTCTGAAAAGAGCGCATGGCTCTTTTCCTTAAAAAATCTGTCTCCAACTGCTGTTACTTCATCCACAAGATAATAATCAAAGTCAAAGGCCATGCTAAGCCCGAAGGCCAGCCTTGCCCTCATTCCGGTTGAATATGTTTTGACAGGCAAATTAAAATAATCTCCTATACCTGCAAATTCCTGGACAAAAGCAATTTTGTCGCCAATATCGCCGTTTGCCCCGTATATTCTGCAGACAAATTTCACATTGTCCCTGCCTGTAAGGCTTCCCTGAAAACCGCCTGAGAGGCCCACAGGCCATGAGATTTTCTTTTGTGTAATCACTTTTCCGCTGTCGGGAAAGTCTATTTTTCCTATTAATTTCAAGAGGGTTGACTTGCCTGCGCCGTTTGGTCCGAGGATGCCTATGTTCTTTCCTTCAGGGAAAATGGCATTGAGACCCCTGAATACGTATTTTCTGCCCAGTTTTGTTTTATAGGACTTTGTTATGTCTCTTAGTTCGATCATGCCGATGCCAGCACCTCTGTCCTCTTTAACCGGTAGAGTGAAAGCCCCAGAATAAGGGCGGAAACAGTCCATGCCAGAAGATAAAAGATATTGCCTGTTTTTGTATCAAAGGAGGCAAAAAAGCTTGTGCGCGAAAGTTCCATTACATGGACCAACGGATTCCACAGGAGCCATTTCTGGTATTGCTGAGGGATAAGGCTCATCGGAAATAGTACGGCTGAAATAAAATACAGCGGGTGCATCAGGATGGGTATGAATTTCTTTGATTCATTAAAAAGGGCGCTTGTAATGCAGGCAATGATTCCAAGACCAAATGAAAAGAGATACAAAATCGCATAGATTGCGATTAAACCAAGCGGGTCATGAATTCTGATGTCAAAACCGATCAATCCGGCTGATGAAATGAGCAGGACATAGACAAAGATATGTATGATCCCTTCGAGTATAAGCCTTGCCATCATTGCATCCATGGCCTTCACCTGTTTGTAGTCAAAGAGCCCCTTATTTGCATCTACTGCGCTCATTAGCCTTGAGACAATGTTTCTGAACATGAAAAACGGAACAAGCCCTGTGATAAGGAATACAGGAAAGTCAATGCCCGGAATAATCCGCGATGACCTTCCAAATATTGCAAGGATCACCGCAATATGTGCAAGAGGCTCAAGGAGCGCCCAGAAGTAGCCGAGCCTGTAAGCGCCGAAGCGGGTCTTCAGTTCACGCACAAATAGTGCAAATATGACTGATCTTTGTATTGTTAATGAGGAACGTTCGTTCATTATCCAGCCTATCAACTTGTAATTCCTTGTAGTTTTGCTGTCCCGAAAGCTTTCGGAGCTGGCTTGTCGGGAATCCTTCTTTACAAGAAGGCCAGCGGGCAAGTCGCAATCGCAATGCGAAAAACAATTACAAATTTAGATACCCTGCGGGTTACAGCAATTTAAATGTTATACATTATTACATGTTTGTGTCAAGTTGCCGCCACAACAGGGGTCTGCGACAAATTTATGGGTAACTGTGTTTCAGTTCACTTAAAGCAGGACGGTTCCATGTTCCCCCTCTTAAGGTACTGACCATGTCCCACATTTTCTACTGGACACAGCGGGTGAGGCAAAGGCTTTGATTATAAATAATAATTAATGAGGCTCTTGCAAAAGTATCGCACCAGACGCTT
>CAMTXX010000025.1:0-19796 GCA_947085825.1 uncultured Nitrospira sp. | reverse complement strand
TGTATAAAGTAAATATTTGTCATCCTCCGGCTTGACCGGTCCCGAAAGCTTTCGGGACAGAACATATTGAAAACACTGGATTCCCGCCTTCGCGAGAATGACGGCCAAAAACAAAAATGGCAGTTTATAAACAGACACTATATAACTATGGGAGGCTCTTGCAAAAGTATGAGAATTCCCATTTTGTCATTCCGAACGAAGTGAGGAATCTTTTACTATCAATGAGTTATAAGACCTCTCGCTCCGATCGAGGTGACATGTTCGAGACTTTTGCAAGAGCCTCATGGGTAATAGGTTATAGGTAACAGGTTATGACCCATGACCCATTATGATTCAAGTCCCAATAAAAAGCTTGAAATCACGCAATTTGCGTGTAAAAACTCTCAAACTCTTGCCAAGATGTCGCGTTAAAATCACTACTCTCTATGGCCGCAGACCCGCAAGGAAAATATACAGAACCGGGCATGTTATCGGTTATTATAACATAAGAAAGCCTGCCTTATACCACAAATCCATTTAACTGCATTTTTTGGGATAATCAGAGCCTCTCTTGCGGACAGTCATGCGCGTGGGATATAATAAACTTACCTATACATTATCCGGAGTAAAAACAATGATATGCGGCTTGTGCAAAAAAGAGATGACAACAGACAAGTTTTTTTCGAGAAAATCCACCTGTCCGGCCTGCGGCGGCGACCTGCATATCTGTTTGAACTGCAGGTTCTTTTCCGAATCTTCTCATAACAAATGTCTTGAGCCAAAGGCTGAATTTCAAAGGACCCGGGATAGGGCCAACTTCTGTGACTTTTTTGTATTCCGGCAAAACCCTGCGGCTTCAGGCAAAGCCGGCTGCGCCTCAGAAAATGCAAAAGAAGATGCCAGAAAAAAACTGGATGATCTCTTTAAAAAATAAAACAAATTGCGCCTAACCATAAAAGAGATAGAGATAAAGATTCTCGGCATTGACAAAAGCGCCCTGGAAGAAAGGCTTATATCCCTCGGAGCAAAAAAAGTCTTTGATGATGAAATTCATGCGTTCTACTATGATTTCCCTGATAATGCAATCAAACGCAGCGGCTGTGCCCTGCGGCTCAGAAAAGAAGGGTGGAAATCCATTCTCACTCTGAAAAAGAACATTGAAAGCACAGAGGCAAAAATAAGAGAGGAACATGAGATAGAAGTTTCAGACTTCAGCGGAATGAAATATCTGTTGGAAACACTCGGCCTGAAGGCATGGCTCGAATTGAAAAAGCACAGGACAAGCTATGAGTTCAAGGGAGTGCATTTCGAGATTGATTCATATTATGACACATACAATTACATCCCTGAATTTCTGGAAATTGAAGGCCCTGACATCGAAACAATATATGCTTATGCAGAGCTTCTGGGATTCACAAAAAATGACTGCAAGCCCTGGGACATCATACAAGTTGCGGCATATTATTCAGGTCAGACACAGGGTCACTGATTCTGTTTTATGCAAGCGCCCTGTATTTTCAAGGCTGACATTTCACTTTACTTGGATGCCGGCCTTCTGATAGCTTAAAACAATAACTATAATAAAGGAGTTTACGGAAATTGAATTATATAAAAGTCCTCATCATTTTATCCCTGCTGTTTGTAATCGCCTGCGCTACCGTAGCAAAAGAAGACGCCCTGCAAAAAGCAGGGGCCCATTATAAAATCGGCGTCGCTTATCTGAATGAAAACAAGGCGCAGCAGGCTTTTGTGGAATTTCAGAAGGCCTATGAGCTTAATCCCAAGGATAAAGAAGTTTTAAACGCTATCGGAATAATATACCTCTTATATTTTGATGAGACCGCAAAGTCTGTCGATTTCTTTGAAAAGGCCGCAAGGGTCGATCCGGGCTATTCTGAAGCCTATAATAATCTCGGATTTGCATATGAAAGGCTTGGACGTTTTGATACAGCAATATCTTTTTATAAAAAAGCCGTATCCAATCTCTTATATCCCACTCCTGATAAGGCATATATAGGCATGGGCAATTCATATTACAGGCTCGGCAGATACGAAGATGCGGTCAATTCCTTTAAGGAAGCGATCAAAAGGGCGCCCAATCTGGGCCTGCCTTATCTGAGAATGGCCCTCTGTTATAATGCCATGGGCAGATACGGCGAGGCCTCAACAGCCCTGACCTATGCGATAACACTGGATCCTGTTTATAAAGGCGACAGGGAAAAAGCCCTGGCAGATTTCACCATCCTGAAGCTCAGGGCAACAGGATATGAAGAAAAAGACATCCTGGACTATATTGAAATCATAAAATATTGATAGGCCTTCAATCTTCAATCTGGGTGTGCGACAAATTTATGGGTAAATTTACTTCTGAGTGCATAGAGGATTGAAAGCATCCCCCTTGGGTTAAGGGGGATTGAGGGGGTTACTCTAATATTTTTCTTTAATTTCAATGAAATAACTCCCCCTGAAGTAACTCCCCCTTCCCCCTCTTAAGTTAAGAGGGGGATTAGAGGGGGCGTTAAGAGGGGGAACATGGAACCGTCCTGCTTTAAGTGAACTGAAACACAGTTACCCATAAATTTGTCGCAGACCCCTTCAATCTCTTTTTTTTGACTTTTTCTTTTGCTGTCTTGTATATTTATAAGTTCGGGGCGTAGCGCAGCCTGGCTAGCGCACCTGCCTTGGGAGCAGGGGGCCGGAGGTTCGAATCCTCTCGCCCCGACCAAAAATCTTCTGAATAGCCTTTACAAATATGACAAAAGAACAACTCCTGAATAAGCTAAATGAGATGGAGCAGCGACTTTCCCGGTCTGAAGCTTCAGAAAGGCAATGCAGGGACACGCTAAAAGCAGAACTCATCAAAATGCAAAAGCTTGAATCCCTCAGCGTCTTTGCCTCAGGAGTTGCTCATGAATATAACAACCTTTTAACCGCGATCCTAGGTAATCTGTCACTTGCAAAGATGTACGCAAAACCGGGATATGAAATATATGATGTTCTGACAGAGGCTGAAAAGGCCTCTGTCAGGGCAAAAGACCTGACATTAGAACTACTCTTCTTTGCAGAAGGCAGCCAGAAAAAAATTCCCTCCTCTGAAGCTGAAACAGAGCTGAAAACATATCCATCCGGCAGAGGCAGAATTCTTGTAATGGATGATGAAGAAATCCTCAGGCTCGTCATCAATAAATTGCTGAACCAATGCGGCTATGAGACAGAACTTGCCAAAGATGGGGAAGAAATGCTCAAAATGTATAAAGCAGCCCGGGAATCAGGGCAGCCGTTCAGCGCGGTTATCATGGATCTGGCAATCGAAGGAGGCATGGGAGGCCAGGAGGCGATCAAATACCTTCTTGAGATAGACCCTTATGCCAAAGCAATTGTCTCCAGCGGTTATTCAAATGCGCCGGCAATGTCAAATTATAAGGAATTTGGCTTTATTGGTTTTTTAGCAAAACCCTACAGGCTTGAAGAACTCGGCAACTTACTGGATGAAGTGCTTACCGGAAAAGAAGAATAGCTTACCCTAAAAACGGCAGTTAGCCACAGATAAACACAGATAACCAAAAGTAGGCGCTTTAGGCGCAAAAAGGTGATTCACTATTTTTTGATAAGTCTTTGAAATATCTGTGTAAATCTGTGCAAATCTGCGGCCAAATGCTTTTTATAGGATTACAGATGCCTTATGGCCCTGGCCTTAATCTCTGTAAAATTATAGGCATACTTCTCGGGTTTTCTCCCGAAGCAGGTGCCAAGGCTTTCAAAAAGCGCGATCTCACTGATATCGACTTCTCTCCGCTTTATCGCTTCTACGGTATCTATATAAAAAATAGACTGACCATCCACATTCACTATAGTATTTCCTGTTTTCCCCTCTATGAGGAGGAACACCGCGGCGGCTCCTGCCTTATGGCCAAAATTCACGTCAAAGGCAGAGGATGTGCCGCAGCGCACGAGATGTCCGGGCATGACCTCTCTTACCTCCGGTGTCTCGTAAACACCGGGTGCGTACATGCCGGTTTTTTTCATGAATTCCGTTACTTCGGGATCGGTCTTCAGCCTTTTTTCGAGCTGTTGTCTCACATATTTGCCTGCCCCGGCGAGTTTCTTATGTCCGAAGGCGTCGACCCCCGCTGATTCGTCATAGAGCATCTCTCCGTCTGCAATTTTAAGGCCTTCGGCAACAACAATGATATACGTGCCTGCCTTGACATCGCTTCTTTTTACCCTGCCGAAATACGTCATCTTCAAATGTTCGTATACGACATCAAAGTCAACAGGTATTTCGGGTATAAGTATACAATCTGCTTCTGCGCCCACCCCGCCTCTCAGTGCGGTATGGCCTACATACCTTCCGAATACTTCGATGACCAGAATCCTGTTATGACTTAGCCCTGTGGTCTTCAGTTCCCTGGTGAACACTGCTATCCGGTTGATAGCTGAGTCTCCGCCTACGCTGTACGGCTGAAGGTCAAGATCCATGGTCTTTGGCACGTGGATACAGGGGATACCCTGAGAGGAAAGGTCAACGACAACGCTGCCGGTATCATCCCCGCCGCTGATGATCAGCGCGTCTATGCCGAATTTTTTGAGACCCTCCTTGATCCGTTCATATTTATCGGGGTCTTTAATTTTGCTGATCTTGACCCTTGAGTGGCCTGCTTCCGACCCTGCAAGCCCTGCCTCGATACGGCTTACCCTCTCTGCGTTTAAATGGACAACCTCATCCATTTCAACGAGGTTATAGAGGCCTGCATAGCCGTTGGGGATGACAACGGAATCAATCCCCAGGGCATAAGCCTCTCTGGCAATGCCCTTGATGACCGCATTCAAACCGCCACAATCGCCGCCGCTGGTAATAACTCCGATCCTTTTAATGGTTGTCATAAAAACCTCCTTTGAGATCCTGTAATATACCTTTTGTCATCTGGATTCTTACTGACGTAATAGTTCACCGCAGAGACGCAAAGTTCGCTGAGGTTAAGTAAATCTTATTTTCCGGTGAGAGGCCGGAAAATAAAAAATTCATCTCTGCGACCTCTGTGTCTCTGCGGTGAACGTTTATCCTTTCTTATGCCCATACGGCTGAACTATTACTTACTGACCAATATGGTTTTGCATTACGATAATTTATGATACTCCTGTATTGAGCGAATGTTAATTTTTTTCTTCCGGAGCATTTCGATCGCATTCACTACAGCCTTTGCGCCTGCAACCGTGGTCGTAAAAGGTATCCCATACTGGAGCGCGCTCCTCCTTATTGAGAAGGAGTCTTTTTGTGCCTGCGCTCCGCTGACCGTATTGATAACAAAGACTATTTCCTTATTTTTGATAAGGTCAACGATATGGGGCCTGCCTTCGCCTACTTTGTTTATGAACTCCACCTCAAGGCCTTTTTCACTCAGGAAGGCGGCTGTGCCCCTTGTTGCGATAATCGAAAAACCTGCGGCAAACAGCCTTTCTACAATATTGCATATCCCTGGTTTATCCTTGTCCCTGATACTGATTACTATCTTGCCGGAAAGCGGCAGAATATTGTCGGAGGATGCCTGGGCCTTGGCGAATGCCCGTCCGAAATCCTCGTCTATCCCCATCACCTCGCCGGTTGACTTCATCTCAGGCCCGAGTATGGAGTCAACACCGGTGAATTTGTCAAAGGGGAAAACCGCTTCTTTTACTGCGGCATGTTTTATCTGTTTTTCTTCTGTAAGCCCGAGTTCTCTTAAAGTCTTTCCAACCATGAGCTTTGCTGCCAGTTTTGCCAGTGGAATGCCGGTGGTCTTGCTGACAAAAGGGACAGTCCTCGATGCCCTTGGATTCACCTCAAGTATATAGATTTCGTCTTTTTTTACGGCGAATTGTATGTTCATAAGCCCGATAACGCCCAGTTCAAGTGCGAGCATTTTTGTCTGGCGCTTAATTTCAGCGATAATATCGTCGTTTAGAGAATAAGGGGGCAGCGAGCAGGCCGAATCTCCGGAATGGATGCCTGCCTCTTCTATATGTTCCATAACCCCGCCGATTATCACGTCATGGCCGTCTGACAACGCATCAACATCCACCTCTATCGCATCATCGAGATATTTGTCGACAAGGATGGGATGTTCGGGAGAGGTTTTCAGCATACGCTCCATATAATTGCGGATCGAATCCTCATCATAGACGATCTCCATAGACCTTCCGCCCAACACATACGAAGGCCTCACCATTACCGGATAACTGATTTTCTGCGCTGCCAGGACAGCTTCATCAACAGAGATGACTGTGTCGCTTTCCGGTTGTCTCAGCTCAAGTTTATGGAGGAGTTCCTTGAACCGCTTCCTGTCCTCAGCGCGGTCTATGGAATCAGGGGATGTGCCGAGTATCCTGATCCCTTCTTTTTCAAGGGGCACAGCCAGCTTCAGCGGTGTTTGGCCTCCCACCTGGACAATAACGCCCATAGGTTTTTCTATCTCGATGATATTCAGGGTGTCCTCTATCGTGAGCGGTTCAAAATAGAGCCTGTCGGAGGTGTCGTAGTCTGTACTGACTGTCTCGGGGTTGCAGTTGATCATGATGGTTTCGTATCCGAGTTCTCTCAGGGCGAAAACAGTGTGTACACAGCAATAATCAAATTCAACCCCCTGCCCTATCCTGTTCGGCCCTGATCCGAGAATAATCACCTTCTGCTTGTCTGTCGGGTTTGCCTCGCAATCGAAAAATAGTTCGGAGTTCGGAGCTCGGAGTTCGGAGTTGTTTTCTGACCCCTGACCCCTGACCCCTGACCCCTGACCCCTGACCCCTGACCCCTGTATTTTATAAAACGGTCTTTCATACGTCGAATACAGATAAGGGGTGAAGGCCTCAAACTCAGCAGCGCAGGTATCCACGATCTTATATACAGGGACTATGTTATGCTTTTTCCTCAATCCCCTGACATCCATTTCAGTGAGACCGAGCAGTTGTGCCAGTCTCCTGTCTGAGAACCCGTATTCCTTGGCTTCGCGCAGCATCTCTATTGCTTCCGGCTTCTGACTTCTGACTTCTGACTTCTTTATTTTCTCCTCCATATCAATGATCTGCTTCATGTTATTGAGGAACCAGTGGTCTATCCGCGTGTGCTCATGTATGGTTTCGATCTCCATTCCTGTACGCATCGCCTGTGCGATATACCAGATCCGTTCAGCGCCGGGAATCTTCAGCTTATTCTTCATCCTGTCCGAATCAATAGCCACTTCCTCAAAGCCGTAGCTTCCGGTCTCCAGGCTCCTGAGGGCCTTTTGCAGGGATTCCTTAAACGTCCTTCCTATGGACATAGCCTCTCCAACGGACTTCATCTGGGTGGTCAACACAGGGTCTGCCTCAGGGAATTTTTCAAAGGCGAATCTCGGAAACTTGGTCACCACATAGTCTAAGGCAGGCTCAAATGATGCCGGTGTTTCACGCGTGATGTCATTTTTTATCTCATCGAGGGTGAACCCAACAGCAAGCTTTGCTGCGATCTTTGCTATCGGGAAGCCTGTTGCCTTTGATGCAAGAGCAGAGCTTCGCGAGACCCTCGGGTTCATCTCTATCACGATCATGCGGCCGTTTTCAGGATTAATCGCAAACTGTATATTCGATCCGCCTGTATCAACTCCGATTTCGCGTATGATCGCGACAGAGGCGTCTCTCATCCGCTGATATTCCTTGTCAGTCAGGGTCTGGGCAGGAGCTACGGTTATCGAATCCCCGGTGTGAACCCCCATGGGATCAAAATTCTCAATGGAACAGATGATAACAACATTGTCTTTTGTGTCCCGCATAACTTCGAGTTCGTATTCCTTCCATCCCAGAGCAGACTCCTCAACGAGGATCTGGCTTACAGGACTGAGCTTCAGCCCCTTATCCAGAAGTTCTGTATATTCTTCGATGTTATAGGCGATGCCTCCGCCTGTCCCGCCAAGAGTGAAGGCAGGCCTGAGTATCGCGGGGAACCCTAAATGCTCAATCGCTTCCATCCCTTCCTTCATGCTGGTGACTGCCGAGCTTTTAGGGACATCGAGGCCTATCTTCTTCATCGCCTTTTTAAACAGTTCCCTGTCCTCTGCCTTTTTGATCGCAGGGAGTCTGGCGCCGATCAGTTCAACCTTGTATTTTTCGAGGATGCCTTTTTCAGAGAGCTTCACCGTAAGGTTCAGCGCTGTCTGTCCGCCCATCGTTGGGAGGATCGCATCAGGACGCTCTTTTTCAATGATCAATTCCAATATCTCAACAGTGAGCGGCTCGATATAGGTGACATCGGCTGTTTCCGGGTCTGTCATGATCGTTGCGGGATTTGAATTCACCAAAATGACCTTGTAGCCCTCATCTCTCAATGCCTTGCACGCCTGTGTTCCCGAGTAATCAAACTCGCAGGCCTGTCCTATGATGATCGGGCCGGACCCGATGATAAGTATGCTTTTAATGTCTTCTCTCTTGGGCACTATAACCTCTCACGCATATATTAAATTTTAAGAAATTCCTTTATCTCTCCTTGTGCTGAAACCACATCCTGCATTGCGTTATCAGAATAAATGGTCCTTGTAGAATCATCGGACAGATGAAGCTTAAGCAGAAAAAGCACTGATTCATGACCAAACCCCGGGATGATAGTTCCGTGCTGAAGGGATATCTTTTCAACGAATTTCACTGCATCGGGATTTTCTGCTTCCCGCTTTCTGCTTTCAATGCTGATGTCCTTTATGCTGCTTATTGCGATCGTTTCTTTCTGTTTCTTAGTTATCCATGTTCTGTATATCTTCGCCTCACCGGCAGAGGCATTAAAGACCACCTCCATTAGGCTTTCCTTGAATATAAATTTCCTGAAAAGCGGAAACCCGACTGCAAAGATCAGCAGAAAGACCAGAGAGCGGACAATGGTATTATCAATATTCATGGCAACTATCACATATACAATCCCGGCTGCGGCAGCAGATGCGAGCACTGATGTGAATTCCCGATTATAAATGCCGCTGTGGAGAACACTGTCGGGTTCATCTGTAAAAGCCGTGGTCGTGAAAATGAGTTTGTCCTCCTCTTTTTTTATTGTATAGTTTCTGTTTGCTGCACTGGTCACAGCTTGCCGTTCTGTATGAGTTGTCTGAACCTGCTGAAAATATGCGCCGCGTCATTCGGCCCAGGCCCTGCCTCGGGATGGTGCTGCACTGAAAAGACCGGCAGTTCAACATGCTGCATACCTTCCTCAGTCCCGTCATAGAGATTGGTATGCGTAAGCTTCACCTTGCCCTGAAGGCTTTTAATGTCAACACAATAATTGTGGTTCTGCGAGGTTATCTCGACCTTATTGGTAGATAAGTCCTTGACCGGGTGATTGCCGCCGTGATGGCCGAATTTTAACTTGTACGTTTTCCCTCCCAGCGCAAGTCCGAGTATCTGGTGGCCGAGGCAGATGCCGAATATCGGTTTTTTCCCAAGTAATTTTTTTGTATTTTCGATTGCGTAGGTTACAGTCTGAGGATCGCCGGGGCCGTTGCTCAGGAGTATCCCGTCAGAATTCATTTCAAGGATTGCCTCTGCCGGTGTCTGCGCCGGAACAACAGTGACATCAAACCCCGCATCCACAAGATTCCGCAATATGTTGAACTTGACTCCGAAATCATAGACAACAACCTTCTTAAGTGCAAAAGTTCGGAAGTTCGGAAGTTCGGAAGTTCGGACATCCTGTACTTCCGCGCCTCCGCGCTTCTGCGCTTCCGTACTTTCTCCCCATTTCCATACGCCTTCATCCCATTTATACTGCTGCTTTGTCGTGACTTCTTTTACCAGGTCAAAGGTGGATATGCCGGGATATGCCTTCACCTTTTTAAGGAGATTGTGCGGATCTGTATCAGCGGTCGAGATGATCCCTGTCTGCGCACCGTAGTTTCTCAAATGCTTTGTAAGCGCCCTGGTGTCAATGCCCTGGATGCCGATGACATTGTATTTTTTCATATATTCCGTAAGGCTGGAAGATGACCGCCAGTTGCTTGGGAAATCGCAGGCCTCTTTTACGATAAAGCCTTCTGCCTTTATCCCGCCTGCTGATTCGATGTCCTCTTCGTTCACACCGTAATTGCCGATTTGAGTATACGTCATGGTGACGATCTGCCCTTTATAGGAGGCGTCGGTGAGTATTTCCTGATATCCGGTCATAGAGGTGTTAAAGACAACTTCTCCGATTGTTTCACCTTCTGCCCCGAAGCCGTAACCTTCAAATACTGTTCCATCAGAAAGCACCAGCAATGCCTTTATTCCCATGTATATATCCTTCCCTTTGCGATGGTTGCAACAGGCCGGGCATTCAGTGTCCATCCCTCAAATGGGGTATTTTTTCCCTTTGACCTGAAGCTTGCTGCAGCAACCGCATATTCTGTATTAATATCTAAAATAACAATGTCAGCATCCGCCCCCTGCTTTACTGTTCCCTTCCTGATCCCGATGATTTTTGACGGGCTCAAAGTCATCTTCTCTATCAGTTGATTAAGGGTGAGAACGCCCTCGTCAACGAGTTTCATACTTAATCCTATGGAGGTCTCGAACCCTGAAATGCCTGAAGGGGCCAGGTCGAATTCCCCGAATTTCTCATCGGCATGATGAGGGGCATGGTCTGTTGCTATAACATCTATGGCGCCGTCTCTTAAACCTTCTTTTATCGCCTCAATATCGCCCGGTGTCCTTAAAGGCGGGTTCACTTTTGCGTTCGTGTTATAGGAACCGATAGCATCTTCGGTGATGCTGAAATAATGCGGACAGGTCTCAGCAGTAATATCGGCTATTCCCCTCTTTTTTGCTGTTCTGATCAGTTCAACAGAGCCTTTTGTGGAGATGTGAGCAATATGCAGCCTGCCTCCTGTCAATTCTGCAAGGGCTATATCCCTTGCCACCATGATCTCTTCTGCCTGTGCCGGGATACCCTTGAGCCCGAGTTGTAATGAAAGAAGCCCTTCGTTCATCACCCCTCCTGCTGCAAGGGACATGTCCTCTGCATGGGATATTATCGGCACATTAAAGATTTTCGAATATTCAAGGGCCCTTCGCATCATAAGACTGTCCATGACAGGTCTGCCGTCATCAGAAAAGGCGATACACCCTGCCTCATACATCATGCCGAATTCAGCGAGTTCCTCTCCTTTTTGGCCTTTTGTGATAGCGCCGACAGGGAATACGTCGCAGAACCCTCTCTCTATTGCCTGCTTGATGATGAACTCAGTTACCGTTGCATTATCGTTAACAGGATTGGTATTCGGCATACAGCAGACCGAGGTGATCCCTCCTGCTATTGCAGCCTCTGTCCCTGTCTGTATTGTTTCTTTGTATTCAAACCCGGGCTCTCTCAGGTGCACATGCATATCCACAAACCCTGCCAGTACGAGCAGTCCTTCTGCATTGATCGTTATCAGTTCCGCGTCTTCTGTTATACTGACAGCAGTATTTTTTGCCGGCTTTTGGCTTTTTCCTTTTGTTCCATGGCTTTTCAGTTCCAGTATCTTTCCTTCAGAAACCAAAACGTCATAGATACCGTCTATCCCCTGCGAGGGGTCAACCAGATGTCCGTTTTTAATTAAAATGTTCATGCCCTTACCCCTGAAAGAAGATACAACACGGCCATTCTCACGGCAAGGCCGTTTATGACCTGTTCCAGGATAACTGATTTTGGTCCGTCAGCCACGTCAGATGCGATTTCCACTCCCCTGTTCATCGGGCCGGGGTGCATGACGATAGCATCATTTTCAGCCTGCGCAAGCCGTTCTGCTGTCAGTCCCCAGTTCCTGAAATATTCAACTGTTGAAGGGAAGAAACCCTTTCCCTGTCTTTCCCTCTGTATCCTCAGCATCATGATGACATCAGCGCCTTTTATCCCGGTCTTCATGTCAGAGAATATGCTGACGCCGAGATCCTTCATATAGGAAGGCACAAGTGTCGGCGGGCCGATAAGCCTGATTTTGGCCCCCAGTTTCCTCAGTGCGTAGATGTTTGATTTCGCTACCCTGCTATGCAGTATATCGCCGACAATCGCGACTTCCAGCCCCTTGATAACGCCTTTTTTCTCCTGTATTGTGAAGAGGTCAAGCAGCGCCTGTGTGGGATGTTCATTAGTGCCGTCGCCTGCGTTTACTACCGATGCGTCCAGAATTTTCGCAAGGAAGTGCGCTGCCCCGGAACACGAATGGCGCAAGATGATAAAATCTGCTCCCAGGGCCTGAACAGTCCTTGCCGTATCCTGCAGGGTCTCTCCCTTTACTACGCTGCTTGTCGAGGTGGAAATATTTATCACGTCAGTGCTCAGTCTCTTTGCAGCAAGTTCAAAGGATGTCCTGGTCCTTGTGGAAGGCTCATAAAAAAAGTTCACCGCTGTCCTGCCCCGCAGCGCAGGGACTTTTTTTATGTCCCTGCCGATAACATCCTTAAACCCCGAGGCTGTTTCAATTATGAGTTTGATGTCCTCGGCAACAAGCTCCTTTATCCCAAGAAGGTCTTTGGACTGAAGGCTCATTCGAGGACCACCCTGTCTTCTCCTCCCTCTTCTTCAAGCTGGACTTTTACAGTCTCATCTTTCGAGGTCGGAATATTCTTCCCTGCAAAGTCCGCCTTTATCGGCAATTCCCGGTGTCCTCTGTCTACCAGCACCGCAAGCTGAATTGCAGCAGGCCTTCCCAGGTCCATGATCGCATCCATGGCTGCCCTGATTGATCTTCCGGTAAAGAGGACATCATCCACCAGCACCACTTTTTTATTGTCAATGTCGCAATTTATTTCAGTCCTTCTCACTATCGGCTGCTCTTTTCTCACATTGATATCATCCCGGTAAAGAGCTATATCAAGGGTGCCGACCGGAATACTTCTGCCCTCGATCATCTCAAACCTGCTGCTGAGTCTTTTGGCGATATGCACGCCTCTGCGCTGAATGCCGACGAGACAGAGGGATGTGATGCCCTTGTTCTTTTCTATAATCTCATGCGCCATCCTCGTGATAATGCGGTCTATATCGGTTCTGTCGAGCAGTTCCTTAGGCATGGCAGACTCCGGGGCTAAAGGAATAATCAGATGCAGACACAACAGAATCGTTGTATGGATTTGATTGAAGTTTGATGTTTTGAACGCAGCTCACGCTGACTCCTTTGCCTTTTTAGCCTCGCAGGGCTATTCTTAAAAGCGAAAATATTAAAGCACAAAATCCGGGATGCTGTCAAATCTCTGTAGCGGGCAAGCCGTTGCGTGTTTGATTTCCCTCCCCTCTGTCTGAATTGCAGTGAAAATCCGATAAGATTTGCTATTTAAAGCAGGATAGTTTTAAACTAACAACTAAGTTCAAGCCCCGTTTATGCAGCACTCCACCCATCTGGATCTGTCAGGAGCTTTTTAAAAATCATAAAAAAGAGGTCATTGTGAAACACGAACATTTAAGAAATATAGCTATTATAGCCCATGTTGACCATGGCAAGACAACCCTGGTAGACGGAATGCTCAACCAGTCCGGCCTGTTCCGCTCTAACGAAAAGGTGCAGGAACGGATGATGGACAACATCGACTTAGAGAGGGAACGCGGGATTACCATCATGGCGAAGAACACTGCCGTGGAATACCTGGGGACAAAGATAAACATAATTGACACACCGGGGCACGCTGATTTTGGCGGAGAGGTCGAGAGGACACTGAAGATGGTTGACGGCGTGCTCCTGCTCGTTGATGCCTCCGAGGGGCCGCTGCCGCAGACCCGGTTCGTGTTGAAGAAGGCGCTTGAACTGAGCCTCCCCCCCATCGTCGTCATCAATAAAATAGACAGGCCTGATGCGAGGATCCAGGAGGTCCTCAACGAGGTATATGACCTCTTCATCGACCTCGACGCAACAGAGGAACAGCTTGAGTTCCCGATCGTCTATACCAACGCAAAACTCGGCACTGCAACACTTTCGATGGAAAAGGAGGGAGAGGATTTCAGGGAACTCTTCGAACTTATTCTCAAAACGATCCCTGCTCCTGAAGGAGACGCAGACGGTCCTTTGCAACTGCTTGTTACGAATATCGACTATAACGACTATGTCGGCAGACTGGCGATCGGCAGGATGTTCTCAGGCACAACGAAAGTCGGTGAATGGGTTGTCATGGTAAATAGCAACGGAGAGGCGATAAAGACAAAGGTCACATCCCTCTTCGGATTCCAGGGCCTCGAAAGGGTTGATCTAAAGGAGGCTTCGGTCGGCGATATTGTGGCTCTTGCAGGCATCGAGGGTATCAATATCGGGGATACCATAACAAATGTCGAAAACCCCAAACCGCTCCCGCGGATCACAGTCGACGAGCCAACAATATCGATGCTCTTTTCAATCAATACATCGCCCCTTGCCGGAAGAGAAGGCAAATATGTTACATCGAGAAACCTTAGAGACAGGCTCGAAAAGGAACTCCTCTACAACGTATCAATAAAAGTTGATTTCACCAACACAGATTCCTTTAAGGTGATGGGCAGGGGCGAGCTTCAGCTTGCGATACTCATAGAAATGATGAGAAGAGAAGGCTATGAGCTTTCGGTCTCTATGCCTGAAACTATTACAAAGCAGGTCGCTGGGAAGCTGCATGAGCCCATGGAACTTCTTGTCATCGATGTGCCGGAGGAGTACGTAGGCGTGGTCACTCAGCAAGTAGGAATACGCAGGGGACGAATGCAGAAGATGCTGAACAACGGTCACGGCAGGGTGCGGCTTGAGTTCAGGATACCGGCGCGCGGGCTTATCGGATTCCGTTCGCAGTTCCTGACTGACACGAGAGGGACAGGACTTCTAAACCATATCTTCGACGGCTTTGAGCCGTGGCAGGGCCCGATCTCGAAACGCTCAACCGGCGCTATTGTTTCAGACAGGACCGGCAAGAGCACGATCTATGCGCTCTTCCATCTGCAGCCGCGCGGCACACTCTTCCTCAGGGAAAGCACGGTTGTTTATGAAGGCATGATTGTTGGCGAGAATTCGAGGGAAAGCGATATAGACGTCAACGTGACAAAGGAAAAAAAGCTTACCAATGTGCGTGCTTCAGGCTCTGACGATTCGCTCCAGCTTGTCCCGCCGAGGATGATGAGCCTTGAACAGGCGATTGAGTTTATCAAAGAGGACGAGCTTGTCGAGGTGACTCCCCAGTCAATACGTCTTCGGAAGAAGGTACTTGAGGCGAACAAAAGACCCAAGAGCAAAGAGCCTAAAGAATAGTTTCAGACCTTATCTTTTAAAAATTCGCCGAGCTGCTTGTCTACCTTGGCTATATGATCGAGTATCCAGTCAACCACTACCTGATTCGTCTCGATCGAGAGGTCGTATGAACCGGGATTTTTTCCGCCTTCGAGTTTCGGGAGTTCTTTTTTCAGCTCATTAAAGTTTTCAATGAATTTTTCGTGCTGTATCTTGTGGGCCTGATACCCAGGATATCCGAATTGCTGCATGTATTTTTCTTCCTCACCAAAATGAAATACCGCATAATCCTCAAGAAACCTGATTACATCGCCGATTTTGTATTTGCAGACGCTCTGTTTTACTGCTGATACAAGGTCGTTTATCTTTTCAAATAATTCCTTGTGCTGCTCGTCAATCTTTTCAATGCCTACCGCCAAGTCCTCTGTCCACTGCAATGTTCAGTCCTCCTTATTTAGTAAGCGTCTGACTATAAACCATGGGTTCAGGAGGTTTTCCTTGTTGTATTGCAAGGGCTCGCCTGTTTCATGATTAAGCACCGCACCGCCTGTCTGCTCAACGATCGCCTGTCCTGCTGCAGTGTCCCACTCCATGGTGGGGCCAAAGCGCGGATATATATCAGCCGAGCCTTCAGCGACAAGGCAGAATTTTAGCGAACTGCCTGCGGAGACGATCCCGACCTCCCCGTGTTCTTTCTTTAGCCCGTCCAGATATGAGCTTGTCGCATCAGACATGTGGGAACGGCTGGCTATTGCTGTAAAAGCCCTTGAGTTTATTTCAGTTTTCACAGGAAGCCTTTGAGCTCTCCTTTCCAGTTCTTCAAATTTAAGCCCATCTTTTATCCATAAAGTATCTGATATTCTAAAGGCTCCTGCACCTTCAGCAGCGAAATACAGGATATCTTTTACCGGGACAAGTATTACTCCTATAACAGGCCTGTTCTTCTGCATAAGCGCTATGTTTACAGTAAATTCTCCATTTCTCTTGACGAACTCTTTCGTGCCATCCAGAGGATCAACAAGCCAGTAATACCCCCAGGCTTTTCTCTCACTATAGGGTATATCCCTGCCTTCTTCACTCAGAAGGGGAAGTTTGCCTGCCTGCCGGCTTTTCAACTGGCCGACTATTAATTCGTGGGATCTTCTATCGGCCAATGTCAGGGGCGACCTGTCTTCTTTCAGCTCTACGCTGAAGCCGGAAGCGTACACATCCATGATCGCGTCAGCCGCCTTTTTTGCTGCAAGCACAGCATCGATGAGCAGACTGTTTATGTTTTGCAGGTCTTCTGAAGACATCATGTTATTTTGAAGATCAGGGCTTATTGTTGTCAAGTTTGATTTGCATGATAACGAACCAGAAAGATTGCTAATTAGTGTCTGTTTATAAACTGCCATTTTTGTTTTTGGCCGTCATTCTCGCGAAGGCGGGAATCCAGTGTTTTCAATATGTTCTGTCCCGAAAGCTTTCGGTACCGGTCAAGCCCGAGGATGACAACTTCTTACTTTATACACAGACACTATTTAATCAAATTCGCACACCGTCTTTTAGGTTAAATAATAATATTTTCTCGGCAGGATGGAGATATGAATATATTGTCTAAACGCAATAAAGGGCGGATGCGCATGGATCCGCCCTTTATTAATCATTGAATCTACTCCTTTGTTATCTCATATTTTCCGTCTTTATCAATCTTGATTTCCGCATTCAGGAAGCGCGCCTTATAGCCCGCATCCTTCAGAGTAAGATAAGCCATTTCAGCCCTTACGCCTGTCACACAGTGGACTATTATCTCTTTATCCTTCGGTATCTCCGCTAATTTTGCCGATATTTCCTGAGCAGGGATATTTTTAGCTCCTAAGAGCATTCCGGTTTGTGCCTCATCCACATCCCTGACATCGAGAATAAGCTTGTCGGCAGGTCTTGTCTCTGCGATCTTTTTGAACTCCTCGATCGCTATCTCACCGGGCCTTGGCTTCGGCACATAAACAATCGTCGCAGCAAGGTCTCCGCTCTGAACAGGATTGCCTGCCTTCTTCCATGCCTCAAGGCCTCCTGCAAGATAAGAGAGGTTGCTGTAACCCCACTTTCTCACAATCCTGAAGGCCTCCTCCGACGCCTTTACAGTGGAACAATAGATTATTATCGGCGCCTTTTTGTCTGCCGGCAATTTGTCCTTTGCCTTCTCAATCTCGTTTAATGGAATGGATGCTGCGCCCTTTATATGCTCCTTCTTTGCCGCATCCTCAGGCCTTACGTCAATAAGGACATGCGGTATGTCCTTGTCCATGGAATCCTTAAGAAATGCTGCTGTTGATGCCACTATGTTGCCTGCTTTTTTCCATGCAGGCAGTCCATCATGATAGACCTTTACATTTGTATAACCAAGTTTCTCCGCCTTACCGGCAGAGGCAGGACTCATCATTCAAGTAGGGCCTCCACAGTAGAAGATGAGCAGTTTGTCTTTTTCCTTTGGGAATTTATCGACATGTTTCTCAAATTCTGCATCGTAGATCGAAATAGAGGTCGGTATATGGCCTTCGTTATATCTTGGGGCCGGCCTGGAATCTATAACAAGAAAGTTTCCTTTTTCAACGCCCATCTCAACAAGCTTTGCCACTTCCTCGGTCTTAATCAGTTTTTCAGCAGCAACCTTAGCCGGCTGCTTGACTGATACCTTTGAAGCATAAAGAGCGCCATCTTTTTCTGTTATATATACTGCTATCTCTTTTTCTTTTGGAATCTTTCCAAAAGACTCCGCGCCAACAAGCTGTGTGCCATCTTCCCATTTTGCAAGCCATGATGCTGCGCCGATATTGACCTGAATAGTCTTTGCCTTCCCTGAGACCCCGCCAAGCACCCCGCGCAGGATTTTCTCATCAGGCTGATGGCATTGCTTGCAGATAGGCGCTATCTTTGGTTTCTGTGCAACCTCTGCCGCCATCGCTGATGTCCCGAGCAGGAATAAACCAGCCAACGCACCGGCAACAACCGCCCTGATTTTGTCCTTTTTCTTCATAAATTCTCCTTTCAATAATCTGAAATTCGACCTGCACAAGGCAGGTGAAAATCTAAAGTTGTAGATTTAAGTTAAGTTTATTCAATACTGATTGACCTTGTCAAGGGATTGGGGCAGGTGGTAATTCTTTCAAAAAATCATTTTATTTAGTATTCTAAAGACATTACGTCACGATGAAAACTTCTTTGACCAGGGAGGCATATATGGACATAAAGGCATTTGTTTTATCAAAGGCAAAGGAGGCCAGGGAAGGTGCGCGTTCGATCGCAAAGGCATCCTCCAGGCAGAAGAATGCCGCATTGCTCAAGATGGCTGAGGCGCTCAGGAAACATTCAAAGGAACTCCTAAGGGAAAATGCAAAAGATATTGCCTTTGCAAAAAAGAAAGGCCTTTCAAAGGCGATGCTCGACAGGCTGACCTTAAACGAGAAGCGGATCAGTGAAATGGCCCAGGGGCTTATCGAGGTGGCTGCGCTTCCTGACCCTGTGGGAGAGGTACTGAAGATGCGGCAGAGGCCAAATGGCATGACCGTGGGAAAGATGCGCGTGCCCATAGGCGTGATCGGCATTATCTATGAATCACGCCCGAATGTTACAGCGGACGCGACAAGCCTCTGTCTGAAGGCCGGGAATGCGGTCATCCTGCGCGGCGGCTCTGAGGCCATAAATTCAAACAGGGCGATAGTGAAGATATTAAGGGCTGTTGCAAAATCAGAGGGCATACATGAAGGGGCTATAACGTTTCTTGATACCCCTGACAGGGAGGCGGTAATGGAGTTGCTGAAGCTCGAAGGCATCGTTGACCTTATTATCCCGAGAGGCGGAGAGGGACTCATCAGGGCTGTTACAGAGAACTCCAGAATACCTGTGCTCAAGCACTACAAAGGCGTTTGCCATGTGTTTGTTGACAGGGACGCAGATTTGAAGATGGCCGAAGACATATGTTTTAATGCAAAGGTTCAGCGGCCGGGCACATGCAATGCAATGGAAACCATGCTGGTAGACAAGACCATAGCAAAGAGCTTTCTGCCTGCCATGCTCAAAAGGTTTAGGGGTGCAGGAGTAACTGTAAAAGGATGTCCTGAGACTATGAAAATAGTGTCCGCAATTGATATTGCAAAGGAAGAAGACTACTACAATGAATATCTTGACCTGACCCTGAATGTGAGGGTTGTCAAAGACATTGACGCTGCCATGGAGCATATCGCAAAATACAGTTCCGCCCATTCAGATGCTATTGTCACAAAAGATTATTCGAAAGGGATGCGGTTCCTACGGGAGGTTGATTCCTCAGCAGTCCTGATAAATGCATCGACCCGCCTGAACGACGGATACCAGTTTGGACTTGGCGCTGAAATCGGCATATCCACTGACAAGATACATGCAAGGGGCCCTATGGGTCTTGAAGAACTCACCTGTACAAAATTTATTGTACTGGGCAACGGGCAGTTAAGGGAGTAGCATGGGTCTGCGACAAATTTATGGGTAACTGTGTTTCAGTTCACTTAAAGCAGGACGGTTCCATGTTCCCCCTCTTAAGGTACTGATCGTGACCCACAAATATGTCTGGACACAGCGGGTATGAACAAAGAATTTCATATCTTATGTCTTTTTTGTGTCATTGAG
>CAMTXX010000024.1:0-30341 GCA_947085825.1 uncultured Nitrospira sp. | reverse complement strand
CGACACGGATAAACACTGATAAAACAAACACCTGAAAAGATAAAACTCTTCACCAAATAGGTGATTCACTTTGTCTGTAGAAGTCTTTGATATATCTGTGTAAATCTGCGTAAATCTGTGGCCAAATGCTTTTTATAGGATTAATGGAGGCTGTTATGTCGAACATAAGCGAAGAAGAAAAAGCCTATCAGATCAAGACTTCTTTTGAGGTTGACAGCATTTACCTGCAGGCCCTTGAAAAACTGAGGGAAGAACTGACGGGCCAGGGGATTGATATCGACTCAGGAGAAGGCAGAAAAACCTTTATACGGGCAGTGCGCAAGCTGAATGAACGGTTTATCTAACATAACTGAACGATGAAATGCCATCACCCGGAATTTATTGCAATATCTGTCGCACCTAAAAGCGAAAACCAGGAAGAACACTCCGGGTTTCCTGATACGCTTGTTGATTATTTGAGCGGCAGGGAGATACCCTTCTCCAACAGGGACAATATCCGGCAAAAATTAGTGAAGAGACTTGTCGAGGAAAAAGGATATGAGAAAGAGGATATTTCTCTGGACAGAGAAATTAGATTTGAAATGGAAGACCGGTTGACAAGTTCGCTCGTGGACATCTCGCTCGGTTTTGGGGACAAAACACTAATGGTCTTCAAGTGTGCTTCCGGTTCGGTAGTCTCAAGAGAACGTCAGATCATAGCAACAGCCAGACTCCTTGAAGATTATGTAATCCCGTTTGCGGTTGTCACAAACGGAGTGGATATTGAGCTGCTCGATGCAGTTTCTGAAAAAGTCATTGGGGAAGGGATGCTGTCAGTCCCCTCGCGCCAGGAGCTGCTTGAAAAATCAAAAGACCTCGCCCTGAAACCCGCGAACATGAAAAAACTTGTGTATGAACAGAGGATCCTTTATGCCTATGATGCAATAAGTTGTAATATGTCTTGCAAAAATGATCCTGCAACCTGAATAATTTTATTCAGAAAACCAGCGCCATTATTGCTATAATAGTCTGCCCCTGGCATACAGGGATATTTATTATCTTGCTGTTCACAAAAGGGCCTTATTAAATGGATGTCAAAGTCAGTGAATTGATTGTAAAGTACCTCGAAAGGCTTGGCACAGAATATGTATTCGGCATACCAGGCGCTCATATCCTTCCTGTATATGATGCACTCTACAACTCCCGGATCAAGTCTGTCCTTGCGAAGCACGAGCAGGGAGCGGCCTTTATGGCGGGGGGCTATGCACGGGTATCAGGGAAACCAGGGGTCTGCATTGCGACAGCAGGGCCCGGGGCCACCAACTTTGTGACAGGCCTGGCAAACGCTTACATGGACAGTCTGCCTGTTCTTGCGCTGACAGGGGAAACCCCAACATACTCCTTTGGAAAGGGCGCTTTACAGGAAAGCTCCGGTGAAGGCTCCTGCATAGATCAGCGCGACATATTCAGGGGGATTACGAAATATAACAGCCTTCTCCAGAGGACGGATTATCTGCTGACAGTCCTCAGAAAGACAACAGGAATACTCCTGTCCAAAAACCCCGGGCCTGTCCTGCTGAGTATTCCTTACAATGTTTTGAAAGAGACTGTTGACAGCAGTCTGTTGGATCATATTAATTTCGATGCAGGATATGCTTTCTCCGATACTCTTATCCCGGCTGATGCTATGGTCAGCCTGATAAACAACGCTGTTTATCCGGTTGTCATTGCAGGTTACGGGAGCATTGCTGCAAAAGCTGAAGAGACCATATCAAGCTTTTGCGTTCAAACCAATATACCGGTTGCTACTACCCTTAAGGCGCGCGGGATATTGCCGGAGACATCCAGCCTGTCTCTGGGTGTGCTCGGAATAACATCCAATGAATTAGCTTTCAGATATATATCGGAAAAGGCAGACCTTCTTATTATCGTCGGAGCGAGTTTCGGAGAGAGAACAAGCTGCAACTGGAGCAATGAGCTTATCAAAGGCAAAAAAATCATCCAGATCGACAATAATGAAAATCACATCAATAAAGTATTCACTGCTGATATCGCCCTTGAGGCAGATGTGAAAAAGGTCTTTGACCGCCTCAACGAAAAAGTCAGCGCCCATGCGGTCAGACCGAAAGACCCGAAGGAAGTCATGCACTACAAAGTGAAATATCAGAACCATGACACACGGGACAACGAGTTTGTCCTTGTCAGTCATTTTCTGAACATGCTGAACAACCACTTCAACGGTGATGTATCGGTTTTTGATGACAATATCATCTACATGCAGCGCTTCTGTCCTGTGTTAAAAAGCAGAAGCTACTTTCCGAATTCCGGCATTTCTTCACTGGGACATGCTCTTCCGGCAGCGATCGGGGCAAAACTCGTTACAAAGAAGCCGGTCGTCGCCATCCTTGGCGATGGGGGATTCCAGATGTGCTGTATGGAAATCATGACTGCGGTGAACCATAACGTCCCTGTCTCGATCGTACTTCTCAATAATGCGTCACTGGGGCTTGTCAGGAAAAATCAGTTTTACAACTATGCCGGCAGGTTCATCGCCAGCGGATTCATAAACCCTGATTACAGGAAACTCGCGGATGCTTTCAATGTTGAGTATTTCAGAGTGTCTGCTATGGCAGAAGCTGAGAGTGTATTTGAGACAGCAGATTTTAATAACAGGATAAATCTTATAGAAGTAATCCTGGATAAGGATGAGTTTCCTAAATATTCATCAGGGAGATAAGGTGCGCAATTGAGGGAGAGCGAACTTTTCACTAATCTTAATATTTTTTTCAGACTTTTTAAGGACAATACAACCGCAGGCGACATTAAAGAACAATTTCTTTTCTGCCTCAAGGGCATGAATAACCGGAAGGACATTTTCGATAAACTGGACTCTCTCAAAGCTGTCTATGAGACGTGTTTCAGGTTTATAGAGAGAGAAGCTGCTGATACAGGATTCGCAGAAGATATGCTGTCTCTCCAGCGTGATCTCTACCTAGAACTTGAGTATATTCTTACTTTTGAACATGGGGATAAACGACACCATTTTCTGGTGGTCATCCCGGTAGCCGACAGGCCGATAATGCTGAAAAATTGTTTCGCAAGTCTTGTCGAACAATGCCGCATCTTTCAGTACGGAGGGTTCACGATAAATGCGCATGGGACACCTGTTTATAACAAAATCAGCGCTTTTATCATCGATGACAGCAAAGATGAGGCAAACATTCGGAAGATAAAGGAATTATGCTCAGAGACAGAAGCTGCCGGCATCCGGACTTATTATGTCGGCCTTGATGAGCAGACGGAACTGCTCAAGCAACTCCCTTCAGAATACAAAGAGCAGTTCCGGTGCCTGATTGGCGATGCCCACAACCCGGTGCAGCCTCACAAAGGCGCCTCGATCTCCAGAAATATAGCATATCTATATCTGCATGCTTTTTTGGGCGAGTTCAGTGAGAAGGCCCTGATCTATTTTCTCGACAGCGACGAAGAATTCAGGGTGAAAGTCAAACGCGGCGCCGGGATAGATGACATACCTTTTATTAACTACTTTTACTGGTTTGATAAAATATTTGCCGCAAGCAACATCGAGGTTGTCACCGGCAAGGTTGTGGGAGACCCGCCTGTTTCTCCCTCTGTCATGATAAATACTTTTCTGGACGATATCGCCCTTTTTCTTGAAACCCTTTCCAATGCTGCACCGGATGAAAAATGTATCTTTCATGACGATCAGTCAACCCGCGACTCCTCAGCAGAATATCATGACATGGTGAAATTATTCGGATACGAAGTTTTATCGCATCCTAAAAAATACCCTTGCAGTCTGTCCGGGTCCCATACGGTACGGGACTGCCTTGATGATTTCTCGAAAAAGGCATTGGGTTTCTTTTACGGGCTCCATCCCACAAGGACACAGTTTTATTCCCATGAGGATGACTTTACAGAGACGGCAAACGCCCGAACTATTTATACAGGCAATTACGTCTTTAGAGCAGCGGGGCTCAGACACTTCATACCCTTTGCTGATCTTAAATTGCGGATGGCAGGGCCTGTTCTGGGACGTATCCTCAGAAAAAGACTGAAACAGGGATTCGTCTCGGCCAATCTGCCGCTGCTGCATAAGCGTACGATTCAGTCCGCCTGTATGAATGAATACAGAAGCGGTATCTCTACAGACAAACATTCAATAGACCTGTCCTGTGAATTCAACAGACAATTCTGGGGGGATGTCATGCTGTTTTCGATTGAAAGGCTTGCTGAGCTTGGTTATCCTGATAAAAGATTGAGGCTTCCGGTGATAACCGAAACCGTATATGATGTTCAGGAGAAGCTTTGGAATCTCTATAAAGACCGGCAGGCTGAAATAGCAGGGAAAACAGCAAAAATCTGTGATTATTTATCTCACGAAAAGTTATGGCGCGGAAAGGAAACAGAAATTAAAAACTCTGTAACGAACATTGCTTTATTCTGTTCCCTTGTCGAAGACAACTTCGGCGTGAATTCCGTAAGCATGAAAAACATTTCAGAGCAGATCAAGGAAGGCTCTTACATAAACATGGTTATCAATGCCATCCATTTTTTCTATGAAACCGATATCGCATGGAACGAGCTTTTAAAATCAGGCCTTGCGTTGCCTGCAAACTGCACAGACGCCCATGCAGACAGATGATGGTTTGAATAGTGACCATTAAACGCACGGGGCAGCAGGCTGCCTGAAAAATAGGCAGCGCTGATTAATAAACAGGCATTTTGGCAGTATTCATGAAATAAGTATCCTTTGTTATCAAGCAGATATCTTCTGGTAAGGTTCTTGCATCTTAATTAGGTATGTCAGTATTATTCTTTAAGTAGTATCATCAATGGGCGCTGAATTTCTACAGAGATTTTTTGAGATAGACGGATAAATGAATATTAATTCAAGGAAATGGAGGTGAGATATGAAAAAGATTGAGGCGATAATAAAGCCCTTTAAACTGGATGAAGTCAAAGACGCCTTGAATGAAATAGGCATACAGGGAATGACTGTGACTGAGGTGAAAGGTTTTGGACGCCAGAAAGGCCATACAGAGCTTTATCGCGGAGCAGAGTATGTTGTGGATTTTATCCCAAAAATAAAGATTGAGATTGTAACCTCGGACAGTCTGGTTTCAAAGGTCGTCAGCGCCATAGCGGAAGTTGCCAAAACAGGGAAGATCGGAGACGGAAAGATATTTGTTTATTCCGTGGATGAAGCGATAAGGATAAGAACAGGAGAGCACGGAGAAGAAGCAGTTTAAATCAAGTGTCAGTGTCAGTGTTTAGTGTCAGATAAAAATAATGCTGATGCGGCCCACTGTCACTACCCGCTGAGATACTGACACTGACACTGACACTAATAACTGACACTATTAAACAGGAGGAAGAATGACACCAAAAGACGTAATCAAATTAGCGCAGGAAAACAAGGCGGTTATGGCAAATTTCAAGTTTCTTGATTTTCCGGGGATCTGGCAGCATTTTGCAGTTCCGATAGCAGAGCTTTCAGAGGCTGTATTTGAGGAGGGGCTTGGCTTTGACGGTTCCTCGATCAGGGGGTGGCAGGCTATTCATACGTCTGACATGCTTATAATGCCTGACGCTGAGACCGCTTTTATGGACCCGTTTATGGAATATCCGACAATCAGTCTGGTATGCAATGTTGTCGACCCGATAACCAAGGAGTTCTACTCAAGGGATCCGAGATATATAGCTCAGAAGGCGGAAAATTATCTCACGTCAACAGGCATCGGCGATGTTGCGTATTTCGGCCCTGAGGCGGAATTTTTTATCTTCGACGGTATTAGGTTTGATCAGAATGCACATAGCGGCTATTATTTTATTGAATCTTCCGAGGGGATATGGAATTCAGGGCGTGATGAGAATCCTAACCTCGGCTACAAGCCGAGGCACAAGGAAGGCTATTTCCCTGTGCCGCCTACAGACAGCCAGGTTAATCTCAGGACAGAGATGGTGATGGAAATGCTCAAGTGCGGCATATATGTTGAGCGCGAACACCACGAGGTGGCAACCGCAGGTCAGGCAGAGATCGACATGAGGTATGATTCCCTTGTGAAGATGGCCGATAAGAACATGCTCTTTAAATACATTGTCAAAAATGTTGCCAGAAGACACGGGAAGACAGCAACCTTTATGCCTAAGCCCCTTTTCGGTGATAATGGTTCCGGCATGCATGTCCACCAGAGCATCTGGAAGAAGGGTAAACCTCTCTTTGCCGGCAACGGCTATGCAGGCTTGAGCGAGATGGCGCTTTATTATATTGGCGGCATACTCAAGCACGCTCCTGCGCTTGCTGCCCTGACGAACCCGACAACGAACTCGTACAAGAGACTGACCCCCGGCTTTGAAGCGCCGGTCAATCTCGCATACTCTGCAAGAAACCGTTCTGCATCAATAAGAATACCGACTTATTCAGCAAGCCCGAAGACAAAGAGGGTTGAGGTGAGATTCCCTGATCCGTCATGCAATACATACCTTGCGTTTTCCGCGATGCTGATGGCCGGACTTGACGGCATAGAGAACAAGCTGCATCCGGGTGAGGCGCTTGACAAGGATATCTATGATCTCGGGCCTGAGGAGTTGGCTTCTGTGCCTACAATGCCGGCAAGCCTTGAAGAGGCGCTTGACAACCTTGAGGCAGATCACGAGTTTCTTCTGAAGGGTGATGTATTTACCCAGGATGCTATTGATACATGGATAAGCTACAAGAGGACCAAAGAGGTTGACGCCTTGAGGCTCAGACCGCATCCATACGAGTTTTTCCTGTACTATGATATTTAAATCAATACTGTAATAAGCGCAAAAAAAGGGAAAGGCCTACGCCTTTCCCTTTTTTTGGCGAATGCCCGGCCCTGAAAAGTTTTCATTTTTCAATTCAGTAAGTTATATTAATTATCTATGGATTATAAAAAGATTATACGCGGATTTAAAGACAAAAACATCCTGGTGATAGGCGACATTATCCTTGACCATTACATATGGGGCAAGGTGAACAGGATATCTCCTGAGGCCCCTGTCCCTGTTGTGGAGGTCACCAGAGAGAGCTTTCTTCTTGGCGGAGCTGCCAATGTCGCGCATAATATCGTGTCCCTTGGGGGCAGGGCTTCGGTTATCGGGATTAACGGGCAGGATATTGCAGGAGAGGCCCTATTGAATATACTCAGGCAGAGAGGCGTAAACTGTGACGGTATATTTACTGAAAACAGGCCTACAACTGTCAAGACACGGGTTATAGCGCATAATCAGCAGGTGGTAAGGTTTGACAGGGAAGATAAGAAATACGTTGACGGGAAGATATTGAAGGGCATACTGGGATACATAAACTCTGTGCTTCTCCGGTATGATTCTGTGATCGTTTCAGATTACCAAAAAGGGATGATATCTTCTGAACTGATCAATGACATTGTGAGGAAGACAAAGAAAAAAGATATGTTTATCGCTGTTGATCCGAAGGTCGGTCATTTTGATTTCTATAAAGGCGTTTCCCTGATAACCCCTAATGTTATGGAGGCTTCAAGCGGTTCGAATATAGAGATCAGGGACGAAAAGACACTGCTTAAGGCAGGGAAAAGTCTGATGAAAAAACTTTCCTGCAAGGCTGTGCTGATCACCAGAGGTGAGCAGGGGATGAGTCTCTTTGAAAAAAATAAGGTCACCCATATCCCGACAGTTGCCAGAAAGGTCTATGATGTGACCGGGGCCGGCGACACGGTAATCTCCGCATTTACCCTTGCCTATGCCTCAGGAGCAAACATGGAAGAGGCTGCCGTGATCGCTAACCATGCAGCAGGTATCGTTGTCGGCGAAGTAGGCACAGCGGTTGCAACCCCGGAACAGTTGCTGAAATCTTTCGATTAAACAATTAAAAAATAATGCAGACAAAGATTGAAAACTCATCACTCATCACTCATCACTCATCACGGCCTATAAAAGCAGTTGCGTTATATTCCGGAGGGCTTGACAGTACGTTGGCCATACTCACTGTCCTCAGACAGGGAATTGAAGTGAAGGCGGTCACTTTTTTAAATCATTTCGGCTGTGACATATCCGACAAGTCCTCATGTTCCAAAGACCCTTTTTCTGCTGCTGAGAAATTCGGTTTTGAAGTCAAGCTCTGCCATCTTGCCGATAAGTTTATCCAGATCGTAAAGAATCCAAAGTTCGGACACGGCAAAAATATGAATCCGTGCATGGACTGCAGGATACTCATGCTTAAGGAAGCCAGAGAGTTTATGGATATGACAGGCGCGGAATTTATTATAACAGGGGAAGTAATCGGCCAGAGGCCAATGAGTCAAAGGAGAGATGCTCTGGCTATCATTGACAGGGAAGCTGGATTAAAAGGCCTTATTTTAAGACCTTTGAGCGCAAAACTCATGAAACCGACTGTGATGGAAGAAAAGGGTATTGTCAACAGAGACCTGCTTTATGATTTCGGCGGCAGATCAAGAAAACCCCAGATGGCGCTTGCTGCGGAGTTTGGCCTTGCGGATTATCCTGCCCCGGCAGGAGGCTGCTTATTGACAGAGCCGAATTACTCGTTCAGATTGCGGGAACTTCTTGCCCATAATCCAGACCCTTCTTTTGAGGACCTTTCTCTCCTGAGACTCGGAAGACATTTCAGGATATCGGATGACTGCAAAATCATCGTCGGCAGAAACAAAAATGAAAATGAGGTTCTGATTTTACTGGATGATGGCAAGAGTGTCAGCTTGAGGGTTGAAGACTATGCGAGTCCCATTGTTCTTGTACGGGGAAAAGCAACAGAGGAGATTATTATGACCGCTGCCTCTCTCTGTGCGAGGTATTCTGACGCAAAAAATTTAAATGTGGTCGATGTGAAGGTGATTGATGGCAGCAGGGTTTTTACACTGAGCGTTGCCCCTGCAGACGAAGATCTTATTGAACGTTTCAAAATAGAATTGAGGAAGGCAGTTAGGGGAAAGACAGTAATGAGTAACGTGTAAAATGTCTCTTTTTCTCATCACTCATCACTCATCACTCATCACTCATCACTCATCACTCATCACTCATCACTCATCACGGCCTTTATAGCCTGACAGATACGCCTTTTTCTTTCAGATATTCTTTTGCCTCTCTTATCGTATATTCCCTGAAATGAAATATCGAAGCTGCCAACACTGCGTCTGCCTTCCCGTCAGCAAGTCCTTTGTAGAGGTGTTCCAGATTCCCTGCCCCGCCTGAGGCGATGACAGGGACCGAAACCGTTTCAGAGATTGTTCTCGTCAATTCAATATCGTATCCGTCTTTGGTCCCGTCTTTGTCCATACTGGTGAGCATGAATTCGCCGGCCCCAAGTTCTTCCATCTTTTTTGCCCATGCAACTGCGTTGATAAGCTTCATTTTTCTGCCGCCGTGTGTTGAAATGGCCCAAGTTAATATATCAACGCCTTCTTTCAAATCCCCCCAACCCCCCTTTTCTAAAGTGGGGCTTTCTGAAGTCCCCCTCTTTGATAAAGAGGGGTGAGGGGAGATTTTATGAGAGAGGTCGAGGATAACATCTTTCAGCGATGCATCTGAAAACCATTCCTCCCCTGTTGCATCTGCCATGTTGTCGGCAACCCTTTTTGCGTCTATCGCGACCACAATACATTGGCTTCCGAATTTCTCTGCAGCGCGGCTGATAAAATGAGGGTCTTTAACAGCAGTTGTATTGATCGAAACCTTATCACAGCCGGCCCTGAGCAGATCTCTTATATCATCAAGTGTCTTAATTCCGCCGCCGACAGTTAAAGGCATAAAAACATCTTCGGCTGTTTTTTCTACGACATTGAGAATGATCTTCCGTTTTTCGTGTGAAGCGGTGATATCCAGAAAGATGAGTTCATCCGCGCCCTGTTTGTCATAGTAGAGGGCATTTTCCACAGGGTCGCCAGCATCGCGCAGGTTCACAAAACTTACACCCTTCACAACACGACCGTCCTTCACGTCAAGACAGGGGATTATACGTTTGGCGAGCATTTGAAAATCCGTGATGAGTGATGAGTAATGAGTAATGAATAATGAATAAAAATAAAATCAGGCATCAGTGGTACTCATCGCAAGGTTTATCGCGTTTTTAAGGTCAAGTGACCCGGAATAGATCGCCTTGCCGGTTATTGCTCCCCAGAGGTTTTTTATCTTCAGAAGATTTTCAATATCTTCAATGTTTGCGATTCCGCCTGAAGCGATAACAGGAATATTTATTGTTTCGACCATATCTTCCAACGCAGGCAGATTCGGGCCTGTCAGCATGCCGTCCCGTGAGATGTCTGTGTAAATAATGCCTGCAACTCCTATCATCTCGACTCTTTTCGCCAGTTCTTTGGCCTCGATCGAACTGACCTCTTCCCAGCCTTTTACAGCGACTTTGCCATCTTTGGCGTCAATGCCGATTAATATCTTTCCAGGGAATTTTTTGCACGCATCCATAACAAACTGAGCGTCTTCTATTGCTGAAGTTCCGATGATCACCCTGTCTATGCCGGCAGAGATCAGCTTGTCCACTGTCGAGATATTCCTGATGCCGCCGCCGACTTCTATAATCATATTTACAGCTTTTCTGATTTCGATGATGCGGGAGTAATTCTTCTGGCTGCCGGTAAAAGCGCCGTCAAGGTCCACAACATGCAGGACCTTAGCGCCTGAGGACTCCCATTTTTTTGCTGTTGCAGAGGGATCTCCTGAATATACGGTAACAGCATCTTTTCTGCCTTGTTGAAGCCTGACGCACTGTCCATCCTTTAAATCTATTGCGGGAATAATTAACATGTAGTAATATAACAAAAAGCTTTGGTATTTTGCAGGAGAAAAGTGTGACATTTCAGGCTAAGAAGAAAACGAAGGTTAAATATACATGGCAGGATTATCTCGCATGGCCGGATGAAGAAAGATGGGAAGTAATAGATGGCGAGGCTTATAACATGAGTCCTTCGCCATCCGAAAGGCATCAGGCGATAGTAGTTAATTTTATCGTTCATTTGAAAGAAAAAATCAAAGGGACCACTTGCAGGGTTTATGTTGCCCCTCTGGATGTTTATTTCGACGATTTTAACTTTGTTCAGCCTGATGTGTTTGTTGTATGCGATAAAAACAAGATTAAAGACAGAATATACGGGTCTCCGGAATTGATTATAGAGGTTATTTCACCGCATACCTCTCTAAAAGATAGAAAACACAAGAAAGCGCTTTATGAAAGATTTGGAGTGAAGGAATTTATACTTGTTCATCCTGAGGAGAATTACATAGAAAGATTTTTGTTGGAAGACTCTAAATACGGCGAACCTGATATTTTCGGAGCCGAGGAAGGTTTTATGCCGGCAATCTTTGAAGAAATTGAAATTCCCCTTTGGGAGATATTCGAAAAAGAAAAACCTGAAAACAAGCCGGAAGAATCTTGAAACTTTCTGCAAGAAATCTTATTTCTTATATCCTGTATCTTGCATCCTGCATCTTGTTTTTTTCACCGGCTGCCTCTGCATTTAATATCCCGGAGAAGCTGGTCTTTGATCTCACATGGACCGGGGTGAAGGCAGGCACTGCAACGCTCGAAATAGTAAATGACAAAGAACAAACGAAGATCATTTCGACCGCCCATTCCGCTGACTGGGTTTCTGTTTTTTACAAGGTGGATGACAGGATAGAATCTCTTTTGAAAAAAACACAGAATGAATCAATGCTCGGACTGCCGGAGAATTACCGTGTTAAGTTACGGGAAGGCAGACACAGGCGTGACAAAGAAGTGATTTTTGACCATGCAAACCGTCAGGCGATCTTCATAAATCACCTCAGCGCTGAAAAAAAGACTTTTACTATTGAGAAGAACACGCTTGATCCGCTTTCGAGCTTTTATTATATCAGGACATTGAAATATGAAGTGGGAAAATCGGTTTATGTGGATATATTCGACAGCAGGAAATTATGGAACGTGGAAGTGCAGGTGCTCAGAAAAGAAAAGATAAAAACAGGGTTGGGCGAGTTCGATACCGTGGTCATAAAACCCCTTATGAAATCAGAAGGTATCTTTAACAGAAAAGGCGATATGTATATCTGGCTTACGGACGACCTGAGACGAATCCCTGTAAAGATGCAGACAAAAGTTGCGGTCGGCGCTGTTACAGCCACTCTGGTCAGAAGAATACATTAAATGAGCAGGGTATGCCTGAAGTATTTCAGGCATACCCATCAGTTATTTTTGACGATAAGGGCTGAAATGTGATACATTTATGTATTACATCAAAAGGAGGGTATGAGTATGTCTGTAAGCGTGAGATTGGATAAAGAGACGGAAGAATTGCTGGATAAAGCAACAAGGGCGCTCGGGCAAACCAAGACTGATATAATAAAAAAATCAATAAAACAGTTCTGCAAGCCGATTGTTGAGAAAAAAACAGAAAATTTGTCAGAATTTATCAAAACCCTCGTTAAAGACCGACCGGGAAGCGGCAGGGGAGATCTGTCCATGAAGAGCGAAGAAATACTTCGTGAAATATTCAGAAAGAAGAGAGATGATCGCTGTTGATGCAGGGCCGATAGTAGCCCTTTTTGACAGGAGCGACAATAAACATGAAATTTGCCATGATGTGTTGAAATCTATCAGGCTGCCTCTTGTTACAACAATCCCTGTGTTGACAGAGGCTTTTTATTTATTGAATTTTTCATATCACATACAGGATGATTTATGGGAATTCATTGTGCAGGATAAGTTGAAAATATATAATTTAAACAGCAGCCTGCTAAAAAGATGCAGGGAGCTTATGAAAAAGTATCATGACCTTCCCATGGATTTTGCGGACGCTTCTTTAGTCGCAGTCGCTGAAGCAGAAAATATTTCAAAGATATTTACCCTTGACCATAAAGATTTTAAAGTCTACAGGACAAAAAACGGCAGGCTGTTTAGGTTGCTGCCTGCAAGGATGTAGCTTTTTAGATAAATTGACTGCACGCGATGTACGTGTTATATTGATTTAAAGATTGGTAATGCTAAAAGTTTCATGAAAAAAAGAGATATAAATATATGGTTTTTTCACCCTCCCCTTAATCCCCTCCCCTCACCAAAAGTAGGGGCCTTAAGCCAGGGAGGGGAAACAGAAAGAGACATTTCAAAATCTTTCCTCTCCCTTGAGGGGAGAGGGCAGGGAGAGGGTGAGAATACTTGCTTTTAGAGTTTTTAGCCTTAGAGCTTTTGACAATACGTTAAAGATTAACAGGGGTGCAGCAATGAAACAGAATATTACGATCAGCATAGATAAGGATTTAATAAAAAAAGGAAAAAGCATTGCCTCTAAAAAAGAAACTTCCCTGAGCCGGATGCTTAGCGTTTTTTTAAAGCAGGCTATTGAAGAGGAAGAGACATATGAGCGTTCCAAAAGAAAAGCGCTGAGCATACTAAATAAAGGTTTTCATTTGGGTGGAAAAATAACCTGTTCAAGAGAAAAGCTTCATGAGCGATAAGGTCTTTCTTGATACTAATATCCTGATATATGCCCATGACATAGATGCAGGAGTGAAGCATAGCATAGCTAACAAAATAGTTAAGGAACTTTGGGATACTTCACACTGAAGCCTCGAGGGGTTGGGGAGGGCAGGAGATAAGAATTCCCTGCGAGTCAATCGGCATGAGGTCCCGGGGCCATGATGTCATGATTGCAGCCAATCCTGCCGCCCGCCCGCCGGACATTTCAAATAAATTTTCTTATTGTATATACTATAAACCATGAAAATTCTCAGAAAGATCATTGAGCTTGCAAAACCCTACTGGCCGAGGGTAGTTTTAGGTGTAATCTTTGGACTTATGGCCTCAGGAATAACTGGCGCCATTGCATGGTTAGTCAAACCCGCCCTTGATGTTGTGTTTATTGAAAAACAATATGAATATTTGAAGTTTATTCCGTTCGGCATCTTTGTTCTTTTTACTGTAAAGGGGGCACTGCAATTCGGGCAGGCATACCTGATGGGATCCTCCGGCTTAAAACTGATCAGAGATACACAGAACAAGCTCCACAATCACATCTTATACATGCCTGTCTCATATTTTCATCGGGAATCATCCGGCGTCGTGATTTCCAGGGTACTTAATGACGTAAGGATGTTAGGCTCGCTTTTTTCCAATGTGATTAAGACAGCCATTGTTGAGATACCAACAATAATTGTGCTTTTAGGCATAGCCTTTTACAGGAAATGGGATTTAACACTTTTAAGCATAATGCTCATCCCGCTAATAGCTTACAGCACACGGAAATTCGGCAAAAGAGTGAAAAAAAGGACCATAGAGGTTCAAAGCAAGTTATCCTATCTTACACAGAGGCTTGGCGAAACTATAACCGGGGCCAAAGTGATAAAGGTATTCAACAGGGAAGCATACAGGGATGAGAAGTTTGTTTGGGAAAACAAACGGGTTTACAGAGAAACCACTAAAGTAATAAAACTTAAGGAAGCAACAAAACTTCTGATCGATGTTGTAACCGGCACAGCAATAGGGCTGGTATTATGGTATGGAGGCAGTCAGGTCAAAAACGGCATTATTACCTCAGGAGATTTTGCCTCAATAATAGCCGCCATATATATGGTTTTTACACCTGTCAAGAAATTGGGAGATGCATACACTTTTCTTCAGGAGATCAGGGCAGCCATAGAAAGGATCGAAACAGTGTTACATACAAAAAAGGAAGACACCGGTACGATCGAAGTGAAGGGGATAAAAAAGGGGTTAGTTTTTGAAAATGTCTCATTTGCTTATTCAGCCAATAATACACCGGTTCTGAAAAACATAAATCTTGCAATAAAGCCTGGTGAGGTTATAGCCATTGTGGGTCCAAGCGGAGCAGGGAAAACATCTCTGGCTGACCTGCTGCCCCGATTTTATGATCCTACAGAAGGAAATATTAAAATAGACGGCATAGATTTAAAAGACGTCGATCTGAAATCATTGAGGAGCCTGATAGGCATTGTGAGTCAGGATATTATCCTTTTCAATGATACTGTAAGAGAGAATATAGCCTTCGGCAACCAGGATGCAGGTTTCGAGGAGATTAAAAAAGCTGTTGAGATGGCATATGCCGATGAATTCATAGAAAGATTGCCCGAAGGTTACGGTACAATAATAGGTGAAAGGGGCCTTAAACTATCCGGCGGGCAGAGACAGAGGATAGCCATTACAAGGGCGATCCTTAAAAACCCGCCCATATTAATTCTTGATGAAGCGACATCATCCCTTGATACGGTTTCTGAAGCATTGGTGCAGAAAGCGCTTGAAGGGTTAATGAAAGACAGGACCACAATTGTTATAGCTCACAGGCTCTCAACAATAAGGAACGCTGACAGGATAGTTGTCCTCGAAGACGGTGGGATAAGCGATATTGGGACGCATGAAGAATTGCTCTCAAAGAGCAAAACATATTCTAATCTATGCAGCAATCTGGTCCATACGAGCTGACATGAGAGCTTATCCTGATTTTTGGACAGCCCTGCCGTACTGAAAGAGCGCGATAAGAAAAAATACAGGAATTGCCAGTTCTATGGTTTCTTCTAATACAGCTTTAAAGAGATGAATATTTTCTGCTGTCTTTATACCTGCAAATTTTAAGGATCTCAAGCTGCTATCTGTAACTAATGCGATTGGGATTAATATCAGGCCGTTAATTGTTGTTATGGCCCAATCTTCGTGTCTTCTAAAACCATTGAGTAAAGCCTTTATGTTTTTTATGGCAAAGAATACAACGACTGATAAAATCCCTAAAACAATGAGCCCGCAAAATATTTTGGCAGATAATGAAAAGTCCGGTGAGAAATAAAACTTTGTCCTGGTAATGCTTATGCCTGTAAATTTTTTCTGAAAATCGAGTTCCCGTAAGGCAAAAATGGTCAGAATAATACCACCGCTTAATCCATGCAACCAGATTTTCTTTTTTGCATATAGCAATGATATTATCGCTCCTGCGGCATAGATGGCAACCTGTGCATTCTCAGCCGGCCCATTTTCTCTGACAAGCAAATTAATAATATGCTCAGGCAAAAGAATAATTACCGCACCCGCTGCTGTGATAATTAAAAAAACGCTCAAAAAAGGGGTCATTAAATATTTCCGCCATTAATTGCGCAGCGTTTCAAATATATCATTGGTTTCTCTTATATGCCTTTCCCATGTGTAGTTTTTTGCTGATTCAGCAGCGTTATGCTCCATTTCTTCACAGACAGGCCGGTCATTTAATTTCACAATAATCTCTGGAACTGAAATGACCGAGTCCGACAATGGCAATCTTTTTTCCTGAAAAGAATTATTCTATCATTCCGCAATCTCACACATTTCAGCTAATTTGATATAATATAAAAAACAGATTTTAAAATCCACTTTTCAAAAAATTTGTGAGGGGTAATTGATACCTGTCTCTGTAATTATAGTTACAAAGAATGAAGAAAAAAATATAAGGGATGCCCTTGAAAGTGTAAAAGACTTTGAAGACATTGTTGTGGTTGACTCTTTTAGCAATGACAACACAATAGATATTTGCAAAGCATATACTGACAGGGTGTTTCAGCACGAGTGGCAGGGTTACGCAAAACAGAAACAGATGGCTGTGGACCTTGCAGCCGGGCCATGGGTGCTCATACTCGATGCTGACGAGAGAGTTACGCCTGAACTTAAAAACGAAATAGCCTTAAAAACTTCTTCTCACACCTCACACCTCACACCTCACGATTGTAATGGATATTACCTGCCGAGGAAAAATTATTTTCTTGGAAAATGGATAAGACATAGCGGTTGGTGGCCTGATCATACATTAAGATTTTTCAGGAAAGACGTATCTTATGTAGAGCAGCGGGAAGTCCACGAAAAGGTGGTAGTAAAAGGACAGCTTGGTTATTTTAAAAATCCTCTTGAGCATTATACCTACAGGACGATCTCGGAATACATAAAAAAAATGGAAAACTACTCTACCCTTTCTGCAAAGGAGATACTCCTAAAGAATCCAATGTCTTCCATTTCGTTAATCTTCAGGATGCTGATAAGCCCGCCCTTCACATTTTTGAAGATGCTCCTGCTGAAACAAGGATTCAGAGACGGCATACACGGATTTATACTTGCAGTTCTCTACAGCTTCTATACATTTCTCAAATATGCAAATGCATGGGAGAAAACTAAAGGTTGAAGTTAGCATTCATAAAAAAGAAATTTTCCATTCACGGCGGCGCAGAACGTTATCTCCAGACCCTTATAGGACAGCTCAAAGAGGCTGGACACGAAATACACATATTCGCCGATACATGGGCGGAAGAAGACGGAATAATTTTTCATAAGGTGAACATCCTGCCTTTCAGTTCTTTCCTCAGCAATTTGACATTTAATATCAACGCAAGCTCCAAACTCCAAACTCTGAACTCCAAACTCAAATTCGATTGTGTTATAAGTTTCGAGAGGACAACATGCCAGGATATATACAGGGCAGGAGAGGGATGCCATGCAGAGTGGCTAAGGATAAGGTCAATGATTGAGCCGTTTTATAAAATCCTTTCTTTCAAGATAAATCCGCTCCACATTTCGCTTCTTAAACTGGAAAAGGAACTCTTCACAAATACAAAACTGATAGTTGCCAACTCAAGGATGGTAAAGGAGCAGATAATGAAGTATTATAATGTTCCTGAAAACAGGATAAGCATAATCTACAACGGCGTGGATTTGGTGAGATTTAATCCTGAAAATAAAGACAGATGGCGTAAAGATGTGAGGGAGAGTCTTAGAGTATCCGAAAATTCTAAAGTGCTGCTTTTTGTCGGCTCCGGTTTTGAAAGAAAAGGATTAAGGACATTCATAAGCGCTCTCCCATTAATAAATGACAAGGACTTTAAGGCGTTAGTTATTGGAAAAGGCGATACTGACAGATACAGGGCGATTGCCGAAAGGCTTGGAGTCTCCGATAAAATCATATTTCCCGGCACACAAAAGGAGATTGAGAAGTTTTATGCCGCAGCGGATTTGTTTGTCCTGCCGACCCTTTACGACCCCTTCAGTAATGCAACGCTGGAGGCAATGGCATCAGGCGTTCCTGTTATAACAACAAAAAACAACGGCGTTGCCGAACTCATAGATAATAGACGCGAAGGCTTTGTGATGCATGATATGTTTGATGCGCATGAGTTAGCCGAAAAGGTAAATATCTCCTTAAAAAATCTGAATGCTATGGGTGAAAAGGCAAGGGAAAAGGCTGAGCAATTCCCAATAGAGAGGGCAGTCAGGGAATTTATATCCGTTATAAAACAGTCGAACCAGTTGTAATCAATCTTTCCATTGGAAAAAATAAACCCCTCACAGTTAAAATATTTAAATGGGAACAATACTTCACACAGAATCCTCAGAAGGCTGGGGAGGGCAGGAAATTAGAATAATTAGAGAGTCCCTCGGAATGATTAAGAGGGGATACCGCGTAATAATCGCAGCGCCTGAGCAAAGCAATATCTTTAGAAGGGCTAAAGAACTGAACATTTATACCTTTCCTGCTCAATTTCAAAAGAAGAATCCGTTGTCATTCATGAAAATATTATCCCTTATCAATAATGAAGGCGTTAATATAGTTAATACCCACAGTTCATCAGACAGTTGGGTTGCAACCATTTCTGCAAGGCTTTCAAGGTCTCGGCCAAAAGTAATCAGAACAAGACATCTTTCAACATCCATCAGCAGGTCTTATCTCAGCCGTTTGATATATAACCGGTTGCCTGATGCAATAATAACAACAGGCGAAGAGATAAGGCAGAGGATGATAATGGATAATGGATTTGATGCCGATAAGATTTTTTCCATACCAACAGGGATAGATTTAGACATGTTCAATATAGAGAAGGTCAAGCCTGCTGTACAAAGAGATAGCTATACGGTTGGAATGGTTGGTGTTTTGAGAAGCTGGAAGGGGCATAGATATTTTATAGAGGCAATTCCATTAATACTCAAAGTGATTCCAGATGCCTCTTTCTACATTGTCGGCGACGGCCCTCAATTCCGGAATATAAAAGGCATGATAGAAAACCTCGGACTCATCGGTAAAGTTTTTATGCAGGGGCATAGAGAAGATATACCTGAAATAATCGCCTCTCTGGATGTTCTGGTGCATCCCTCATATGCCAATGAAGGAGTGCCTCAGTCTCTCCTGCAGGCGCTTGCGATGGAGCGGGCTGTGGTCGCATCGGATGCGGGGGCGATAAGAGAGATAATAATAAACAATGAAACAGGATTCCTTGTAGAGACTAAAAATCCGTCGCAGCTTGCAGAAAAGATTATCAAGCTGCATGAAAGACCTGAACTGCGGATAGAATTCGGCAAAAAAGGCAGGCGTCTTGTCGAGGAGGGCTACTTGTTCGAGGGAATGCTCGATAAAATAGAAAACCTGTATAAAATGCTTTTGAATAAATGAAAAACGTAAAAAAAATCCTTGTCATAAAGCTTCGTCATATCGGCGATGTCCTTCTCACAGTTCCTGTGTTCAGGGCGCTGAGAGAAAATTTTCCCTCTGCCCGCATATCTGCGCTTGTAAATTCAGGGACGGAAGAAGTATTGGCAGGCAATCCTCTTATCGATGAAATAATAGTCTTTGACAGGAATATTAAAAAAATGGGTCATTTGCAAAGATTCCCGAAGGAATTATCTTTCTTGAAAATGATACGGGCAAAAAATTTCGATATGACGGTCGACCTTACAAGTGGAGACAGGGCGGCAATCATATCTTTTATATCAGGGGCAAGATACAGACTTGCATATGACCCCTGTGGGACTGGTTTTTTAGGGAAAAGATTTTTATATACCTACCTTGCTCAGAGGAACGGCAGTCAGCATATGGTCTTACAAAATCTTGATTTAGTAAAACAATTCGGGATAAGCACGGATGACCCTAAAGTGGATTTTTATATTCCTGATGAGGCAAAGTTCTTTGCAAAGGGCGTATTTGAAGCGAATCACATAAAAGATGGCGATAAGGTTGTCCATGTCCACCCCACATCACGGTGGCTCTTTAAGTGCTGGAAGGATGAATATATGGCAGATGTGATACAATGGCTTATCGAGCAGGGAGTAAAAGTAATCGTTACCGCTGCTCCTGAGGCAAGAGAACTTGAAAGGGCAGAGAGAATTCTATCTTTAGTGGGGGACAGTCCATGCTCACGGTTAATCGCCCTTTGCGGAAAGACGACTATTAAACAGCTTGCCGCAGTATCTCAAGCTTCTGATTTGTTTTTCGGCGTTGACTCTGCGCCTATGCACATAGCCGCGGCAGTAGGCACTCCTGTAATAGCGCTATTTGCGATGACGGATGAAGTTCAATGGGGGCCGTGGAACGGCGACAAACATTATGTAATAAAAGAAAAATTAGAATGCATGCCTTGCAAGAAAGGCAGGTGTGATGGTATCCCTCTTCGTAAATGCATGGAGGCTATTACTCCAGATACTGTAAAAAATATACTCAAGAGACGGTTGCTCGATGTATAGTATTAAAAATCCTGAAGAGATAAAAAATATACTTATTATCAGGATGAATAAAATAGGCGACATGATATGCTCTATCCCATTAATCAAAACATTGAGAAAAAATTTTAAAAATGCCAAAATTACTGTCTTCACGGAAGAGCTATCCAGAGAGCTCTTAGAAAGCACAGAGCTGGCAGACGGAATTATCACATATAAAAAGGACAACTGGATACTCAGGAATAGATATTTTGAGTGCTGGCGGCTGATAAGAAGATATAAAAAAGAGCATGGTATTAGACATTTTGACATGGCTATAGCTGTAAAGGGAGGATTTTCAAGTTTTCTTGCAGCGATAACTTTTCTCAGCGGCGCGCGAATGCGAATAGGATATCGTTCTCCTGGAAAAAGGCTTTTTAATCTGTTTTACAATTGCCCTGTTGAGCCTATTGAGTTTCCCAAATTTCATCAGGTGGAGGCATGTTTGAACCTTTTGACATCTCTCGGAATAAATGAGATATCGAGAGATATAACAATAAATATACCACCTATACATAAAATTGCTGCCGTAAGGTTTTTGAGCGAAAAAGGACTTCAACCTAAAAATCGTATCGCAATATTTAACATAAGCAATAACAGAGAAACTTCCAGATGGCATCCTGAGAATTTTATAAAACTTGGCAGGACTATTTGCCAAAAATACGGCTATACTTGTATAATAACATCTGTTCCTGCTGATAAAGAAAAAGCTGTTACAATTTGCACTGAACTAAACGGAAAGGGATTTTGGTATGACACGCCAATGCTAATGGATTTTGCAGCAATAGCCTCTGTGGCAAATTTTTTGGTGGCTGGTGATGGAGGAGCAGTTCATATAGGTGCGGCAGTAGGCACGCCTGTGATTGCCCTTTTTGGTAAAACAAATCCCACTATTTTTGGCCCCTACGGCAATCAACATATTATTCTTAAATCACTGACAGGAGATGTAAATCCTATTTTTCCAGAAAATGTAATAAATGCAATTTTAGATAAAAATCTCATATGAAAATCCTTCTTTCTATTCCTGGACATCTTAAAACAGTTCCGATGAATTATTTCATAACTGAAACTCTTAACTCATTGGGATGCCATGTAAAGGTGTTTAATTTTGGGTATTAAGGGATTTACTCTAAACTTATTAAAAAGCTCTCAAAAGAAAAATTTTCAAATTATATAAATCAAAAATTAAAAGATAGTATAAAAACATTTTCTCCAGATGTGTTTCTTACAATATTTGGATTCCCTCATGATAAATCGACTATAGAATACATAAAAAATAAAGGGATAAAAACTGTTTGTTGGTGGCTCAACGATCCTTTTCAATTTGAGAGATCTATAAAACAAGCCAGTTTTTATGACTATTATTTTACGAACTCAAAAGGAAGTGTTCATTATTATAAAAAAGCCGGAGTAAAAAATGTTTTTTATCTCCCTGTAGGAATTTATCCCCCAGTTCATAAAAAACTTGAGAATATAGAAAAAAAATATGACATTTGTTTTGCAGGCGATTGGAATCCTGTTCGGGCTGAATTTTTAACTTTATTATCAAAAGAATTTCATATTTCTATTTTCGGCCCATGGAAGAAAAAAGTTAAAAACAATAAAATCCTTGCAAAAAATATCGTCAAAAATGGATTCTTTTCACCTCAGGAAATGGTGAAAATATTTAACGAGTCAAAAATCGTTCTTAACATTCATTCATGGTTTGGTAAATGGAATTATGGAATAAACCCTAGGGTTTTTGAAGCTAATGGATGCGGTGCATTTCAGATAGTAGATTATAAAGAAGAAATAGAAGATATTTTTGAACATAAAAAAGAAATTATTTTTTATCGAAACATTGAAGAATTAAAAGAAGCATTATCTTTTTTTCTTGCCCATGATAGGGAAAGGGTTCGGATAGCAGAAAATGGATATCTCAAAACTATAAAATATCATACTTATGAACACAGATTAAAGGAAATGTTTTATATTATAGGAGTTAAATAATAATGAAGCTGAGAGAGAATATACTAAAAAACATAATAAGATTTGAGCAGTATTCCCTATTTCTATGTATTTTTTCAATCCCTTTATTTGAATCACCCAAAACCATTTTTTTATTAATAACAGCTGTTTTATTTTCTATTCGCCATTTCATAGAAAAGGATTGGAAAGAGATGCTTTTCATAAAAGACCCTCGACTTGGCTTCCTTGCACTTACCTTAGCGGCATTTATCTCAGCAATATTTGCACAAAAACCCGAGCTGGCAGTTCATGGCGGCTTCGATTTTCTCAAAATGTATATTCTGTTTTTAATAGTTGCTACAGACTTTTTAGACAAAAAATCAATAAAAAGCATTGGAATAATAGTAATTGTCTCAACGGCAATAGGGGCAATCTGGGGAATAACAGAGTATGCAACTGGCAAGTCAGCTACTATTGAATTACACTCTGTAGGACATGTTAATCATTCCGCTATTTATCTGGCACTTGCATTAGTCTTGGCAATTCCTTTTTTAAGGTTATTGGAAGGCAGACCAGAGAAAATTTTTATATCTTTATCGTCGGTTATTATTCTGATATCTCTCATCTTAACCGGTTCAAGGGCAACCATTTTAGGTATTACTGCTGCATTGATTGTTATGTTTATTTTTACCAAAGGGAAAAAACAGTCTGCTTATGCTTTTACGGCAGTTATAGCTGCAGCCGTAATAATATCAATATCTGTTCCAGACTTACAGTTGCTGCAAAAAAACACTTCACTATCGGATATGTCCCTAATTCATAGAATTAAACTATGGGAAAATGCATGGGAGATGTTTACATTACATCCTGTCGTCGGTGTTGGTGCAAAACACTTTAAATTCTATAATACACTTGACTCTGGTTCACATGCCCATAATTTATATTTTAATACCGTTGCTCAACTGGGAATAGTTGGTTTTATTTCTCTGGCATCGCTCTTTTATCTCATCATAAAGTCACTGAAGGCTTATAATAATAGAGAAAGCCTATTATGGACTGCTGCACTGGGTGCTTTTATCATAGTGTTAGTTAATGGTATTTTTAATACAACACTCCACTCTGAACATGGACTCCTTTTTGCACTTATATTAGCGCTGGGATTAAATAATAACCATGGGCGCCGGCTTCAAGAAAGGGAACATGGTTTTGCACATGCACGAGAAGAAGGGAGAGTAAAGGAGATACCGAATGGGCGTCGGGAGTCGCAGGGCATTTGTAATATTGCTCGCCTGTCCTCTGATAAATAGTCCTGTCAATTTTAATGGGGATATATCACCAAAACTAAACGATTCTGATGCACGCAAGTCAAGAAGAACCCTGTGTCCCTGCAAAAAATATCCTTTTTCTGCATACTTCAGATGGTCTTCAACCAAAGTGGAAGAAGGAATAGAATCATCATCAGAAATAATCAAATATTCTCCTGATGCAGAAGCCATAGCTCTATTTCTTATATGGGCTGCTCTAAAACCAATATCCTCATGCCAGATATGAAAGATTTTTATGTTAGAGTTTTTCTGCATTTTTTTTATCATCGTTGCTGTTTCTTCCGTTGAGCCGTCATCAGCAATAACAATTTCATCGGGCAGACAACTCTGGGACAGATAGCCCTCTATTGTCCTCTGTAAGTATTCGGGTCTATTGTAGGTTGTTATTATTACTGATGCTTTCACCTGAAAATGCCTCTCGCTGTCATGCTGGCTTGTCCAGCATCTTTCTTCAGAATGATTCCGAACAAGTCGGAATGACAAACCCGACAAGCGGGAATGACATTTTCATGCTCTTTTGTGCCGACTTGTCGGCATGTGTGTTTCATTTAAGAATCTATTGTTGATTTTATGGTAAATTATAACATCTTTAAAAGATTTGCAGGTGAAAATGAATATTGAGGAAATTTTTAAGAAATATCAATCAGGCAGTTTGCGGAATGATGTGTCTGTTTTCTGGCAGCTTTCAACGCCATACTTATGGAGACTGTTAGCCGCTGTTGTTTGCGGTCTTATTCTTTCGGGTATAAATGGAGCCATTGCATGGAGTATTAAGCCTGTCATGGATACTCTTTTTATCAAAAAATCTTCAGGCTTTTTATTCCTTTTGCCTTTTGGCATAATAATGCTTTTTTTCATGAGAGGGACATTCACATACATAACCAACTATTTAATGAGCTCTATCGGCGTAAAGATAGTCAGGTCAGTAAGGCAGGGCATTTATAACAAACTTCTTTTCTTGCCTCTGTCTTTTTACGGGAAGACATCAAGCGGCTCAGTGACATCAAGATTTCTCAATGATGTAGAAATCTTAAACCTTACGGTGGCTCATACCATAAAGGACTTCTTTGTGGCAGGAGGCACTGTCATAGCGCTTGCCACTGTCGCTGTCATAAGGAAATGGGACCTCGCCCTGCTTTCTTTCATAGTAATACCGCTTATTGTTTACGGCATCGGCAAATTTGGAGTAATGATGAAGAGGGTAAGCATGAACACAAGAAAGCTCATATCAAAAATAACCACAATCCTCCATGAAAGTCTTCAGGGAATGAAGATAATAAAGGCCTTTACAATGGAAGAAGAAATGAATAAACGCCACGAAAAGGCATTAGCTGAACACTATAGAAATACCATGAGAGAGGTAAGAATAAATGAGTCCTCATCTCTCTTAACAGAGGTTTTGGGGGGAGTTGGAATAGCAATAATCTTGTTTTATGGCGGACACCTTGTAATATCAGAAAAAATCTCTGCCGGTTCATTTTTCTCATTTATTGCGGCTGTTTTAATGATGTATACGCCAATGAGGAGGCTCGGTAGAATTAATAACAATTTTCAACAGGCGCGGAATGTCATAGAGAGAATAAAAGAGATCATCGTTGTAGAGCCTGAAAAAAAAGGCGGAATAGAAAGAGCTATAAAAGGACATATCGTTTTTGAAAATGTCTCTTTCAAATACCCCTCAGCCGAGAGTTATGCGCTCAAGGATATAGACCTGCATATCAATCCCGGTGAAGTTATAGCGCTGGTCGGCTACAGCGGCGCAGGGAAAAGCACTCTCGTTGACCTTATAGCAGGGTTCTGGTATCCGGATAAGGGGAAAATCTTAATTGATGGAACTGATACAAGGGATTTGTCGCTTAAATCCCTCAGAGGTCACATTGGAATAGTTACGCAGGACATAGTGTTATTCAATGACACGGTTGAAGCAAATATCCTCTTTGGACGTCCTGATGCAGCAAAGGCTGAAGTTATAGAGGCGGCAAAGGCAGCATATGCGCATGAATTCATAATGGAATTATCTAACGGTTATGAAACAAAGATTGGTGAAAAAGGAATAAGGCTTTCAGGCGGACAGAAGCAGAGAATTACCATGGCACGTGCTATTTTAAGGAATCCATCAATCTTAATCCTTGATGAGGCAACGTCTTCTCTTGACACAGAGTCGGAACAAAAGGTTCAGAAGGCGCTTGAAAGGCTGATGGAGGGCAGGACTACTATTGTAATAGCTCATAGACTTTCCACTGTGCTAAAGGCAACAAAAATTATCGTTATGAGCAGAGGCAGAATAATCCAGCATGGCAGTCATGAGGAGTTGTTGTTGGCAGGCGGACTTTATCAGGAGCTATATGCCATGCAGTTTGCATCTTCAACGCTTGAGGATTAAAGGAAATACCATACGATATTTAAACCAGATAAACTAAATGAAGAACCCTGCAGCAGAGACCGCAGGGTATCAAAATCTGAACAAATAGCCTGTCATTGCGAGGAGTGAGATCCCTTCGCCTGTCATTGCGAGGGACCAAGTCCCGAAGCAATCTCATGGCAGGATCGGGGCAGGTTCCGCAATCTCAAAGAAAGATTGCCACGCTACGCTCGCAATGACACAAAAGGAGACCCTGTAACAAGACTACAGGGAATTTACAAGTTAAAATGTATTACATATTTCTTGAGTAAATCTCTGACCCGGCCGTCATCTACAGCAAGCGATTCCTTTATTGCCGCATCGAATTCCTTCAGTATATTCTCTATCGCCTCCATGGAATACTTCTCGCTGTTTTTTGCCATAAATATTCTCTCATGTTTGCTTGCAACAGTGCCTTCTTCTGCTGTGAGTATCTCCTCAAAAAGTTTTTCTCCTGGTCTTAAACCTATAAACTCTATATCCACATCCTTATATGGTTCCATGCCATGAATCCTTATCAACTCCTCAGCCAGTTCAACAATCTTTACAGGTTCTCCCATATCAAGCACAAGGATGTCTCCAGCTTTCCCTATAACAGACGCCTGCAGCACCAATGAAACTGCTTCAGGCACTGTCATGAAATATCTCCGCATATCCCTGTGAGTTACTGTCAAAGGCCCACCGTATTTGAGTTGTTCCATAAAAAGAGGAAGCACACTCCCCCTGCTGCCCAGGACATTTCCAAACCGAACTGATATGAATTCAGTTTTTCCATTCCCCCTTAATAAAGGGGGTAAGGGGGTTGCAGCCCTTGGATCAAGGTGGTTGTTTCCTTGCCCTTCCGTCTCATTTAAGGCTGTGCATATATATTCCGCTACCCTCTTAGTCGCCCCCATAACACTTGTAGGCATAACAGCCTTGTCTGTTGAAATCATTATGAATTTCTCCACAGCATGGTCTGCTGCGGTTTTTGCCGTATTATATGTCCCAAAGATATTGACCTTAACTGCCTCATCAGGATTGTATTCCATCATAGGCACATGCTTATACGCAGCGGCATGAAAGACAATCTGTGGCTTGAAAGTCTTAAATGCTTCATTAACTCTTTCTGTATCCCTTATGTCACCGACCACAAAAGATATTTTCTCAAACAGATATGGGAAAGACTGTTTTAGCTTTAGGGCAATATTATGAAGCTCGGTTTCATCGATGTCAAAAAGAATCACCTTTTCCGGATAAAATCCGCACACCTGCATTATTATCTCAGACCCTATGGAACCGCCTGCTCCTGTTATAAGAATAACCCTGCCTTTTAAAAACTTTTCAATTTCACCATAATCTACCTTTACTGTCTGCCTGCCTATGAGGTCTTCAATCCTTATTTCCTCGAGGCCTTTGAGGTTTATCTCAGGCTTGTGGAAATCATATATCCTCGGAACGATTTTTATAGTTCCAGCGCCGGCCTCTTTTGCTGCATTATATAATTCTCTAAGGGTCTTGTGGTTTAAAGAAGGTATAGCTATAATCACTGCCTCAGCCTTATATTTTCTAATAACAGCCTTTAATCTGTCTGTTTTTGCCAAAACCTTCACGCCATGAATGTATGTGCCGATTTTTTTCTCATCATCATCAAGCATCCCCACAGGATAAAAATCAGGATACCCCTGTTTTGCCATATCCCTGATTATCATTTCCCCTGTATTGCCGGCGCCAACAATGATGGTTCTTTTACCCTGTTTATTGCTCCTCTTTTTAAGTATTATCTCAAGAGAAACCCTCTTGGATATCCTCAATCCGGCAAGCAACATGAAAGACAGCATCCCATCTATAAGAAATACGCTTCTTGGAAAACCGGTAAACATCTCATCGGGAATTCCGGGGAGATGATAGTTCTGAGATGTAAGAATAAAAACTATTAAGATGAGTTCAGAAATAACGATGGCGTTAATTATATCGTACAAGTCACGAATACCCACAAATCTCCATGTAATCCTGTAGAGTCCAAGGATGTTGAAAACTGCTAATTTGATAACAAGAAAAAATGGCAGGGCATTGACAATCAAATCACGATATTCGTTTTTTAAGGCAAAATCAAAACGAAGGAGGAAGGAAAGATAAAGCGAAAGGATGATTATTAAAATATCGGAGAGGAAAAAAAAGAGGAATCTTTTCGGGTAAGAGGACGCTAATAATTTTGTGATATATTTTTTTATCAATTCAGTCCCCTAAAAAACAATTCTCATTTTTCATATTTGCTCCCGAAAATGTCATTCTCCGGCTTGACCAGAGAATCCAGTCCCCTTATATATAGTTCCCTGCTTTCGCAGGGACGGCGTTGGAATGACAAAAGAACAGACTTTATGGACAGAATCTAATTACTCCAGCATCTTTTTCTTTTTCTCTGCTGATGGCGCCTCAAGCTGTGGTATCTGGCTGAAACCGTTGAATTTCACAGAGGCACGGACCCTCTTGAGCAGTTCGCTTCTGGCAATAGCGCCTTGCATTTCCCTTATGTGCCTGCACAGATAATAGGTAAATGCGCCGTTAAAACTGCCGTTGATATACGCATCTGCTGATGTCTGATTATCCCTGCACCCTGAAAAAAGCACATGATTAATCGGATTACTTTCCCTTAAAAGATGCCTTATCTCCATATCCTCATCTCCCCTGCATTGAATATCCACAGGGGGCTGCAAGAATCTTGATTTGAATGATAATTCCGGCGGTAATCCCTTAATCCCAAATGCCTCCCTTGTCCCTGTCCCTGAATGACAGCTATCAAGCAGAACCTCTAAATTTACACCCTTTGGCAATGCAGAAAATATCTCCTTCAGTTCATCATCCGCTATATATGTCCCGTCCCAATCCATATCATACGGACATATAATCTCATCCATCTTATCTTTAATCTCATCACCGTCCCTGTCAACAACCTGTGAGCCGTGTCCTGAATAATGAAAGAGGAATCTGTCGCCAGACCTTGCACCCTTCACAAGCCACTTAAGCCGTTCAATAATCGCCTTCTTTGTCGCCCTCTCATCCACCAAGACCCTTATCTCCCTTGTCGTAAACCCAAAGTACTTAAGCAACACATCCCTTATATTCGTAACATCATTCACACAACCATTCAGATCAGCCCCAGGTATTTTGTATTTATTAATTCCCACAAGCAATGCTTTGTTTGACATAACGACCTCCTTTTTTTGGTTATATTGCAAGCCTTCCAAATTTTTTTGTCCAACCTCTATATGTCCCACCCAGGTTTATTAAAACCTAAATTGAGCGATTCTCTCACCATGTCGTCATTCCCGCGAAAGCGGGAATCCAGTAAAATCAAGGCTTCTGGATACCTGCTTTCGCAGGTATGACATATCACCTAAGTAGGTGATGTAATATTCCCCTCTAAAAAGAGCTTGCTATATTATAGTGATGTTGAGGGAGCTTTAAAAAGGCTATACTCTTTCTTGGTATAAGCAAGTTGGCGGAGACCAACTTAAAGAAAGGAGTATAGCCATGAGAAATGGTAACACAAAAAAGATTAAAAGGATAAGTGAAGGAACATTGCTTGTAACGGTTGATATGGGAAAAGTGAAACATACGGGGTATTACAGGTTCCCTGACGGCGCAGAAGGAAAGGTTTTTGAATTTTCCAACAGCAGGAGCGGCTTTGAAGATATGTGGCAACGAGTGTGCGAGGCTAAAAAATCCCGTAATCTTACTGATGTAGTAGTGGGCTTTGAACCTACCGGACCCTATGCAGAGCCGCTTTTGCATTTCTTGCGGAAGCGCAATACGCGTCTTGTACAGGTAAATCCCTTTCATACGAAAAGACTGAAAGAGCTTCAGGGGAATTCTCCGAGCAAGACAGATAAAAAAGACCCAAAGGTTATTGCCGATATTATAGAACTTGGACATGCCCTTACCGTAATAATTCCTGAAGGCACTGCGGCAGAACTGCGCAGGTTGACACAGGCCAGAGAAAGAAGCATGCAGAGGATGAGTATGCTTATGAATCAGCTTCAGGATTTGATTTTTCTTATCTTTCCGGAGTTCATGCCGGTTATGAAAGATATCACCAGCAGAAGCGCTCAGTATCTTTTGAAGAACTGTCCAAGGCCCAAAGACCTTCTGGAAAAAGGCGTAGAAACGCTGGCTATAAGCCTCAAAGAGG
>CAMTXX010000023.1:0-13788 GCA_947085825.1 uncultured Nitrospira sp. | reverse complement strand
TTTGAAGGATGTCTATGCGATCAATAAGAGCAAGTGCAATAACAGGTCCAGTGTTCGACACCAGGCGGCCCGTCATTGCTCCATATCCGCAAACTCAACTTCGAGTTCCTCCTGATCCCATTCAACAGTAGCAGCGCCGTAGCGTGAGCAATTCAGGAGAAAAGCAACGCGTGGTATTCCGACCAGTGCTGCTGCCTGCCCCGACGTCAAGCGGCCTATCTCGTAGAGCTTCACTGCAAGGGCGGTTTTCGCCTCTTGCTCAAACGTCTCGGGACTGAGGTTGAGCATAGCAAGCATTGATTCAGGATACTTTATGGCTAATGTCTTCACCTGCACCTCCTTGCATCTATATAACTAGCATATCACAAATAATTTTATCAATCCCGATTTCTTTTTCGCTGCCGGCGGGACTGGGCCGGAGTTAAGGCACATACCAAAGGTAATTGAGTTTCCCGAATATGTGCCCTTTGAGTGTCCCAATGAGCCGATGGGAAAGTTGAGATATTTCAAACCGAAAAAGAAAATGGTATGTGTCCCCCCGGATTTCTGTCCCCCCTCGAGGAGCTTGAAAAGGCTATTAAACTGCATCTTGCTATGGAATGAGCAGATGAAACGCGCGATTGAGGAATCTTTTCCTATTGTATCCACAGTTTAACGCCCAGTGAAATCAGATTTGAATTTGACTCACTCTGCAAGGTATACAAAGGTTTATTCCAGGATAACAATTCCTTGCAGAGTTGTTCAGTCTTGCTGCTTGGTGCAGCATAGGGAATAAATATTGAGTCACCAATTGCAGCAATAAAACGATTGCGCTCTAATGCCCTTTCTGATGAAATGCGTTTCTCCTTTTCAGCAAAGAGGGATAGGATAAGTAATCTGCCCTCATCAAGTGGCTTCTTGTATTCCGGCTTAATACGCATTTCTTTAATGCTCCGTGCAGGGCAGAAAATAATCGGTTGTTTGCCTTTGAGCAAAATATTCAAGCACTCGCTTTCCATCGGTGAATGGAAGCCGCTAATTACTGTTACACCTTTCTCTCTCAATTGTTTCATAAGGTCATAGGTCTGCAAGATAACTTTCCCCGGACATTTAGATGAGCTGAAAAGCGCAAGGGTTTTGTTTTGCAGGATGTCTATATTACCTATGGCAGTGATGGACACAGTGGCTGTATTGGAAAGGGACTTTTTCAGCGCTAATGGATAGCGTGAATCGCTATTGTTTATGGTAATAACGCCTTTGGTTTCAGTATTATGGAGACTTTTTACTTTTATGGGAAGACCTTCAAGCCCCATCCTTCATATTCTCCTTTTATCGCACCCATGTGTAGCACAGCCTCGTTCTGTTTACAATTATTTAACACATTTCACATACTTGCTTTCTAAAATGATCAGGTCATTTGTGATTAATTGCAGATTGAGATACCGAGCTGTACCTGCAATTAATCTGTCATGGAGTTCAGGTATATCTTTTATCTCAAAGGCAGTTTTTATAATACCAGCGGAGAGTTTTTCTTCAATGTAGTTAACGGAATTATCAAGAATATTTTGAATATTGTCTAAAGAGGTGGGAATCTTTTTCCTTTCATGCAAGTATCCAATCTCAAAATATTACAACAGAGGGTATGGCAGAATGGTCGCCGGTATATCATCTGTCTCAACAAAGATCAGCAGAAAAAGGATGCTGCTGACAGAGAGGCAATACTCGCCGCATTAAAGGACAAGCTTAAACAGCCAGAAGTAGGTGCTTTAAGCAGGAGAAAAGAGCCTTGTCGGCAACAAGGGATACCGGAAGTATCTGAAAGTTACAGGGGTGAAGTTTCAGATCGACGAGGAAAAGATTAAGCAGGAGGCCGGATATGACGGCAAATGGGTGTTAACGACAAACACGGACTTGCCGGCCCGTCAGGTCGCGCTTCAGTACAAGCAGTTATGGATGGTGGAACAGATATTTCGGACGATGAAGACAATCCTGACGACACGGCCTATATATCACAAGTGTGATGAGACGATACGAGGGCATGTGTTTTGCAGTTTTCTGTCGCTTCTGCTCATAAAAGAATTGCAGGAGAGAATGGACAAGAGAGGATGTGTTGTGGAGTGGGCGGATGTGATGAACGACCTTGAAGCGGTAAAGGAAATCCGGATTGAGACAGGCAACAAAGAGGTCTTGTTGAGAAGTGAATTGAAAGGAGAAGCGGGGAAAGCATTTCAGGCCGCAGGGGTGGCCATGCCTCCAGCAGCAAGGATTATAAAGAAAAATGCTTCAGCATAGAAATATCTTTCTCATACAAAAAAACATAAACATAGTGCCACGCCCTCTTTTCGTCCCCATAACTGCTTGTTATTGCAGAACTTTTTTCAGACAACTGTAGAAGATGGGTCTGAGAAACAAAAACTGCGATTATACCAGGAGGTCTAACTGGGTGAAGGTTATAGATCCTGTATGCAAGATGACTATTGAGGATAAAAATGCTGTCGTAACATCCACATACAAAGGCACAAAATATTATTTCTGCGCAGCAGGGTGCAAAGAGGCATTTGACAAAGACCCTAATTCTTTCCTATGAAAAATTACTTATTTTATCTAATCGTTACAGCTACTTCTTCAACCTTTACTTTCACTATTTCTTTAGTTTTGCGGTCCTTGATCTCGACAAGTCCTTCCTTCAGGTTTTTCTCTCCGAGGATGATCTGCGTTGGTATGCCGATAAGGTCAGCGTCTTTGAATTTGACACCTGCTCTTTCATCCCGGTCATCCATTAGAACCTCAAGCCCTATGCCGGATAATTCCCTGTAAAGTTTTTCTGCAATTTGGATTGTTGCCGGGTCTTTCATGTTCAGCGGAAGGATTTCAACGTCAAAGGGAGCCAGGCTTTTTGGCCAGATGATGCCGTCTTTGTCGTTGTTCTGTTCAATTGCGGCTGCAGCTATGCGGGCCGGGCCAATGCCGTAACTGCCCATAATAATCGGTTTTTCCTGGCCATTCTCATCGAGATATAAGGCTTTTAAGGCACTGGAATATTTAGTTCCGAGTTTGAAGATATTGCCGATCTCAATAACGCGCTCTACTTTTAATGCGCTGCCGCATTTCACGCAATAGTCACCTGAGCGGGCAGTATGAATGTCATGCCATTCAGCGGCAAAGTCTTTTTCTGCGGTTATCCCCTTGACGTGGTAGTGAGGTTTATTTGCGCCGCTGATATACAAACCTTCCCTAAGGCAGGAGTCGGCGATTATCCTCAATTCATGGTCCATAGGACCGATAAATCCGGCCTCTACTCCCAGTATCTCTTTCACCTCTATCTTTTGTGCAGGTCTGTGGTTTCCAATGACTTTGGAGAGTTTCTTTTCGTGGAGTTCCTGATCTCCCCTTACGAGTGCGAGTACAGGCCCGTTATCAGTGATTACAAGTATGCTCTTGAGGAAATATTCCGGAGTAAGTTTCAGAAAATTTGAAACTTCCTGTATTGTTCTTTTCTCAGGTGTATGAATTTCTTCTTTTTCCCATGGTTTTGTTTCTATTTGCCGGGGAGTTGATAATGCAAGCTCGACATTTGCTGAATATCCGCATTTATCGCATAGTGCAACTTCGTCTTCACCGGCAGGGCTTGGGGCCATGAACTCGTGGGAGACGCCGTCTCCCATCATGCCCGGGTCTGACTCTACCATTAAGAACGTAAGCCCGCATCGCTCAAATATCTTATGGTATGCCTCAGCATGGAGCTGATAGTTTTTGTCAAGGGCTTCGTCGGAAACGTCAAAGCTGTAGCTGTCCTTCATCAGGAATTCTCTTGTCCTTAAAATTCCGCTCTTTGGCCTGGCCTCATCCCTGAGCTTGGTCTGTATCTGGTACCATACCTGCGGCATGTCCCTGTAAGAGCGGATTTCACGGGAAGCAAGCCAGGTCATTATTTCTTCGTGCGTCATCCCAAGACACATGTCCCGGCCTGTCCTGTCTTTGAGCCTGAACATCTCGTCGCCGATTGCGTCCCATCTGCCTGTTTGCTGCCATATTTCAGCAGGATGCAAAACCGGCAGGGATATCTCCTGGCCGCCGATTGCGTCCATTTCCTCTTTGAGTACGGCATTGATTTTGTTGAGAACTCTAAGACCGAGGGGCAGATACATATAAAGACCGGCAGCAAGCTGCCTCACATATCCGGCCCGTAACATCAGTATGTGACTTATCGCCTCAGCATCAGCAGGCGCCTCTCTCAGGGTCGGTATAAACATTTTAGAAAACAGCATATTATCCTCCGGATAGAGAAACTACATCGTTTTAGTAAGAGCGTAAACATTGAACAACAAGCATACTCCATCGTTGCTTGTGGTTTACCGATGCAGCATACAGGTTTATGAATAAATTAGTTGTTACTACTCAGGTTGTTTAGGCTATAGGCTGTTAGTTACGCATTGACCGATTCGTCGGCCAGGTCAAACGCTCTAAGTTTCGTATGGTCGCGCATAATTTCCTCCTACAGGCTAACTGCCTACAGCCTATCCACCTGAGCAGTTATAATTAGTTTAGAGTAATGAATAGAAAATCTTTAGTCAAGAGAGAACTGCAAATGCAATTACTACAATCTTTACAGAACAAGAAGGCATATGCTAATCTTATAAGTATTTAATTAAGTCCAAATTATGATTGAAAGGCGGTGATTGTATGGGAATCGATAAGGAGAAAAAGCAGAATATTATAGGTGAATATAAACAGCATGAAAAAGATACTGGTTCACCCGAGGTGCAGATAGCCATTTTGAGCAACCGTATAGGCTATCTTACTGAGCACTTCAAGGTCCATGTTAAGGACCACCATTCCAGGAGAGGCCTGTTGAAAATGGTAAGTCAGAGAAGAAAGTTACTCGACTATGTTAAATCTAAAAATAAAGAGCGATACGATAATGTTATTGGTCGTCTTGGAATCAGGAAATAGAAAATATGATAAAAAGTGTTGTTGATGTCCGCAGTAAAGAATTGAGCCTGTCAACCGGCAAAATGGCCAGGCAGGCTGATGGTTCTGTTGTTGCACAATACGGAGATACTATTGTGCTTGCCACAGCGGTAAGCAGCAAAACTCCGAGAGAAGGGATTGATTTTTTCCCTCTCACCATAGATTATCAGGAAAAAACCTACTCAGCAGGCAAAATTCCAGGAGGTTTTTTTAAGAGAGAAGGCAGGCCTACAGAAAAGGAGGTGCTGACATCTCGTTTGATTGACAGGCCGATCAGGCCTCTTTTCCCGAAGGGTTTTAATTGTGAGACCCAGGGGATTGTGAGTGTCCTTTCCTATGGCGATGAAAATATTGCTGATATTCTCGGCATTATAACAATATCCGCAGCGCTTCACATTTCAAACATTCCGTTTAATGGTCCTGTGGCTGCGGTGAGAATCGGCAGGATTTCAGGCACCTTCGTAATCAATCCGGACCTGCGGGAGACTGAAGAGTGCGATTGCAACCTTGTAGTTGCAGGCACTGAAGAGTCCGTGGCTATGGTCGAAGGAAGTGTTCAGGAAATGAGTGAGGCAGACCTGTTGGAGGCTATTGATATAGCACATCAGGAGATTAAAAAATTATGCAAGTTTCAAAATGAATTCAGGGCCGCAGCAGGCAAGGAGAAGAGGGTGGTAGTTGCCCCGGTCAAGGATGAGGGTCTGAAAAACAGAGTTAAAGAAATCTCTCTTGAAAAGATTAAAACAGCGATTGTAATCCCTGACAAAATGATGAGACAGGCGGAACTTGACGCAATACTCCGTGAAGTGATAGCTGCTTTAAACACAGGTGAAAAAGATATATCGCGGGATATTGCCGGCGCCTTTAATGATATAGAAAAAAATCTCGTAAGAGATATGATACTCAATGATAACATCAGGGCTGACGGCAGGACCCCGGATCAGATACGGCCGATCAGCGCAGAGGTTGGTTTATTGCCAAGGACACACGGTTCCTCGCTTTTTATCAGGGGAGAGACGCAGTGTCTTGCTGTTGTGACCCTCGGCACATCTGATGATGAGCAGAGGATTGATTCTCTTGACGGAGAAACACACAAAACCTTTATGCTCCACTATAATTTTCCGCCATTCAGTGTCGGAGAGGTAAAACCGCTCAGGTCCCCCGGCAGAAGAGAGATAGGGCACGGGATACTGGCTGAAAGGGCTCTGAGGGCTGTTATGCCTACCAGGATCGAGTTTCCTTATACGGTCAGGATAGTCTCTGACACACTGGAATCCAACGGTTCTTCTTCCATGGCAACAGTATGCGGCGGTACGCTTGCGTTGATGGACGCTGGTGTCCCGATAAAGTCGCCGGTTGCCGGTATTGCGATGGGGCTTATCAAAGAAGGGGAAAAGGTGGTTGTCCTTACCGACATCCTCGGACTTGAAGATCATCTGGGCGATATGGACTTTAAAGTCACCGGCACGGAAAACGGTATTACCGCATTTCAGATGGACACAAAAATAGGCGGCATATCGCGTGAAATCATGGAAAAAGCCCTTGAGCAGGCAAGACAGGGACGGCTCTTTATACTCGGAAAGATCAGGGAAACTCTTGAGTCGCCGCGCACTTCCCTTGCCAAGCATGCTCCGAGAATCTATACCATGCAGATAAAACAGGACAAGATACGCGACGTTATCGGTACTGGCGGCAAGGTCATCAGAGGCATTATAGAGCAGACAGGCGTGAAGATCAATATAGATGATACAGGACTGATCAACATCGCTGCTGCAGATGGTGAAGCAGCCCAAAAGGCCATAGATATTATCAATAATATTACGGCTGAGGCAGAACTCGGCAAAATATATCTCGGCAAGGTCAAGAGGGTAATGGATTTCGGAGCCTTTGTTGAGATTATTCCCGGAACAGAAGGTCTTGTGCATATCTCCCAGTTGTCAGACAAGAGAGTAGCCAAGGTGACGGATGAGGTCAATGAAGGTGATGAGGTGCTTGTTAAGGTGATAGAGATAGATAAAACAGGCCGGATTCGCCTGAGCAGAAAAGAGGCAATGGAGGAGAAAGCCGGATAATTGCTAATTAGATATGCAAGAATATGTTTTAAGGGGATGTAATATCCCCTTTTTCATTTTATTTTCAAATTCTGTCTGAACTATTGAGGGAACGCTAATGTTTATTAAAGAATATCTCGAAAACGGTATCCCGGTGGTAATGGAGTCGTTTAAAAATGTCCGTTCCGTTGCTGTCGGCGTCTGGGTCAAGGTGGGCTCACGATATGAAACTCCGGCAAAGAACGGCATATCCCACTTTCTTGAGCATATGTTTTTCAAAGGCACAAAGAAGCGGTCCCCAAAGGATATTGCCGTGGAGATCGATACGATGGGGGGTGATCTGAACGCTTTTACTTCAAGAGAAAATACCGCATTTTACATTAAGGTGCTTGATGAATATCTCGAAAAGGGCGTTGATCTGCTCTCGGATATCTTTGTTCATTCCACCTTTCCTGAAGATGAACTGGAAAAAGAGAAGAAGATCATAAAAGAAGAGGTCAAAATGGTTGAAGATACGCCTGATGATCATATTCATGATCTTTTCAGTAAGACCATCTGGGGAGATGAAGGCCTTGGCCAGTCGATTCTCGGACGGAGGGAGACCATCGCTGCCTTTTCCAGGGAAGATTTAATGCACCATATCAGCAGATATTACGGTACAAAGGATATCATTATCTCCTGTGCAGGAAAATTTCAGCCTGCAAAGATGCTGGGATTGCTGCGGGAGCGTTTCGGTGGACTGAGGAGAGGCTCTGAGCCCAAAAAAGGTCCTCCTCCTGACTTCAGAAGTGATGTAAGGGTATATACCAAGGATATTTCCGAAGCGCATATCTGTATCGGCGTCCCTTCGGTTTCACAAACAAGCGAAGACAGATACGCCCTTTTTGTGCTTAATACCTTATTGGGTGGCGGCGTCAGTTCTCGCCTGTTTCAGGAGATACGGGAGAACAGGGGATTGGCTTATTCGGTTTATTCGTATACTTCCATGTATATTGACACGGGTTTGTGGGGCGTCTACGCAGGGGTGAGTAAAAAACGGATAAGAGAAGTTGCCGAGCTTATCATTCAGGAGATGCTTTCTTTAAAAGACACCCTTACAGATGAAGAGCTTGATAAGGCAAAAAGGCATCTTAAGGGCAATATGATACTTGGTCTTGAATCAACCAACAGCCGCATGAATAACATCGCCCGTCAGGAGATCTGTTTTGGCAGGTATATTTCCCCTGATGAAATCAGCAAGGCTGTTGAAATGGTCAGCATGAAGCAGATAAGAGAGCTTTCAGAGAGATTGCTGACAAAAAAATCGCTGGCGATTACTGCTTACGGCCCTCTTCAGAAAGATGTTCTCGACGGTATTTTTTGAACAAACAAATTCTTTTATGTCATAATTAAAAATGAAATTGTTATTGTCCGCGCTGATGCTGTTTTTTCTTTTGTCTCCGGCTGCGTTCAGTCAGATGGACCGCGAAAAGAAGGGGCCTGCGTTTTCATCTGAAGCAACTTATTACTATATAATCGGTTATCAGGCGTCGCTTTCTAATGACTGGGACAAGGCGCTTAATAATTACAAAAAGGCGCTGGAGTTTGACCCGCAGTCAACGTACCTGAAAACGCAGCTCGGGTATGCGTTATACCATTCCGGAAGAGCTTCAGAGGCCGTTGCCGTAATGGAAGAAGTTTTAAAGGAGTTCCCTGACGACATGTCCGCGCTGCTTCTGACCGGGGAAATTTATAAAAACCAGCGAAGAGTCCAGGACGCTATAAATATCTATCAGAAAATTGTAAAAATCGACCCTGATAACAGTGTCGCTGCGTTTCTGCTCGGAGGGCTCTATTACTATAACAATGAATTAGACAGCGCTGTTGAACTCCTTGAGGGCCTTCTCCGGAAGGAACCGGAGGCTTTCCAGGCTCTCGACCTGCTGGGAGCAATTTATATGGACAAGAAAGAGTATGAAAAGGCAGCAGGGCATCTCAAAAAGGCGGTTGTTCTTAATCCTGACTTTGAATCAGCATATGTAAAACTTGGGATAATCAGTGAAATTTCAGGTGATTTTACAGGGGCTTTGGAATATTACAATAAGGCCTTGAGCATCAACCCTGATAATTTTCAGACCAGGGATAGAATTATCCAGGTCTATCTGAAACAAAAAGATACGGACAGGGCGATAGAGGAATTGATAGCCATGAGCAAAAAGCATCCTGGAAATGCCGGAATACATGTAAAGTTAGGCATGATTTACTTCGAAGCAAAACAGTATGAGAATGCACTGAGAGAGTTGAAGACCGCGCTTGAAGGCAGTGCGCTTCAGGACGCTCAGGGAAATGTAACGGTGCGTTATTATCTTTCTCTTGTTCTGGAGGAAATGGAAAGGTATGACGAGGCTGTTATTGAGCTGAAAAAAATTTTACAGAAGGAACCCAGGAACATCAACGCATTCCTGCACCTTGCTTTCGTGTATTCAAAGATGAAAAGGGATGCGGACGTTATAAAGGTTTATAAGGAGATACTTGAGTTTGAAGGAGACAACCCGCATATCTATCTTTATCTTGCGAATGCCTATGTGAAGCTCAAGAAGTACGCAGAGGCAGAAGAGCTTCTTTCCAGGGCGCTTTTGAAATTCAAAAAAAATGATGAATTGCATTTCACCCTTGCCGTGGTATTTGAAAAGACCGGAAGGTTTGCCGCGATGGTAGAAGAACTGAGGAAGGCTATTGAAATCAATCCGAAAAATGCCGACGCGCTTAATTATCTTGGATATTCTTTTGCGGAAAAAAACGTACATCTTTCAGAGGCCTACGATCTCGTAACGCGTGCTCTTGAGATTAAACCTGATAGCGGATATATTTTGGACAGCCTTGGGTGGGTATATTACCGGCAGGGGAGATACGATTCGGCACTTAAAGCTTTGCTGAAGGCAGTTGAGATAACTAAAGACGATCCTGTTATTTTGGAACATCTCGGCGATGTTTATAAAGAGCTCGGTGAGGCTGAGAGGGCTATTGAGTACTGGGAGAAGTCTTTGTTGTTCTCTGAACAAGAAGAAGGCTTGAAAGAAAGGGTCGAGGAGAAGATCAGAAACCTGAAATCGGCCATGGGAAAATGATCTTGACTTCAGCTCCGTATGAGCCGTTTTGCTGAAATGAGAATTTCTCTTCGGGCCCCTGCAAAAATAAACTGGTTTCTGTCTGTACTGGATAAAAGGGCTGACGGTTATCACAATATTGTCAGCGCCATGCAGTGCGTGGATATCTTTGACGAACTCTTTTTTGAGGAATCAGATGAGATACAGGTGCAGTCTGATCTGGATATTCCTGCCGAAGGTAATCTTGTCTATAAGGCTGCTGCTTTGCTGAAGAGGGTTTCTTCATATAAGTTTGGCGCAAGGATTCAACTGAAGAAGAATATACCGGTTGCTGCAGGTCTCGGCGGAGGCAGCAGTGATGCCGCATATACACTCATCGGCCTTAACAGGCTTTGGGGTCTGAATTTTGATAAAAGGGACCTTAGGGGACTTGCCGCTGAGCTCGGGTCCGATGTGCCGTTTTTTCTTGGCGGACCGCTTGCGCTTATTGAAGGCCGGGGAGAAAAAATAACGGAACTGAATACGGAAAGTTCATTGATCGTACTGCTGGTAAAGCCGGAGGTGCCGGTTTCTACTGCCTGGGCGTACAGTTTTTTTAAAACAAAGTTGACAAAAAAAGCTTTTGATATTAAACTTTTCTGTCAAGCTCTTGACGGAAAGAACTTTTCTTTTTTGCGAGACACGGTCTTTAATGACCTGGAAGAGGTTGTTATCAGAAAATATCCGGTAGTAGGCGGGATCAAGAGAATGCTGGCGCGGAATGGCGCATTATTTTCTTTGATGAGCGGGAGCGGATCAACAGTTTTCGGTGTTTTTCATACAAACGAAGAAGCGGTCAGAGCATCTGAAAACCTGCCTGGGAAATGGCGCAGGGTTGTCAGGACGCTGAATTGCAGCGATAAATTGGGAATGGGAAATGGAAACTGCTCAAGGGGATAGACCGAAGGTGAATAGACTAAAGGTTTTTAGGATACTTCAGCCTTCAGCCTAAATACCTGGGTAGTTACGATATAAGTATATTGGGGCGTCGACAAACGGCAAGTCAGGAGTTTTTGGAGCTCCCATTTGGAGGTTCGAATCCTCCCGCCCCAGCCATAAAGCAGTGAATAGTGAATAGTAATCACCCTCACCCAACCCTCTCCCCTCGGAGGGAGAGGATAAAAGGAGAGGGGGAATTAAAAATAGTGAATAGCCGTTAGTAAAAACTATTCACTAAAGATTATTCACTGAGAATCGGAGGAGAGATGCCACAGGGTCTAAAGCTTTTGACGGGTACTTCCAACAAGGAACTGGCAAGAGAGGTTGCAGCGTATCTGAAGCTTGATTTGGGAGACACTACGGTCTCAACGTTCAGTGACGGCGAGATCATGGTGAGGTTGAATGAGAATGTAAGGGGTTCGGATGCCTTTGTTATCCAGTCAACCTGTATGCCTGTCAACGATAATATTATGCAGTTACTGCTTATTATCGATGCGCTGAAAAGGGCCTCTGCCGGGAGGATAACTGCGGTTATTCCATATTATGGGTATGCGAGACAGGACAGAAAGGTCCAGCCAAGAGTGCCGATATCAGCCAAGATGGTGGCTGACCTGATAACAGCAGTAGGAACGAACAGGGTGCTTACTGTTGATCTGCATGCAGGACAGATACAGGGTTTCTTTAATATCCCTGTGGATAATCTTTACGCTGCGCCTGTGCTGCTCGATTACATAAAGAAGAAATATGTTTCCAACAGCCTTGTTATAGTATCTCCGGATGCCGGAGGCGTGGAACGTGCCAGGTCTTTTGCAAAGCGACTGAACTGTTCTATCGCAATTATTGATAAAAGACGGGAGAAGGCGAATGAGTGCGAAGTGATGAACGTTATCGGAGATGTGGTCAATAAGGATACGCTTCTCCTTGACGATATGGTGGATACAGCAGGGACGTTGGCCCAGGCGGCAAATGCGCTGATGGCAGAGGGCGCAAAGAGGGTTTCTGCCGTGTGTACACATGCCGTGCTTTCCGGGTCTGCAATAGAAAGGATAAATAACTCTGCCATGGAAGAATTGATCGTTACGAATACGATCCCCTTGGACAGCAAGATGTCGGAGTGCAGGAAGCTGACGGTTTTAAGCATAGCTTCTCTTTTGGGAGATGCCATAAAGAGGATTAATGAAGAATCATCTATCAGTTCATTATTTGTATAGTGAAGAATCATAAAGAGGAGGAAAAATGGAAAGGCTCAGCATAAATGCAGAAAGAAGGGAAGAACACGGCAAAGGAGCAGCGCGCACTTTGCGCAGAGAGGGCATGATCCCCGGTGTTCTCTATAGAGAAGGAAAGGCGCAATCGTTAAAGCTGCCCAAAAAAGAGCTCTGCAAGCTTTTAAATACTATTTCAGGGGAACAGGTGATTGTTGATCTCCATTTTACTGATGGAGAGAAGAAATTGGCGCTTCTGAAGGATTTTCAGGTGGATCCTGTCAGCAGAGAGCTGCTCCACACTGATTTTTTTGAAGTGGCGCTTACTGAGGCGATCAGGGTTTCGGTCCATGTGGTGACAGTCGGCGAGCCTGTGGGAGTCAAGCGGGACTCCGGCATTTTACAGCGTGCGCTCAGGGAAGTGGAAATAGAGTGTCTGCCCGACAAGATCCCCGGAAAGATCGAAATTGATATTGCGAAACTTGAATTGGGACAGTCTGTTCATGTGAGTGATTTAAGATTCGAAGAGGGAATTAAAGTTTTGACTGATTCTGCCGATGTTATCGTAACAATTGTTGCACCGGTTGCAGAGGCAGCTCCTGCTGTAGAGGAGGCTGCTGCAGCAGCGGTTGAGCCTGAAGTTGTCAAGAAAGGCAAAAAAGAAGAAGGGGCTGCAGAGAAGAAGGAGAAATAATTTTTTGTGGCTTATTGCCGGACTCGGAAATCCTGGAAGCAGGTACGAGAAGACAAGACATAATGTCGGTTTTATGGCGCTCGAAGAATTTATTCGAAGGCAACAGTTAGAGTTTAAAGAAAAAGAAGATTGCAAAACAGTTAAAGGTTCTATGGGGGATGAGAATATTATCCTTCTGGAGCCTTTAACTTTTATGAACAGAAGCGGTGTCGTTGTCAGGAAAATAATGCAGAAATCGAATATTTCTCCTGAAAAATTAATTGTTATCCATGATGATCTGGACCTTGAAACAGGAAGTCTGAAAATACGCAAAAAAGGGTCTTCCGGTGGACATAAGGGGATTGAATCTATTATTCAGAATATCGGGACGCAGGAATTTATCAGGGTCAAAATAGGGATTGGCCGTGACCGGTTTGTCCCAACGGAAAAGTATGTTTTATCAAAATTCGGGAAAGACGAGTTAGCATTGATTAAAGAGACTATAGAGAAAGCTGTTGAATCATTGCAGACTATTATCACAGACGGCGTTGAGAGCGCCATGAACAGGTTCAACAGGGCGCGGATATCATAATTATGCCCCATGTCCGGTTATTTTTGATGGTGGATTCCGGGTACGCTTTGTCCTTGACCATTGACCATCTTCATGATAATCTGTAATCAAACTTGGAAAGGAGGCCTATATGTTTGGTTCCTCGCTGTTTAGAGTGGGTAAGATTGAAAAGGGTATGAGTGGAGGGGTTAAAATAGAGCATTATGAGAGATACAGATCTTTTTCAAATAGCGTTGGGGCTGACACCCCCGTGGCAGGTGTCGAGTGCGGAATT
>CAMTXX010000022.1:0-9994 GCA_947085825.1 uncultured Nitrospira sp. | reverse complement strand
GCTAAAATAAATACCCTAATATATTAAGACAGCTATTTATATATTCACTATAAACAGCTTGATTTTAAACAATTATTTTCTGATTCGTGGCTTTCTGAACCTTTTCAAGTAGGGTATGTTTTGTTCATGAAAATCAGTGTTCACCTTTATTCTCATGCCGCTGCTGCTGATATCCAGAATCTTGCCCTGAACAGAGACTTTATCAGGAGGATGGAGGAGATCGCCCATCGCGAAATAGCTGAACTGGCGTGTGCAGGAGAATCTGGGATTGGTCCTTCTTTCAGTTGCATTGTCCGGCATACAGGCCTCCTTTTGAATTAACTATATCCGGCATTCGTGCTTTTGTAAATACACTAAAAAGGACTGTCTGAAAGGATATACCTGTTTGGGTGTAGTAACTACTCAGGTCTATAGGCTGTAGTCTTCTATCCTGTTAGCAACAACAAAACATGAGATATGAGACGTGCCGGCCCAACACATGCTCCGTCTTTTGCCTAACAGCCTACAGACTAAAGGGCTAAGCAACCTGAGTAGTTACGGGTAGTGTCGGACAATCTAAGGATTGACCGAAAAATAGACATAGAACTTTCCAAAAGTTTCCCCTCCCTTGCTGCTTAGAGCGCTGCTTAAGGCAGCAGGGGATTAAGAGGTGATAATGCCTTGACGCTGTTTGTATATTCAGGTAATATACATCATATGATAGACCGGCAGCGAATCGAAGGGTTTGAATGGGATGAGGGCAATGCCCGCAAGAATGAAAGGCACGGAGTAACACAAGCAGAAGCAGAGCAGGTATTTATCAATGATCCGCTGCTTTTATTGCCTGATAAGGAGCACAGCCATAGTGAGCCGCGATTTCACGCCCTCGGAAAGACAAATGAGGAACGGCTGTTGCACGTTACCTTTACTCTCCGAAGCGGCGGCGCAAGAATTCGGATAATTTCAGCGCGGGCAATGCACCGTAAAGAGAGGAGTATTTATGAGCGCGAAAAATCTTAGACTGGTCCCTAAATTTAAAACTGAAGCTGAAGAGCGCGAGTTTTGGGAAACTCATGACTCGACGGATTATCTTGACTGGGCAAAGGCGGAACGCGCGCGTTTCCCGAACCTCAAGCTGTCTACGCAATCAATATCCATCAGATTGCCGTTATCGCTGCTGGAGGCGATAAAAATCGAGGCGAACAAGCGCGACGTCCCCTATCAATCGCTTATCAAGGTCTGGCTGGCAGAAAAGGCGCATCAAAAGGCATAGGAACGGGATATGCGGTTCCAACAGTTTTGCAATGAAAAAAAGCGCCATCATTTCAAAACGATTTCTACGTGAGGCAACGGGCACCCTAAAGAACTGTCTGAAAGGATATACCTGTTCGGGTGTAGTAACTACTCAGGTCTATAGGCTGTAGCCTTTTAGCCTGTTAGCAACAACAAAACATGAGATATGAGATGTGCCGGCCCAACACATGCTCCGTCTTTTGCCTGGCAGCCTACAGACTAAAGGGCTAAGCAACCTGAGTAGTTACGGGTAGTATCGGATGATCTTAAGGATTGAAGGAATTTTTTGATTCCTTTGTGGAATTGTGATATGTTTTTAATATGAATAATACCCAGGCAGAAAAGGTGCACGAGAAGGCCTCTTTGCACAATGCCTTTATTTTCTATCGCCCTCCCTCCGGCCTTTCCAAAGAACAGTTATTTTACAGCCAGGAAGCCTGGCAAATTATTTCAATGGATGAGGTCTCCCCGGAAGAAAAGCCTGAAAAGAAGAAAGATGTTTTGTCGTATATGTCTTCTCTGTGTTCAAAGTGGAAGAAAATAATAGAGAAAGGCCATGACGAGCTGTCCCCGCACAAGGGCAGTGCGGATTCAATAGCCGGGCATATTGCGATACTCGAAAGTTACCGCAGAAGGTATATGGTGAACTGCATTACGCTTTCAGGACACACTTCAAAAAGCAATTCAACAGAGCAGACAGAAAAGCAATATCTCTTTGTCCTGGAAAGGATCACTTTAGAAAAAATAAACCTTCCCATGATCTTCAGGCAATACAAGCTGAACAACCGGGAGCAGGATATAGTCAGGCTGCTTTTTGCCGGCAACAGCAATAAAGAGATAGCGCTCAACCTCAGCCTGAGTCCAAATACAGTCAAGGCTTATATGAAATTCCTGACGCTGAAGCTCGGAGTCAACAATAGAGCAGGGATTATATCTGTTCTCCTTGCCGGAAAAGCGATGAACATGAAAACCGATCACTAAGTCTTTTATCAGATGAGAGATATTCTATTTAGTGTCTGTTTATAAACTGCCATTTTTGTTTTTGGCCGTCATTCTCGCGAAGGCGGGAATCCAGTGTTTTCAATATGTTCTGTCCCGAAAGCGTTCGGGATTAATCGGTAATCCAGTGTTTTCAAGTAGTTGTAACGACTCTGGATACCCGCCTTCGCGGGTATGACGACTTTTTACGATGTTGTCAAGATTGACTCCGACTATTTTGCGGAGGAGTAGCGCGGAATGTTTCGGAACTGTGCATTTCTTAGGGGATTTTCCGTCTATTGACATAATCCACCTTGAATACGTATACTACACGTATAAAAAGGAGAAAAAAATGCAGAAGAAACTGACTATAACAGTCGATGAAGCCGTATATAAAGGACTTCACAAAACCATCGGTCCCCGTAAAATCAGTAAATTCATAGAGGAACTCGTACGCCCGCATGTAGTTCGCCCTAACCTGGAATTGGCATATTCCCAGATGTCCAAAGACGATAAACGGGAAGCAGATGCGTTGGAATGGGCCGAGGCCACTTTCAGGGACATAAGACATGAAAAGAGGTGAAGTGTGGCGGGTAAATTTTGATCCTTCCGTCGGCAGCGAAATCAGGAAGAAGCGTCCAGCCGTCATCGTCAGCAATGACGCCTCAAACAAATTCCTCAACCGCGTTCAGGTCGTCCCTCTCACCAGCAAAACAGATCGTCTCTATCCGAGTGAGGCCCTCATCCTTCTCAACGGCAAAGAAAGCAAGGCTATGGCCGACCAGTTGGCGACGGTGAGCAAGTTGCGCTTGTTTAAACGCGCTGGCGCGCTTTCGGAAGAAGATATGCTCAAAATCAGCGAAACGATCAAAATCCAGCTGGACATTTATTGAGTTCCAACCAGCGGCTCGACACCATCCGGGCTTCGGCTGGCGGGTCAGCCGAGTGTTCCACCTTCGCTTTTCACCCACTCACTTTGAAGAAGAGCCTTTTTGCCGCTTTACAAAGTATATGCTTTTTTTTATCATGTAGCTATACTGAAAGTGAGATAAAGCGAGATAAAGATGAAATTATTGCGCGTGGCGCTTGCACAGATGAATTCAACAGTAGGTGATCTTGCAGGGAATTCAAAAAAGATATCTGACTACATAAAAAAGGCGGTCAGGCAGAAGGCCGACATCATCGCATTTCCTGAACTTGCATTGACAGGATACCCGCCTGAGGACCTTCTCCTCAAACCTCAGTTTATATCGGACAATATGGCAGAGTTGAAGAAGATAAGCGGCAGGACACATGGGATTACTGTTATTACGGGTTTTGTTGATACTGAAAAAAACAATTTATATAATGCCGCGGCTGTTATCAGCGAGGGCAGGGTGACCGATATATACCATAAAATATTCCTGCCGAACTACGGGGTATTTGATGAGCACAGGTATTTCAAGGCAGGCAAGAGGTTTCCTGTATATAATGTTGGCGGCGTCAGGTTTGGCGTCAATATATGCGAGGATATCTGGCACAGGGAAGGCCCCGCGCGTATTCAGGCGCTTGCCGGAGCCGAGGTGATCATTAATATCAATGCCTCTCCCTATGAAATGGGGAAGCCGGCGCTGAGGGAAAGGATACTGAAGGAGCGTTCGTCGGAAAATGGCGTGATTATCGCTTATCTGAATGCCGTTGGAGGGCAGGATGAACTGATTTTTGACGGTTTCAGCATGGTCTTTGACCATGAAGGCTGTCTGATCGCACGAGGGAAGCAGTTTGAGGAAGACCTGCTGGTACTTGATCTTGATATGGAGCGACTCAGAAAGTTCAGAAAGAGCAGAGCAAAGTCTTTAGGCCGGATGCCTGCAAGGGCTGCCGGCGCTGTAAGGAAGATTAACATATCTGTAACAGAGCATAAGGAAAGGAAAAAACTTAAGGCAGCGGCTGTAGAACCTGCACTTAAGCAGGAAGAGGAACTCTATAAGGCCTTAGCGCTCGGCACAGCCGATTATGTCAGGAAGAACGGCTTTAGCGGTGTTGTGATCGGACTTAGCGGCGGAGTTGATTCATCCTTGGTTGCCGCCATAGCAGCAGACGCCATAGGCAAGGAGAATGTGAAGGGTCTTTTTATGCCCTCGGAATACACCTCTGTAGAGAGCAGGGAAGATGCCTTCGGGCTGGCTGCAAATCTCGGTATTGCTATTAGTGAGCTGCCGATTAATGATATTCTGGGCCAATATCTTCATCTGCTGTCGGGTGCGTTTAGAGGCACAAAAGAGGACACAACTGAGGAGAACCTTCAGGCCAGAATACGGGGCAATCTGCTCATGGCCTTTTCCAATAAATTCGGCTGGCTTGTGCTGACCACCGGAAATAAATCTGAGATGAGCGTCGGTTATGCTACGTTGTACGGGGATATGGCAGGCGGTTTTGCGGTCATCAAGGATGTGCCTAAGACCCTGGTGTACGACATCGGCAGATGGAGAAATTCCACAGGTGATGGCGTGGTCATCCCTGAGAGGGTGTTATGGAAGGAGCCTACGGCAGAGTTAAAACATGACCAAAAAGACAGCGATACACTCCCGCCGTATCCTGTGCTTGATCCTATCCTTAGGGCTTACATTGAGGATGAGGTGAGCTTTGAGGAGATACTGAAAATGGGATGTGACATTGAATGTGTCAGGAAGGTCATCAGCATGGTAGACAGAAGCGAGTACAAGAGGAGGCAGTCTCCACCCGGCATAAAGATTACTTCCAGGGCCTTTGGCAGGGACAGACGTTTTCCTATAACCAACAGATACAGGAGTTATTAATGAAACGACTATGTATGATGACTATTGCTTTATTGTTTTGTTTATCTGTTACAACAGTCCACGCAGTTGAAAAGGATGGTTTTCAGTTTAAAAAGCAGCCGGAGTTGCAGCAGGTCAAGCCGAAAAAACCTGTGAAGATCAAGCTGAAGCGCTCTGCAAAGGATGATTATACCTGGGAACTGACAGGGGATGATGCGGACGATATTATAAGGATAGACAAAAAACTCAGAAAGATGCTGACACAGCAGTGAAGGGGACACTTTATATAGTTTCAACGCCGATAGGCAACCTCGAAGACATTACGCTGCGGGCGCTGAGGATACTTAAGGAGGTTGATGTCATAGCAGCAGAAGACACAAGGCATTCCCTGAAACTTCTGAACCATTACGCTATCTCCAAGCGCCTGATAAGCTACTGGGGTGAGAAGGAGAAGGTAAAGACAGAGGAAACGCTCCGGATACTCAATTCAGGCCGGTCAGTTGCGCTGATTACCGATGCAGGCACTCCCGGCATATCTGATCCGGGGAATGTCCTTATCAGGAAGGCTATAGAAGAAGGCATCACGGTTGTCCCTGTCCCGGGTCCGACTGCGGTTATCGCGGCGCTTTCGATATCAGGCTTTTCAACTGATGCTTTTTTGTTTATGGGATTCCTCCCTGTAAAGGCGTCCCAGAGACTAAAAGAATTGAAAGAACTCAGTCTTGATCCCCGGACGATTGTGTTTTATGAGGCGCCTCACAGGCTCCTTGAGACGCTTGCCGATATTGCGGAAACCTTTCATGACAGAAGGGCGGTTGTCATTAAAGAGATCACCAAATTTTATGAAGAGGTATTCAGGGGGACTGCATCAGTGATCCTTGAACGCCTTGAAACAGCGAAAATAGCGGGTGAATATGTCATTGTCCTGGAAGGAAGGCCTGTAGAGAAAAGAAATGCGGCAGAGGATGCGTTAACAGAGATAAAGACGCTCATGAAGAGAGGTCAGGGAAGGAAAGAGGCGGTTAAGAGGATTGCAGAGGAGTACGGTATCAGCAAAAAAGAGCTTTACGACAGAAGCCTTTCCGGGGAATAGATGTTTTTGCTGGTCATCTGGTTTATTTTGATTTTGATTGTTTCTGTCATGCCTGTAACAGTACCGAAGACATATCTTCCGGCAGACAAGATTGCACACTTTGTGATGTACGGGCTGACTTCCATATTTGTATTCAGGTTTTTTGCACAGAAAACAACACACAAGAGGGCGTTTTATACGTCTGTTGCTCTTGCCAGCATGTACGGCGCGATGATGGAGGTTGTGCAGCACTTTCTGCCGAACAGGAGTTTTTCATTCGGGGACATGGCGGCCAATACGTTTGGCGCTTTTTTAGGATGTGTATTATATATGAAAGGGAAGAGACAATGAAGCTAAAGCCGTTAGCGCTGGGGGTTGCAGTGGGAATAGTCTGGGGAGGCGCTCTCTTTATAACCACATGGCTTTCTTATTTTACAGGGTACGGCAGGTTATTTCTTGAGGCGCTGGCCCAGTCAATATATCCGGGTTATTCAATAACTCCTGTCGGGAGCTTTCTTGGATTATTTTACGGGTTTCTGGATGGATTGATATGCGCCACTTTGATAGGATGGATATACAATAAGATAGTATCGTTTACTTTTCGTTAACGCTTTGTGAACAGGAGGTGTTATGGCAAAAGTTTATTTTGCTTCAGCAAGGGCAAAAAAATGGAACTATGAAGACAGCATGCCCGGAAAACTCGAAAGGCTGCTGGAAGAAATAGGGATGATGAATTATTTCAGCCCTGAGGAGTGGGTGGCAGTCAAGACGCATTTTGGTTCAGAAGGCGCCCACAGGATTGTAAGGCCTGTTTTTCTGAGGAAGGTAGTAGATATGCTGAAAAAAATAGGCGCAAAGCCTTTCGTGACCGATACAGTGAGGATAAAGGGGCTTGATTATCTTGAGGTTGCAAACCGCAACGGCATCAACCATTTGTCTGTCGGGGCTCCTGTTGTCCTGGCCGATGGTCTTTACGGCAATGACAATATCATGGTCAAGGCAGGAGAAATCCTGGGGGATGTCGCTGTGGCCTCATTGATCAATGATGTGCCTGCAATGGTCGTTTGTTCGCATGTAAAGGGACATATTAATGCAGGGTATGCCGGGGCGATAAAGAATATGGCGATGGGCGGTGTGAGCAGCGCACACCGCACCTGCGGCTGGAAGTGCGGCAGGGGTTCGATGCATACGACAGGAGAAGGTGAACTGGTATGGGATGCCGACAAATGCGAACTCTGCTACCAATGCAGGGACGTCTGCCCTCTCGACGCCATAACATTCAAAGATGATGAGCTTGTATGGGACGGTGATGTATGCTGGAGATGCGGCAGATGCGAGCGGGTCTGCCAGTCAGAGTCACTGATTATGCCGGGGGAGGACAACAGATTCATGAGTTCTCTGGCAGAGGCTGCAAAGGCCGTAATCAGCACCTTTGAAGCACAAAAAATAATATATATTAATTTCCTGACAGAGATCCAGCCTGAATGTGACTGCATGCCTGCGGCTGATGTTCCGGTAATCCAGGATATAGGCATCCTTATATCCGAAGATATAGTCTCTGTGGAGCAGGCGAGTATTGACATGCTGGCCTCAGCAGAGCCCCTGCCTCATTCGCTTGCATCTGATAAGGAGATCAGAGGCGGAGATGATATTCTCATGAAGTTGCACCAGAAACCTTATATGCTTCAGGTGGAAGAGGCTGAAAAATTGGGGTTAGGGTCGAGAAGGTATGAATTAGTGAGGGTTTAGAAAAAAATGCTGCTGCCCGTGAAAAACAGACAGCAGCTTAGGGAGGTAACGAGGCGTTACACTGTATATATAACCAAAATTCGGACAATTTGTAAAGATTTCAGATATACAGAAAAAATGGCGTCTGTTCGTCAACAAATACATGGGGTCTGATACACACAACAGGCGCAAATGCAGCAACTTACAGCAACACCGGCCTTTCAGCAGGGACAACATATTCATATAGAGTCAGGGCAAGGAATGAGTCTTTACCTGCGCCAAAGGCAAATGGATATTCAATGTATTCAAACTGCGTTAGCGGAACAACGCCTTAAGCAAGACTTTAAGGGGGAAGACCTCATGTGGGCGGGCATATGCCGGCCCACATGAGCAATATTTTCAAGTAACCCATTAGTTACGGGATAACCGGCCCCCCCGCTTACTACATGCGGGGGCAGGCCTGTGTGTCATCCCCGAATGGCCTTATCGGGGATAAAAGCATTCGGAGACGGATATGGTTTTTGTTAAATCTGCGTGAGAACCATATTCCTGATAGGGGCGCTCGGGAATGACAATTTATGAGCGATTATAAGCGCCAATAATCTGCTCGACACCCCCGTAACTGAAGGCTTGCAATCCTTACATTTTTTGCTTGACAGGAATGAGGGGAATATGTATAAATTAACACATAAACCTAAAAACGGCAGTTAGCCACGGATGAACACGGATAAACACTGATAAAACAAACACCTGAAAAGATAAAACTCTTCACCCAACAGTAGGTACCTTAAGCACAAATAGGTGATTCACTTTGTCTGTAGAAGTCTTTGATATATCTGTGTAAATCTGCGTAAATCTGTGGCCAAATGCTTTTTATAGGATAAACCCTTTGTCGGGAGAATGTTTAAGGAGTTAGAGGAAATAGCGGGGTGAGATATAAATGTCTGTTTTATCAGTGCCAAAAATATTAAGAGAACGGCTGACAGATGATGGCGTAGATGAATTTATTGCCATCATAAAAAGCATAGAAGATGATGCAAGAAGGGATTCTCTTGCAATAGCAGAAGAGAGATTTGAAAAAAGACTTATAGAGGAAACTTCAAGGCTTGATAAGAGGATAACAGAGGAGGCGTCAAGGCTTGATAAAAGGATAACAGAAGAGGCGTCAAGGCTTGATAAAAGGATAACAGAAGAGATATCAAAACTCAGGGTTGAAATGGTTGAAAAATTTGCTCAACTTGAGACAAAGATGGAAACTAAGATAGCTCAACTTGAGACAAAGATAACATCTTTTAAAGCAGAAATCATAAAGTGGATGTTTCTTTTCTGGGTGGGTCAACTGATGGTAGTGGCAGGGCTTATAAAGTGGTTGAGATGAGGTATTTATGATGGCATCTAACTTGCGGCAGACAGACAGACAGACAGACAGACAGAAGTAGTCCTTTACAGAAAAATAGGAATTTCACAAAGGCGTGTCAAATATGGCGCGCCTTTTTTTGTGGATTTCAAGTCCCATGCTCCGCTTGAGGCAATGGAAATACACTTCAGCGTCATGTCCGACGCCATCAAAGAAGAAGACGCGGAGGAAAGGGGCAAAGAATTCTGGGAGGTTTTCAGGAAGAAATTGATTGAGTTTATGTGCTCCGATAAGGGGATCAAGAAACTCCTCAAGGAGGCAAAGGTGAAGGAAGCCCTGCTTATCGCGCTTCCGGCAGCGCTGGCTGCAATGGGGCTGACCGCTCTGTTTATACCTGCGGTAGCGGTGATTGTGACCGGGCTGCTCATGCTTCTTTTAAATGTCGGATTGGACAGCGTGTGCGAAGTTCATGCTAAGGGGTGATAATGTCATTGTCCGGCTTGCCTGCCCTCGAAGGTAGTAATCGGGGGACCAGAGAATCCGGAAAAAAGGAAGGTCGGAATTACAGACAGAGTGAGGCAGGCAAAATATAGGAGAGGATTTTTGATGACAAGGGGCATGAAAATTAGAGTAACTCCCCTCAATCCCCTCTTAACCCAAGAAGTTTAAAGTCTCCCCTCTTAAGATACTGACCATGTCCCACATTTTCTACTGGACACAGCGGGTGAGGCAAAGGCTTTGATTATAAATAATAATTAATGATAAAAGATTGTGCCTATAATGTGTTTTTGGTTTGTCATTCTCGCTTGT
>CAMTXX010000021.1:0-11887 GCA_947085825.1 uncultured Nitrospira sp. | reverse complement strand
GGCTAATCGGGGCAGTGCTGAAGTAATCCGTCATCTCTGCAGCGAGCTTAATTCCACGGAAACGGTTTTTCCGGGAACGAACTTGCGACTCAACTATGAATTGGTGTCATAGCAATTTCCACGGGGTCAGGAGGTCTGAAATTATTCTGCATCGTTATCATTGCACTTAACATGAGTCTCACTGCTTTCGAGCAGGAGGCAAAGACCGCCCTTGCTGTGAAACTTTACGAGATGGGACGTTTGACTTCGGGTTAGGCAGCCGAACTTGCTGGAATCCCGCGCATTGCCTTTCTCCTGAACTGCCAGCGATACGGAGCGGCTTCAGTTGCCTGGGACAAGACCGAGATCGAGGCGGAATTCAAATGAAGTAATGTAAACTCCCTTTATCTTGACCTTTCCGTTTTATCATTGATAGACTGTTAAAAAGGAGGTATCTAAATTATGAGCAAAGCACTTGCTAAGGTTATGGGCCAGCCACACATAAGCACAAAGCTGCACCGTCATGCGAAGCAGCAGGGTCACACTGACGTTACGCTTAAGGACATACAGAAGAGTCTTTCGGGCATCGGCGTTTCTCTTTCCAAACGGGTTATTGAGGACAGAGAAAAGCGATAGCGGATGCCTTTTTTCATAGACACAAGCGCACTCTTTAAGAGATACCAGCAGGAGAAGGGGACCACAGCGGTCACCCGTATTCTCAAAGACCACAGCCAGCTGCTTTACATTTCGTCAATCACAATCGTTGAGATGATTTCTAATCTGAAGCGTCTTTTCGAGGTCGATAAGATTACCACAGAGGAACAGTTTCAGCAGCAGCGTGATTTCTTTTACAAGGATATCGTGACGCTGGATATGACAATTCTTGATGTCACTGCCGAAGATGTTATCAAGGCTGAAGACCTCATACTGAAAAGATACATGAAACCGGTTGACAGCATTCAACTGGCAATTGCCTTGAATATGAAGAGTGATGATATCACCTTTGTTTCCTCAGATCAGAGGCTTTGTAAGATAGCAGCCCAGGAAGGACTAAAGACTCTAACGCCGTAAGGCTCGCCCCATCCCCTTTTCACTGCGCGGCCCCCCTTTCCGTCGGCCCCGCCCCGAAAGAAAGGGGAGATAACGAATGTACTGAAGATCATGGTGGGCGTTTATGAAGATTTTAATGGTGGAGCTGATCGGGATCGAACCGACGACCTCTTGAATGCCATTCAAGCGCTCTCCCAACTGAGCTACAGCCCCACATAAAGGAACCTTGTCAGCATAGCATCAACAAAAATTTGTTGTCAAGCAGACCTTACACTTCAAAAGCATCTTGTATATGCTCTACCTGCTGCCTGCCATGCTCAAAGTAAATACTCAGGACATCAAATCTTGCCGGGACCTCTTTTTTAAGTTTTTTCATAAAAAAAAGCGCCACCTTCCTGATCTTTTCCCTTTTTCTCGGATTAACGGCCTCAAACGGATATCCGAACGTAATATCAGCCCTTGTTTTGACCTCTATGAATACAAAGACATCTCTGTCTTTTGCAATAATATCTATTTCACCAAACCTTGTTTTGTAGTTCTTCTCAAGGATGATATAGCCTTTTTGCCTGAGAAATGCTGTTGCCAGTTCCTCACCTTCGCTGCCGAGATTTTTCATCCCCTCAGAAATTCCTCATCCGGTCCGGGGCCCTCAAGTTTAGACAACAGCTTCGGGATGCCTTCGACATCCTTTATGTCCTTCTGGCACAGGATTTTTATCACATCCCTGAACGCGGAAAATTCCTCCCAGTGTCCTATGAGGTTTTTTCCTATTGCTTTATAAAGATTTTCCCCTTTTGTGTCCCAGTCGAGCAGAATAACCACCCTTGAATACCTTTCAACAATATCTTCGCAGAAATCATAGAGATTCTTGCCGCTGTGAAGTATTATTATATCACCTGCCAAGCCGAGTTTCTTAAGCGCAAGCGCATCTTTTTTACCTTCCACAATAACAGGGAACCTCTTGTTCACCTCATACAGTGAGGCGAAAACCTCCCGGAGCCTCTCCGCTCTTTCGATATCCTCCGGCGAAGACATATTTTTCTGTGAATTAATCATTACAATAAATCTGCTCCAGAAGCTATATTTTATAGTGTAATTTACCATAATTTTCAAAAAACTGTTTATGCAACGTTTGCCTCAGCTTATCGGGTGTAACATACTAATTTATATTAGTTGTTGTTTATTGACTTTACTTATCATTTGATATATTTTAGTAACATGGCTGCTAAGCTGGGGCAAATATTATTGACATCGAGTATTATCAATGAGGAACAACTCAAACAAGCCTTAAATCTTCAAAAAAAAGAGGGCGGCAGACTCGGCACAAACCTTGTAAAACTGGGATTCGTAACCGAAGAAAAGCTGGTGGCGTTCTTGAGCAAGCAATACGGGGTCCCCGCCGTAAACCTTTCTGAATATAAGATTGACCCCTCTATTCTGAAACTTATCCCTGCGGATATGGCCAAGAAATATCTTATCCTGCCTGTGGCGCGGGTCGGCGCAACCCTGACGATCACTATGGCTGATCCGTCGAATGTTTTCGCAATTGACGATGTAAAATTTATGACGGGCTACAATGTAGAAGTCGTGATTTCGAGCGAATCCGCGATCATCAATGCGATCTCCGGTTATTATCTGGGCAAAGGAGACATGGTGACCGCCTCAGCCGCGCCTTCCAAGTCAACGGTATCCCTTGAGGCAAAAGATTATACCCTTGGGACTGAAGACCTGGAGGCAGGCAATTTTGATTCAGGGAGATTTGATGATGAAGGACCAAGCGTCAATGTAGATGAATTTGACAAGATCGTCGGCAGTGCCCTCGACAATGTTGATGTCCTTGAAGAAGAAAAAGACGAGGGGGTCATCAAAGATGTAGAGGCCCCTATTATAAAGCTTGTCAACGGCATACTTGTCAATGCCATCAAGTCCGGCGCCAGTGACATTCATGTTGAACCTTATGAGAACTCTCTCAGGGTAAGATACAGGGTTGACGGCGTTATGTACACGGTCATGAACCTGCCGACTAAGATAAAGGCGGCCCTTACCTCAAGGATCAAGATCATGTCGAAGCTTGATATAGCAGAGAGGAGACTGCCGCAGGACGGCAGGATAAAACTTAAACTCGGGAAAAAGCGTGACATTGATTTTCGAGTCTCTGTGCTTCCCACCCTTTTCGGAGAAAAAACAGTCATGCGAATTCTTGATAAAGCGAACCTCCAGGTGGATCTCACCAAATTAGGGTTCGAACAGGCAGCGCTCGATGATTTCACAGAGGCGCTGAACAAACCCTTTGGAATGATCCTGGTTACAGGCCCTACCGGAAGCGGAAAGACCACGACACTGTATTCCGCCTTAAATTATCTGAACAAACCTGACACAAATATTATGACAGCAGAGGATCCGGTAGAATTCAACTTTATGGGGATAAATCAGGTTCATGTCAGAGAAGATATAGGCCTCACCTTTGCGTCAGCCTTAAGGTCATTCCTCAGGCAGGACCCTGATATTATCATGGTAGGAGAGATCCGTGACTTTGAGACAGCGGAAATAGGCGTTAAAGCAGCCCTGACCGGACACCTTGTCTTAAGCACCCTGCATACCAATGACGCTCCAGGCACGGTCAGCAGGCTCCTTAATATGGGAATAGAGCCCTTCCTTGTCTCCTCGGCAGTCGTGCTCATAATGGCCCAGAGACTTGCCAGAAGGATCTGCCAGCAATGCAAGGAGGTCGAGAAAGTCCCGGTTGCCGTTCTCGTCAAACTCGGGTTTTCTGAAGAAGAGGCCAATAAATTGGTCTGCTACAAGGGTAAAGGCTGCCCGGCCTGCAATAACACCGGCTATAAAGGAAGGGTTGCGCTCTACGAAGTAATGCCTGTCAAGGACGAGCTGAAGGAATTGATCCTTGAAGGAGCGTCTTCCTCAGAACTGAAAAAATCGGCTATACGCTTGGGGATGAAAAGCTTAAGGATGAGCGGTTTGACAAAAGTAGCTGAAGGCGTAACAACCATAGATGAAGTACTGCGTGTATCTTTCGGAGATTAAGGAGATTTAAATGGCAAGCATTTACGACCTGCTGAAAATAATGATCGAAAAAGGCGCCTCAGACCTGCATATCACAACCGCCTCACCCCCAAGGCTGAGAGTTGATGGAAAGCTTGTTCCGCTTGACCATCCTCAATTGACGCCGGCAGATACCAAGGCCTTATGTTACAGCATCCTGACTGATGCGCAGAAGCACAGGTTTGAAGAGCGCAATGAGCTTGACCTTTCTTTTGGGGTAAAAGGGCTCAGCAGATTCAGGGGCAATGTTTTTATGCAAAGGGGCGCTGTTGCAGGGGCCTTCAGGGCCATACCTTTCGAGATCAGGACGTTTAAAGACCTGGGGCTTCCTGAAATAGTGAATGATCTTGTAAAAAAACCAAGCGGGCTCATACTCTGCACAGGCCCTACAGGAAGCGGCAAATCCACTACCCTTGCAGCCATGATCGACCGGATAAATTCTGAACGCTATGAACATATCATAACCGTTGAGGACCCGATAGAATACCTCCACACTCACAAGAAATGCCTTATTAATCAAAGAGAGGTGAATGCCGACACGGCCTCTTTTAAAGACGCCCTCAGATATGTGCTCAGGCAGGACCCTGACGTTGTGCTTATCGGTGAGATGAGGGACCTCGAGACAATTGAGGCTGCGCTCACGGTATCTGAGACAGGACATTTAAGCCTCGCGACACTCCATACCAACTCGGCAGTACAGACAATAAACCGGATAATTGATGTCTTCCCTCCGCATCAGCAGGAACAGATAAGGGTGCAGCTATCCTTTGTGCTCGAAGGAATTCTATCTCAACAGCTTATTCCCAAAAAATCAGGAAAAGGCCGGGTGCTTGCAGTAGAACTTCTTATACCAAATCCGGCGATACGCAATCTCATACGGGAAGACAAGATCCACCAGCTATATTCTACAATGCAGACAGGACAGGCAAAGTTCGGCATGCAGACAATGAACCAGTCCTTAATGGAACTCTATACCCAAGGGCATATTTCATATGAAGACACTATCTTCAGATCGCCTGTGCCTGAAGAAATGGTCACAATGCTCCAGAGGGCAAGCGCATCGCCTTCCGGACGCGGGAGGTGATGTTAAATGGCAACGATTTTTGAGTGGTCCGGGAAAACAAGCAGGGGGCTTATCGAAAAAGGCGAAATCACCGCCAATTCAAAGGAAGAGGTCATCGCTCAACTAAGAAAAAGAAATATAACGGCAACCCTCGTCAAACAAAAAGAGAAAAAACCGCTCTTTGGCGGCCTGAGTTTTGGAGGAGGAGTTAATGATAAAGATATCGTTATTTTCACAAGACAGTTCTCAACAATGATCGACGCCGGCCTCCCGCTTGTGCAGGCGCTTGATATACTCTCAACCCAGGTCGAAAACAAATTCCTGGCCAGGACCCTTGAAACCATCAAAGGTGATGTTGAGGCCGGAGCAACCTACGCAGACGCCCTCAAAAAACACCCAAAGGTCTTTACCGACCTTTACGCCAATATGGTTGCTGCAGGCGAATCAGGAGGCATCCTGGATACCATTCTCAACAGGCTTGCTTCCTACATGGAAAAAAATATGAAGCTCAAGAAAAAAGTGAAAGGCGCGATGGTTTATCCTATAGTTGTCTCGTCAATAGCAGTAATATGTATTGCGGTAATCATGATCTTCGTTGTCCCCACATTTTCCAAGATGTTTACCCAGATGGGGGGGTCTCTTCCGCTGCCTACGTTGCTTGTCATAAAGCTGAGTAATTTTCTCGCAGGAATTGGGGGAGTGCTCACAGGCGTGACAATAGCCGCTTTTATTATAGCTTTTAAGCAGATAAGAAAGACCGAAAAAGGCCAGGCAGTCACTGATGGAATATTTTTGAAGCTGCCGATATTCGGCATAATGCTCAGAAAAGTGGCTGTTGCCAAGTTCACCAGAACGCTTGGGACATTGATCAGCAGCGGAGTGCCTATATTGGACGGTCTTGAGATAACGGCAAAGACAGCAGGCAATAAAGTCATAGAATACGCTGTCATGGATGTCAGACAGGCGATATCCGAAGGAAAAACACTTGCGGAACCTCTCATGAAATCAAAGGTATTCCCTCCCATGGTCACCCATATGATAGCCGTAGGCGAATCAACCGGCGCACTCGATGCGATGATGAATAAAATTGCGGACTTTTATGATGATGAAGTTGACGCCTCAGTCAATAACCTCACGGCAATGATGGAACCCATGCTGATGGTTTTTCTGGGAGGCTCTGTCGGCTTTATTGTTATCGCCATGTACCTGCCCATATTCAAACTCATCACACTTATCAAGTAGTGTCCTTTATGGCGGAAAATGCCCTGGCCTCAAGAATCAAGGCCCTGATAACCTTCAGGGCCTTATTTATCACACTGTTACTTGGCTCATCTTTTCTCTTTAAAATAGAATACCTGGGGTCTCCTCACCCCAGGCTCATGTCGTATTTTATTATCACCTTATATTCCCTGACCATCGTTTACGCCCTGCTCTTTCCCAGGGTCAAAAACCTTTTATTATTCGGATACATACAACTGATACTCGATGTAATCGCCGGAATAGGCCTCATTTTCATTACAGGAGGGATAGAAAGCTGGTTTTCCTTTACATTGATTCTGGCCGTGCTGTCTTCAAGCATTGTCCTGAACAAGAGGGCAGGCTATATTATGGCAAGCCTCAGCAGCATATTGTACGGATTATTGCTCGACCTGCAGTTCTACAGGATACTGCCGGTTGAATATGAAGGGATAATAGCGGAAAAACAGTTTCTGTACAATATCTTCATCCATATACTTGCGCTCTATATTACCGCCTATCTCAGCGGATATCTATCTTACCGCCTTGAAAAAACAGTTGAGCAGCTTGAGGAAAAGGACAGCAGCCTCAAAGACCTTGAATTATTTAATACCAAGGTCATTGAAAGCCTGCCAAGCGGATTATTTACAACAGATATCAACGGAACTGTCTTAATCTTCAACCAGGCCGCGGAATTAATTTCAGGGATAAAAAAAGAAAGTGTCATAGGCAACACCATTAAAACTGCATTGCCTTTTCTGAATCTGCCGCCGGAGAGCGGGAGTTATGAAAAAATATTGGATGCAAACTCTGACAGCGCAAAAATTATAGGACTTAATATTTCCGCACTCAAAGACATCAATGAGAACGAAACAGGATTTATCGGCGTTTTCCAGGATCTGACACAGATAAAAAAACTTGAAGCAGAAATGAAAAACAGGGAAAAATGGGCGGCAGTCGGCGAACTGTCGGCAAATATCGCTCACGAGATCAGAAACCCTCTTGCCTCTTTGAAAGGCTCTATCGAAATGCTCAGGGAATACAGCCTCCCTGAAAAATACAGGGAAAGGCTGATGGATATAGCCTTAAGTGAAATGGATCGTCTTAATAACACCATCTCGGACTTTTTGACCTATTCCAGCCCGAAACCCCCTGAAATGCAACGCATAGACATCCATGCAATCCTTGACAGCACACTGGAGCTCCTCCTGAATGCAGGGTATAATGGCAATATATCAATCAGGAAGGACTTTGAAGGACAGCTTTTCGTTCACGCTGATCCTGAGAAGATCAGACAGGTATTCTGGAATCTGGGGATAAATGCGTATGAGGCCATGGCAAATGGCGGGACGTTGACCGTATCAACAAACAATAACCCCCGGGATGTGACCATCACTTTTTCAGATACAGGTACCGGCATATCGCAGGCAAATATCGAAAAGATTTTTTATCCTTTCTTTACCACAAAGGAAGCAGGCACCGGCCTGGGGCTTGCGATAGCTTACAGGATTATTGAAGAGCATAAGGGAAGGCTTATTGTTACAAGCAGCCCTGGCATCAAAACCACGTTTGAGATTATACTAAGGCGCTGACATGAAAAATATTAAAGGCCGGATACTGATAATAGAAGATGAAAAAAGCCTGAGGGAAGTCCTCAGGATGCTGCTTGAGGAAGAAGGCTATGAGATAACAGCCGCTTCCAACGGACTTGAGGGAATTGATTATCTCCGGAACGATATATTCGATCTCGTTGTAACCGACATCAAGATGCCTAAGGCCGACGGCTTTGAAGTCTTGAGAAATGCCAGAGAACTCTCGCCTGCAACCATTGTTATCATGATAACCGCCTTCGGCACAACCGAAGCAACGATCGAAGCAATGAAACTGGGGGCGTATGATTATATCCACAAGCCTTTCAAGATCGATGAAATACGCCTCATAATTGAAAAAGCCTTCGAAAAGAAAAACTTAAGCAAGGAGCTCTCTCTCCTGAGGGAGCAGGTGAAGTCCTCCAGCGGTTTGGAGAATATTATCGGAAAGAGCCCGAAGATGCAGGAGCTTTTCATCCTGATACGGAAAGTTGCGCAAAGCAATTCGACTGTCCTTATTACAGGGGAAAGCGGCAGCGGAAAAGAACTGGTGGCCGCAGCGCTGCATAATCTCAGCGATAGGAAGCATAAAAACTTCGTGACAATTAATTGCGCAACATTTCCGGAAGGTCTGCTTGAGTCCGAGCTTTTCGGGCATGTAAAAGGTTCTTTTACCGGTGCTTTATATAACAAGGAAGGGCTCTTTGAAACAGCAAACAGGGGAAGCATCTTTCTCGATGAAATAGGGGAAATGCCCCTGTCCCTCCAGTCCAAATTATTACGCGTACTTGAAAACGGTACTTTCAGAAGGGTCGGCGGGTTAAACGACATCACCGTGGATGCCAGGGTAATATCAGCGACAAACAAAGATATATCCGAGGCTGTTGCCTCAGGCAGCTTCAGGGAAGACCTCTTCTACCGGCTGAACGTTGTGCCGGTAAACATACCGCCGTTAAGAGAACGCCCTGAGGACATCCCTTTGCTGCTTGAGCATTTCCTGAATAAGTTTTCGGCCAATAAGAAAAGATTTTCTCCTGAAGCGCTCCGTTTTCTGATGAAATATTCATGGAAAGGGAATGTAAGGGAACTTGAAAATATGGTGGAGCGTACAGTCCTTCTTGCCGACGGGGAAATTATACTGCCTGGTGACCTGCCTGAGGAGATCCGCAGGGCCGATGAGGTTGGAAAGCATCTTCCTGAAATCGGAGATGAAGGCATAGATTTCGAGAGCATTATGGAGCAGCTCGAAAAAGACTACCTGCTCAAGGCGCTCGAAAAGGCAAAAGGCGTAAAGACAGAGGCTGCAAGGCTGCTGAAGCTGTCCTTTCGTTCCTTCAGACACAAATTATATAAATATGGATTAAAATAATGACTATGAAACTTGGAGAGGCTTTAGTTAAAGCAAGTCTGATCACAAAGGAGCAACTCAGGCTTGCGCTTGAAAGACAGGTGATTTTCGGAGGGAGAATCGGGACAAATCTGGTAGAACTCAAAATTCTCAAGGAATCTGAACTCGTCTCTTTCTTAAGTAAATATCTGAAGGTACCCGCAGTTGACCCTTCAAAGTTTGCTTCCCTGGATGATGAGATCATAGCCTGCATCAGCAGGGAAATGGCTGAGAAATACAAGGTTGTGCCGTTTCGGAAAGACCGCAACCGACTGCACGTTGCCTTGCTCGATCCCCGTTCAATGGAAACTGTTGATGAACTCAGGTTCATTACAGGCTATGAGATTATCCCCTATGTCACTTCCGAACTCAGACTGCTCTATGCCCTCGAAAAACATTACGCTCTGGAAAGGGACCTTCGCTACATAAGCATCTTCGGCAAGGAAGGAGAGCAGTTGCAGGAAAAGCCAAAGGACAGCGAAGAAGGCAAAAAACAACTGGCCAGGATCAAAGAAGCCTTTGCAAATGCAAAAGATCGCGATGAAATAATAGGGCTCCTGCTGGATGAAAGCAAGAAAATCTCCACAAGGGCGGCGATTTTTATTCTGAAAGGAGACAGGGTCACAGGCTGGAAGGCAAGGGGAATGGATGCAGAAAACATTGAAATCAAGATAGAGCCGACTTCTGTCTTCGCGGAGGTAATCAATAGAAAAAATTACTACAGGGGCCCGCTGCTGAAAATACCGGGGAATGAACCCCTCATCTCTCTTTTGTCCGGAAACCCGCAGGACTGCTGCATGATCCCGATACAATTAAGAGAAAAGATTATCGCCTTGCTGTATGTAGATAACGGGAATAAATCTGTAATGGATGCGGGATTGAGCTACATACATACTCTTGCGAAAATGGCCTCATACAGCTTCGAAATCACTATTATGCGCAGAAAGATATTAGACCTGTAGCCTGATTCTCTGCCTTCCGGTGTAGATATTCATTCTCTCCCCCCGAATAAAACCGATAAGGGTAAGCCCCGCGGCCTCTGCGATTTCAACGGCAAGACTTGTGGGCGCGGCCCTGCTGACAACAACGGGAATTCCGCAACGGGCGCATTTTGTCACGATCTCGGAAGAGAGCCTCCCGCTTGCGAGCATAAGCTTCCCCTGCAACGGGATATTCTCCAAAAGAGCGTATCCTATCACCTTGTCAACCGCGTTATGCCTGCCGATATCCTCAGTGAACACCAGCATATGCCTGTCGTCCGCCAGTGCCGCGCTGTGGACCCCGCCGGTTGATTTGTACCCCTCTGATTTTCTCTGGAATTCCCGGTAAAGGTGCTTTATATGGGCAAGATTAAATACTGTATCATCGGAGAGCTTTTCCTGAGGTAATGGACGGGCAAGGCTTATCCCGCCGGCACATCCCGACGTAACAGTCTTTTCGCCTTCTGCAATTGTTCCGTCCGCAGGCACATCAGCGTTGATTTCATCGCCGTATTCCAGACTTATCCTGTCTGCGCACCAGCCGCCTGATATCAGCCCTTCGTTATATATAAAACCAGCCACGAATTCACGTATCATGAAAGGGCTGCAGTAGAGGCTGAGCAGATGCCTGCCGTTTACGGATATCCGCACCCGCTTTTCAATAGCTACAAAATCCTCAAGCTCTTCCGCATGTCCCTCTTTTATTCTCAGGATATTTACTTTTTTATGAGGTTCTATCATTAGACTGGTTTCCGCGTCTGAAGATTATAATATTTTTTGATTACTTGACTTTAAGTATAGCAGATTTTTATTATGTTATGTTCGGGGCGTAGCGCAGTCCGGTAGCGCACACGGTTCGGGACCGTGGGGCCGGAGGTTCAAATCCTCTCGCCCCGACCATAATTTCTCGCACAACACCGTTTGAAACGCCGCTTCGCTTATCAATTACGACACCTCAGTTTTTTTTTGCAAATCTGCAAAGGAATTCGCTGAAATGCACGGAAATGCAAACACCAAATTCAATAAAAACAATGGGTTACAGTTGGCATGGCATGTGCAACTATATATAGCAAGAAGCAACGAAGAAAAAGGAGGACACGAAAATGAAAGACACAACATACACAAAGAAACTGGCATACATAGGAGCAGGCTGCGGATTAGTGCTCTTTGCAGTATTCGGACTGCTTCCAGGTTCATTCCTTGGCGGAGTAATGGGGCTGAATATAGCAGGTCTGGTATTTGGGACCCCGGTGGGAGCAGGGCTGCTTCCCCGGATGATCGTGGCAGCCTCAATGGTGATAGGGGTGATGGTATCAGGGATGATGTTCATCATGGCCTCGACAACACTGGGATGGCTGGCCGGCACAGTGGTGGATGCGATAAAGACAGAGAAGAAAGAACTGGCAACAGTAGAACACAAATAAATTCAAACTAAACAAAGGAGGAAGTGTCATGACAGAAGGAAGAACAAATACGATGAAGGTGGGAACAAAGATAGGGGCAGGGATCGGAGTATTGGCATTCCTGGTATTCGGGATAGTGC
>CAMTXX010000020.1:0-16812 GCA_947085825.1 uncultured Nitrospira sp. | reverse complement strand
TGGAGGGCTTTAATAGCCTTGTTCAAGCTGCCAAGGCGCGTGCCAGAGGCTATAGGACTACTCACAATCTAATTGCAATGATCTACCTCATTGGAGGAAAACTTAACTTTGGGTTACCCATTTGAAACAGCGAGGAGCCTTTTTTTCTATACCCACCGATACTTCCTCCATTTTAAATCAACTATTGCATTATTTACTTGTATCTCCTTCCCATCATTAGGATTTCATGCTTGTTTCTACAGCATTTTAAACAAATTTCCTTCACTATATCAGAACTGAATCTGGCAGGCCTTAACCCCGTTGCCCAGGTCTTTCATCCAGAGCAGGACTTTCTTGTTTCTGGCACACCAGCCGCGCATGTCTTCCTCGAATGTGGGACAGTCAGCAGTGATCTCAGCCACATCCCCCTTCGGCAGCTTGAAAGTCAAAGATGTCAGTTTGAGTGTTGGTTGAGGGCATTTCATCCCTTTAAAATCTAATGCCTGCAATGCCATTTTACACCTCCATACGTTTTTTAAGGGGACCCAAGTCCCTGATCTTGTTTACCATTCCCTCTATTACTTCAATAAATTTTTCAGCCTCGCCTGCAGATACATAGTCGAGCCTGCAGCGTTCCTCTTCAATGCCGAATTGTTTTAAAAGTCTCAGGAGCAGGCGATGCCGCTGCACTGCCCTGTAATTGCCTTCTTTGTAATGACAGTCTCCCGGATGACAGGCCAGAATGATAACGCCGTCCGCCCCTTTTTCAAAGGCCTTTAAGACGAACTGGGGATCGACCCTGCCGCTGCACATGACCTTCACAATATTCACATTCGGCAGATAAGGGGTCTGTGAAGTCCCTGCCTTATCAGCGCCGGCATATGAACACCAGTTGCAAAGGAACCCTATTATCCTGGGCTCAAAAACTGCCTCCCTGTTTTCAATTATCATGACAAAAGCCCCTCTATCTCAGCAAATATCTCCTCTGTTGTGAAGTGATTGGCCTTAATAGCGCCGGAGGGGCAGGCTGCTACGCATGTGCCGCACCCCTGGCATAAAACATCATTGACTTTTGAAACTTTTTCGTCAGCGCTGAAGGTTATCGCTTTATAGGGACATACCGAAACACATACCCTGCACCCCGAGCACATTTCAGGGTCCACAACAGCATTGACAGGATTTATCTCGAGTTTCCTTCCCGGAACAAGGCCTGAAAGGACATAACCGGCCGCTGCCATGCCCTGGCTCATCGCCTTCTGAATATCCATAGGCGACTGGCATGTGCCGGCAATAAAAACCCCTCGTATCTTGCTCTGTACCGGGTCCATCCTGGCATGCATCTCTTCAAAAAAACCCAGCCTGTCCATAGACATCTCAAAAATAGAGCCGACCGCCGGGGACCCTGAGGAGGGAATGACCGCCGGACACAGGATAATAATATCGGCTGCCACATCGCCCTCTTGCCCTGAGGCATCCTTGTACCTGATAATTTTCCTGTCGTCCTCTGTGACGACCGCCAGTTCACTAATGTCGCTGTATCGTATGAAAGCGGAATTCGGATTATGTCCGGCCTTCTGGTAGAGGTTGAATTCCTCTTTGCCGGGGACTGAAAATTCCTTGTAAAAGTGATATAGCTTCGTCCCCGGCAGTTTCTTGCTGATGAGATGATTGAATTTAAAGGCATATTGACAGCAGACCCCGGAGCAATATTCCTTATGGTTTTTATCGAGGCTGCCGACACAATGGATGATGGCGACCGCTGCCGGAGCATTGCCGCCGGAGGTCCTGATCTCTCCTTCAGTAGGTCCGTTTGAGGCCAGCCTTCTTTCAAACTCAGGGCCTGTGAAAACATCTTTAATCCGGCCGTAGCCGAGGTTCGGGAGATTACTACAATCATAGACATTACTGCCGATCGCAACAATAACAGCGCCTGCTGATCTCTCAAAAACCTTCCCGCAGTCCTCGAAAACTATAGCGCCTTCCACCGGGCAGGCCTCTTTACAGAGCATGCAGTTTTCGCCTTTTGCCCTCAGGCAGATGCTGTTATCTATTGACGGCGCATTCGGCAACGCCCCTGCAAAAGGGAAATAAATCGCCTTTTTTTCGCTCATTCCATAGTTGAACTCGTTGCCTGCAGAAACAGGGCATGCCTCTATACATTCAGCACATCCGATACATTTATTTATATCTACATATCTCGGCTTTTGCCTGATTTTTACTGTGAAATTCCCGTATGAACCAATTACTTCGACCAACCCGGAAAGGGTCAGGACTTCGATATTCCCGGAATGTTCCCCATGCATTACATCAGCAAGAAGGGGTTCGAGCATGCATGGTCCGCACTCCATGTTCGGGAAGAGTTCTTCATACCGCACAGGCAGGCCGCCGATTACAGGGGACTTCTCCACTAGCGTGACCTTCCTTCCTGCACCGGCAATGCCCATTGCTGCCTTAAGCCCTGCAGGCCCTGCTCCTATGATCAGGACATCCGGGCATATATCGAGCTCCCTTTTTTCAAGCGGCTCGTGCAAAGAGACCCTTTTTATTGCTGCGCCGACAAGCCTGGCAGCCTTTCCTGTGGCCTCTGTTTTGTCTGCTGTCACCCATGCCACCTGCTCCCGGATATTTACCATCTGCATCAGGTAAGGATTAACGCCTGCATTCGAGAGGACACGCATAAAGGTCTGCTCGTGTTCCCTGGGTGAACATGCGGCAATTACCACCCTCTCAATATTATTCCCCTTTATATCTCTTTCAATAAATTCCTTGCCTTCCTCAGAACACATGAAATCAACTGACTGAAAAAGCAGGTCGTCGTGAAGCTTTAAAACCTTTTCCCTGACAAGGTCAGCGTCGATCTTGTCGGATATGTTCGTTCCGCAGTTGCAGAAATATACCCCTATTCTCACAATGACCCTCTCTCTTTTTCCAGCCCCATATCTTCAGTTATCAGCCTGACAACCTGCGGGACCGCCCTGGCAACATTATCAGTGAGCGTCTCCCCAAACCTCTCCACTTCTTCCGCCTCAATTCCAAAGACCTTTATATCTCCGGGCAGCCGGATTCCGAGCATCCTTCCCAGCTCAAGCGCTGTTGCAAAGTTTATATCATGAGTCGATGCGATATTTCTTGCAGAGCCAAGTTCTGAATCAGAAACCGAACAAATTGTTCCGGGGCTTCTTTTACCTGTTACCATAGCATCAACAAGCACTGCTTTTTCATAACCTGTCATGGCATCCAGCAGTCTGATACCGCCTGCGTAAAGTTCTTTAATGTCAATGCTGCTGTTGCTTCCCAATTCATCTCTCAGCGCCCGCGCGACCTTTATCCCCACGCCATCGTCAGTGAGGATCGGGTTCCCAAGGCCTATTATTACCGTCTTTTTCAAAGTCAGCCCCTTTTCAATACCTTTATAATATTCCCTGCGCTGTCCCTTATATTTACTGTGAGAGGCATTGCCCCGGGCAGCGAATGGGTCGCGCATGAAAGACAGGGGTCATAAAGCCTGAACGCCATCTCTATTTTATTCAAAATCCCGTCGTCCACAACCTTACCCTTGGAAATCAGCTTCTCCGCAGCCCGTTTTATCGTCATCGTAATAGGGGCATAGTTGTTTGTTGTGCCGACAATAAGATTTACCATGGTGAGGACGCCTCTTTCGTCAGTAACATAATGATGAGTCAGTGTCCCGCGCGGCGCTTCAACCGCACCAATGCCGACGCCCTTTATGCCTTTGGGTATTGTCCGCACCTCAGGGGACGTGATTTCAGGGTCTGTTGCGAGTTCGAGCATATGCTCGGCAGCATAGAGAAGTTCTATCAGCCTCGCCCAGTGTGTGGCAAGCCTGTAATGAACAGGCTGATAACGTCCATGAGTTTTTTTGCAGCCGAAGGTCTCAAACATCCTTTCAAAGTGCTCCTGGGCCTTCGGTGTCGACATCCTGTCAGACACATTCAGCCTGGACAGGGGGGATGCGCAATAGACTCCGCTTTCATTGCCGTCGATAAAACCCTTCCAGCCTATTTTTTTAATATAAGGGAATTTCATATATGTCCAGGGCTCTACATGTTCAGCTATGTGGTCCAGGTATTCGCCTGGATGGTATTTCACAAACTCCCTGCCGTCAGGACCGACGATCCGTATCATACCGTCATAGAAATTGACCCTGTTATCGCTGTCAACCATCCCCATATAGTACGTCCTGTGAATATATATATCGGATGTAATGAGTTCAAGGTAAAGGGGATTTTTCAAAACAATGTCATCAAAAATCTTGAGGGAAAAAAGGGCGAAATCAATGTTCTTCCTGGCAACCTCTTCTATCTCTTTTCTTTCATCCTCGTTTATGGATTTGCTCCATCCGCCGGGAACGCCGGCTGCAGGATGTATGCCGCGTCCTCCGAGCATTTCTATAATATGGTGGTTTCTCTTCCTGCAGTCGATGACCTGCCTGGCGATGTCCAGGCCGACCTTTCTTATAACGCCAAGGATGTTTCTTTCAGAAGGGGGAGCGTCCGGCCCTACGATGAAATCAGGGCCGCCCAGGGCGTAGAAATGCGTTGTATGGTCTGTAACATAAAAGGCCATGTAAAGAAGTTCCCTGATTTTTTTAGCCGCAGGCGGAGGCTCGGTATCAAAAAGGTCATCCAGGGCCTTTGCCGACGCAAGGTGGTGGGCCTCCGGACAGACACCGCAGATCCTGTTTGTGATAACAGGCATGTCCTCGGCAAGACGGCCGACGCAAAACTTTTCAAAGCCTCTTAATTCAGGGACTTGAAAGTAGGTGTTTGCTACATTCCCCTCTTCGTTCAGAAAGATTTCGATCTTCCCGTGACCCTCAAGCCTTGTTATTGGATCAATGGTTATACGGTTCATGAGATCTTTCCCTTAAGTATGGAATGTGGCAGGCTGTATTTATAAAACATACCTGCAGGATCGGGTATTGCGTCCAATAGTTCATCCGCCTTCCCGAGGATCCCGTCTTCAGAAAGGCCCTTGATTTCACCGATATCCAGTATCGAGCCGAGGGCAGCTATCATCTTTGCCCCCTGATCAATAACGCCGGGCGGAGTGCCGTAACACCCTGTGCAGGGCATATTGACCCTGGGACACAACCCTCCGCAACCGCTTCTCGTTGCGATACCCATACAGACAAGCCCCTGCTCAAGAAGACATTTTTCTTTATCAGGGATTATCTCATATGTTCTATAGAATTTTTTCACCTTTTTATCTTCTTTTTTCCTCTCGCATTCCTCACAGACTGATGAATTTCCGGCGCCGATTACGCTGCCTTTGGGCGGCAGGGGTTTACCCTGGATCACGGTCTCAACCACATCCCATATCCGGTGAGGCTCGGGTGGACAGCCGGGGATGAAATAATCGACATCTACTGCATCCTTAAGTATCTTTACCTTGTTTAACAGCGCCGGAATATGTATTTCCCCTTCCGGGACGTTGGTTATTGGCCGGGGGATTGTTTTTTCAGGGTTATACGTGGACGGGCTTTCAGTATAAACAGACTTCAAAATTTCCTCACCAGTGGAGAGGTTGCCCAATCCAGGGATACAGCCCTCATAAGAGCATGATCCAAAGGCGATGAGGAGTCCGGATTTTTTCCTGAGAAGGTGCGCCATCTCTTCATTTTCTTCTGTCCTGAGGGCACCGTTAAAGAGGGTAATCGCTATGCTGCTGTCCGGCATCGCCTCAATGTCCTTCTTTTTGGTATCAAGAAGACAGGGACAGAACATAAAATCAAAAGCAGCGTCAACATCCAGTATCTTTTCATGCAGGTTTACAAGGGAGATTTCGCAACCTCCGCATGAAGCTGCCCAATACATGCTTAGCTTAGGTTTTTCCGGCATTCACCCTCTCAAATTGATTATTTACTCGTTCCTGAGAGGAAACTTGTTACAAGCTTAAGTAATTCCTGTGTCTGAATTGGCTTTGGAAGATACGCGTTTGCTCCGATGGCAATCGCTCTTTTCCTGTCTTCCTCCGCCCCTTCCGTGGTCACCATAATAATCGGTATGTCTTTAAAGGCAGCATTGCCGCGCACAAGACTCACTAATTTCAAGCCATCCATAACCGGCATATTTATATCCGCAAGAATCAGGTCTATTTTATCAGAAGACAACTTCTTCAGGGCATCGACGCCATCCGTAGCTTCTATAACATGGGCCTTAGGTATCCGCTTTATCGCGAAACTGATAAGCTGTCTCATAGTGGGTGAATCTTCAACAACAAGAATATTCGGCATTTTATCTCTCCTATTTCCTCGGTTTCTCTTTCAGAAGATCAAGGAAACTCTGAATGGTAGTCAGTTTTCTCTCTGATTGAGTGTAGAGCCTTGAAGAGAAGATCGCCGTGGCTGCGTGCCCTGCAAGCAGATTAAACAGTTCATAGTCCACATTTGAAAATCCTTCCTTCTGGGTAAAGAGCGTATAGATCGCTAAAACGCCAATCACATGCTCCTTTATTTTAAGCGGTATGCATACGATAGGCTCATGGGGATTATACTCTCCGGCAACAGTAAGTTTTTCAGCAAAATAGCTCTCACCCTCCCTTGCAACTCTGCCGATAATACCAACACCGATTTTGACCTTTGGGGCGTCCGCTATATCCATGCCTTCTGCTGCCACAGGGACAAGTTCATTTGTCTTGTCGTCGATGAGGATAATCGAAAATTTTTCCGCCCCTATCAGGTTTATGACAATCTCCAGGACTATGCGGAGAACCTCTGAAAAATCAAGGGTGGAATGGAGCTGATAACTGGCGACATACAGATTGGCAAGATTGTTATTTTCCTCCTCTACCTCTACATATTTCGTCGCAAAATCCTTGTTTTCCTCTGCAACAGTTCTGAATTTGTCCTTTAATGAATCCAGTTCCTCTTCGAGCAGTTTGATTCTGTCTTCATACAGCCTGGTCCTGGCATTATCATCGGATTTTTCGATCAAACCCTCCAGTTCCACAATCTTATATCTGAGTTTTTCGTTTTCCCTCAGGATCTCTTTGGTAAACTCCTCGCCTTTCCTGAACATCTGGAGGAATTCGTCGGCCTTGCTTATATTAATTGGTTCTTTCTCCACTAATCTCTCCCCCTGCTGTGCGGATCGTTCACCACTCTTATTATTTCATACGGTATTTCTGAAATCGGACGTATTGTTTCAACCGCATTGTTTTTGATGGCCTCACCCGGCATACCGAATACTACGGCGCTCGATTCCGCTTCTGCAATAGTATAGCCGCCTTTTGTTTTAATTTCCAGCAGACCATTCTTGCCGTCATTTCCCATGCCGGTGAGTATGACCCCCATAGAGCCTGAGCCGTAATGCTCAGCTACGGCTGTCATCATGTTATCAACCGACGGGGTATACCTGTCAGTAAGTCTTCCTTCTTTCAGTGCAATATACGGTTTTTGATTTTTCCGGATGATACCGAGATGAAAACCTCCCGGACAGATATAAACCGTCCCTTTTTTAATATGTTCCCTGTCTGTTGCTTCCTTGATCCTGAGTTGAGACATTTTATTTAATCTCTCCGCGAGCGGACCCGTAAAACCTTTCGGCATATGCTGGCTTACAACAATTGCCGCCCTAAAATCCTCAGGAAGCCTCGTCAAAATTATCTGAAGCGCTGCAGGCCCCCCTGTAGACGAACCTATGGCAACAATATCAATCGCATTATGCTTTTCCCTTACCCCCGGTATTTCCACCAGGTCATCGCTTTCAAGGAGTTCAAGATTCTTGCTCAAAATGTCCATGCGTATATTTTTTATCCCTTTTATCTTGCTTAGGAGGTCTTTTTCGATGGTCTGAAGTTCTATTGAGGCGCGCCTTGTGGGCTTCGCGATAAAATCAACAGCCCCGAGTTCGAGGGCCTTGAATACGGTTTTTGAATCAGCATGTGAACTGACCATTATTACTGGCGTAGGACGCGCCTTCATCAGCCATCGCAGGAAACTGAAGCCGTCCATCTCAGGCATCTCAAAATCAAGTGTTATGATATCAGGCTGCAATCTTAAGGTCTTGGCCATTGCGTCTATTCCGTCAGAAGCAATACCGACAACCTCAAGACTTGCGTCCTGTTGAAGGATTTTCTTTATTGTCTGCCTTGTATAGGCAGAATCGTCAACTATAAGGACTTTTGTCTTCATCTTATGTAAGTACCCAGGTATTTAGGCCGAAGGCTGAAGGCTGAAGCACCTAAAAGCCTTTCGCCGTCCACCTTCAGTCTACTTACCTTCAGTCTATCCACCTGTGTAGTTACTCATCCCTTTCTGAAATGGCTTTTGATATACCATATCGTTTTTCAGGTGCTTCAGATTAAAGGCAGTTGAAATATTCATAAGGGATTCGGCATGGCCGAGCAAAAGATACCCCCCATCTACAAGCCTGTCATGAAAATTTTCAATTACCCTCTTTCTTGAGGCATTATCAAAATATATCAATACATTTCTGCAAAATATCACATCCATTTTACCCAAAAATCTTGTTTTAAACGGATCAAGAAGATTCAGATAGCTGAAGTTGACATGCTTTTTAACACTGTCCTTGATCTTAAAGGCGCTATCCTCTTCCGTAAAGTATTTCTTTATGTAATATGGTTCAGTGGTCCTGAATGAATTTTTCCTGTAAGCGCCCTTGCGCGCAGTCTGAAGCACCCGCTGGCTTATATCACTTCCATGAATTTCAATGTCCCAGTCGTAAAAGTTGTTCTTTTCATTTATGAGCATGGTGAGCGTATAGGGTTCCTCACCGGTGGAACAACCCGCGGACCATATCCTCAAGGTTTTTCTGTCTTTATTCGTTACTTTCAATTCCTCCAGAATCTCCTCGCTGAAGGCCTTAAGCTGGTTCAGTTCCCTGAAAAAATATGTTTCATTGACCGTGACAATATCCATGATGGCGGAAAGCTCTTCCTCGGTATTTTTATCATAACGGATAAACCTGTAGTAGTCCCTGAAATCATTCAGGTGATGACCTCTCACCCTCCTGGAGAGCCTTTTTTCAATAAGGTACCTGGAACTGTCATCAAAATACAGACCGCAATAATCTTTTATAATATCACGTATAAGCCTGAATACATCTTCAGAAAGAGGGATGACCGGCTCCGTCTCAAGCACTCAGCATCTCCTCGACAACCCTGATTACCGCAGGGTCTTCCTCGGAATCAAGCATTTTTTCAAGTTCAATTCTCACCCCGCCCCGGGAACTTCTCCCGAGCGCCCTGACCGCTGCAATCCTTGTAGCCCAATCAGGATCTTTCAAAAAGGAGACAAGTCTGTCTTCTGCCTCTTCAAACCCCTCAAGCGCAGTTATTGCCGTCCGCCTGATTTCTTCATCTTCAGAAGACAGCATTTTCAGGATAGCGACGTTCGCTTCATCGCCTCCAAGGGCTTTTAACGACTCAATGGCAGTAGAGACAACAAACCCGCTGCGGTCGGAAAGCAGCTTTATAAGATTCTTGACCGCTCCCCTGTCCTTCAGCAAACCCAGGGCCTTTGCAGCTGAAACACGCACAAAATCCTCAGGATCAGCCGTCAGTATGATAAGTGAATCGAGCGCCCTTTCTCCGCCGAGCGCCCCTATGCTCAGTGTTGCTGAAATCCGTATATCCGGGTCTTCATCAGTAAGGGCATGGGTGAGATAACGTACAGCATCCGGAGTCCCCAGCGAGAAAAGGGCTTCAATAGCCGCCTTTCTGACCATAATCTTTTCATCCTTCAGGGCAAATCCAATATCCGCAACCGCATCTGCGGCTTTTAACTTTCCAAGAAGGCGTACGGTATTCCGTCTGAGAAAAGGGTCATCAGATTTCAACATATAGATAAGCTCATCTGTCTGCAAGGCGTCTCTCAGATTGCTCAGGGCTTCGACCGCGGCTTCCTGTACATCTTCGTAAGGGTCTGTCAGAAGACTAAGGAGTTCCTGCCTGGCCCTCCTGTCGCCCAGCCTTGAAATGCTGTACGCAGCAATTGCGCGGACATGCCCATCTTCGTTTTTCAGCAGCCCTTCAAAGACATCATAATACACAGGAGAGACAATCTCTCCGGCAACTTCACAGATAAACCGCAATTGGTGGGTATTATCGGTATTGAAAAGTTGCAGAAGGGAGCCCGGGTTCCCGCTCCCGATAAAGACAAGCGCCTTTTTTACGTCTTCCGCAAACTCTTCCTCATGTGAAATATCCAGCAGAGGGCCATAGGCTGCTTCATCCTTCATCAGGCCCAACAGTAATATGGCTGATATCCTCACCTCACGCTTATTCGACCAGGCATAGTTCAGCAGCAACGCAATCGCCTTAGCGCCGAGGAGCCTTCTCAGCTCTCCGGTTATAAACCCGGCCTCTACGCCGTTATGGTACATCCTCTCTATGGTTTTCAACGCCTGCTCCTGAATATTCTTTGAGCTGTCCTCGAGAAGGGAAATGATATGTTCGAGTGTTGAGGGCTCCGCCAGAAGCCCCAGGGCCTTCAGCGCCGGTTCCCTCAGGGGCTTCCTCTTCAGAGCCTGCAGCAAATGGGGCACGGCCTTTTTATTGCCGATCCTGCCGAGGGCGTCGGCAGCAGGATACGCAGTCCAGAGCTCACCGCTGTCCAGAATATCCAGCAGTGCGTCTACAACAGAAGGCTCTCCGAGTTTGCCAAGGTGTTCCACGGCAGTCGCCCTGACATTTTCGTCCTCATCCCTGATCGCCTCAAGCATCAGGGATAGTGACCGGTTATCCCTCAGTTCGCCGAGCACATCAATGATAAACTTTCTTACGTCTTTATGCGGGGTCTTGAAGGCTTCAATAAGATACACTGTCGCCTTCTTCCCCAGCCTTATGAGCGCCTCAATTGCGGAGTTCCTTGCGCCTGCGTTATCTTCAATATAAAGAAGCTTAATAAGCCCGTCGATATACTCATCTACCCGATAATCCTGAAACAGTATATCTACGGCCGTCTTCCTCACACGCCAGCTTATATCCTGCATGGCTGTCAACAGCAGAGGAATGCAGGACAGTTCCTTCATCCCGTTCATCTTTTCAACAGCAAGCCTTCTGACCTCTACATTGCCGTCACTGAGTTGTTTTGCTGTTTCCTGCAACTTTTACCTCCAAAAGTTCCCCGGCTTCACCGAGTCTGATCTTCTCCTCGGAACTGAGAAGATTATCAACATTCAGGAGAATAATGATCCGCTCGCCATGTTTGCCCAGGCCTGTCAGATATTCTGTCTTAAAACCCTTGAAGATTGAAGGCGGAGTTCTTATTTCCTCGGGAGATAAAGACAGGATTTCTTTAATGTCATCCACCAGAAAACTGATTTTCTCTTTTCCGTAGCGTACAATAATTATCCGTTCTTTATTTCCTGAAGGCTTCAGGCCGAAACGAAGCCTCAAATCCATCACAGGCACAACATTTCCCCTCACGCTCATAACACCCGAAAGGAATTCCGGCAGTCCCGGAATAGTGAATATTTTCTGGACCTTCAGGATCTCGGCAACCCTTTCGATTTCGATGCCGAATATTTCATCCCCTAACTTGAATATCGTAAATTTCCGCATATTATTTTAGGTAACTATTCAGCCACAGATTTACGCTGATTACCGCTGATATTTTTTTTATTATCATAGATAAATCTCTCGCCAAGTTCATTATAAACCTCATAAAAACCCTTGAATATAACAGTTACAATCTCTTTGTATTTTAATCTATCTGTGTTTATCTGTGTAAATCTGTGGCTAAATAAATACTATTTTAGTTTGAAGACTTCCATGTCCTGCCTGAGCGTGTCTGTCTCCTGGATAAGGGTTTTCAGGGATACTGATACATCTTCCATGTCCCTCACTGTAGCGCCTCCGATTTTGCGTATCTTGTCCATCACATCAATAATACTGCCATTAAGCTTTTTCTGGTCCAGGATCGCCTCATTAATATGGTTTATCCTGTCGTTGGCGAGTTCGAGATTGCGCGATATCATCTTTATTCCTTCAGCCTGCTCAAAGGCGCCGCGTTTACTGAGTTCAGCCGCTTCCTTCACCTCTCCGGCCCCTTCCAGCAGATATCCAAGGGCGTTGTCCTGCTCTTTGGTGGACTTCGCAACACTGCTCATCATCTTCCTGATATCTTCAACAGCCAGGGTGATATGCCTCAGTCCGAGCGACTGTTCTTCTGTTGCGCGTTCAATGGCCTTCGTCATCCGGGTTGACTGGATTGACGCATTCAGAATATCTCTCAGGGCTTCCCCGACCTTGAGGACAAGGCCATTGCCTTCTGTCACTTTTTCCTGCGCTGAATCAATCATATAAACAGCGTCCCTGATGTCGCTCTGAATGTTCTTGACTATCCCTCCTATCTCCCTCGTTGAACTCGAGGTCCTCTCGGACAATCCCCTGATTTCATCGGCGACAACGGAAAAACTTTTCCCGTATTCCCCGGCCTGAGCGGCCAGAATTGCGGCATTCAGGCTTAAAAGATTCGTCTGCTCGGTAACGTCTTTTATGACGGAAAGAACTTTCTCTATATCCACGGACCTGACGCCAAGTCTCTGAATTATCTCGGCTGACTTCCTCACCTCTTCAGAGATATGATCCATGCCTTCAACAGCATTGACAACCGACATCATACCCTCTCCGGAGGTGATCTCCTGGACTTTCCCGGCGAGCCTGGACGATTCCCGCGCATGTTCTTCCACCTCCCTGATAGACGCCCCGACTTCTTCAACAGATGACGAGGTGTCTTCGAGAGCTGAGGCTGTTCTGCCGGCATTCTCGGCTATGGCCTTTGCAGCCTGATTCATCTGCACAACCACTGAATAGGAGTCTTCGGTCGCCTTAAAAAGTCTTTGAACATTCAAAGCGATATCCCCGGAAGTCACCTTCATCTCAAGCAGCGACGAAACATTCTCGGCAGAGAAACCTGAGAGCTTTTCAGTGCTGTCGCTTATTTGCGCCTGTGACTTCGCAGCGTTCTGAATAGACCTGATTACGTCTTTTACCTCATCTGACTGGGTTGTTATGCCTCCTGTTACATTTTTATAGGTATAATCAACCTGCTTTATCGCCATCGCTACATTTACGGCTGTTGAATTCATCTTGGCGATCATCAGGGATAGTCTTTCCTCAAGAAAAGCGACTCCCCTGGCTATGCTCCCGATCTCGTTTTGCCCCAGATCCGGCACCGGAGCTGACAGGTCGCCTGACGTAATCTTCTCAATAGCCTTGTTAAGGGAGAGCACGGGATTCTTAATGTTCCTTCTAAAGAGGAGCAACATAACAAAAACAACACAGAGGAGAAGAACAACCTGATAGAGTGATACGATAAGCATGTTTCCGAATATGTCTTCGTTTATTTTAAAAGCGCTGTACTCTATTACGACTTCTCCGAGCTTTTCCCCTGAGGCTGTCACCGGGGTTTTCACTGACTGCTTTTTCTTAAGGAGAAAAAGATTAAGGCTTACCTCATTTATTTCACCGGTCTTTATCTTTTCCCTCAAAACATTCCCGCTGCTGTCCTTAATATGTACAGAGGTTATCTCCTCGTCCTTGACAATCTCCTCGATATAAGCATCCATCTGTGAATAGTCATAACTCAGGAGCGGTCCTGAACTGACTCCTGCAGCGACAGCCGATATGCGCCGCATCCTTGTCTCAAGGGAATCCAGAAGCGAGGCCCTTATATTGTGAATAAATAAAACAGTGCCGAGAATCTGTCCTGCCAGCAGCAAGGCAAATACGGCAGCGATAAATTTGGCTGTTATGGATTTTCTGAATATCATCTTATCGAAACCACCCGATTAATTTTTATGCCCATAGCACAGAATCCCGTGTTCTTCATAGCGGTACCTCCTTATTAAATCAGCCCCAACCTGGACATCATTTTTTTGATGCCTTCATATTCTTCATCTGAAGACTCTACAAATCCCGTATAACTCTCATTGATCGACTTTAATACCGACGCCCCTTCGGGGGTATCAGGGCTCAGAGCGATAAACGCGTTTTTCAGCTCGTTTTTTATTTTAGCCTCAAGGTCTTTGGATACACATATATTAAACTCCGGTATATTGTCTGAAATTTTTACGAATTTTATTCCCATATCCTTATATTTGTTGGCTGTTGACTCCATAACAGCTCCGGCGTCAAAATCCCCGTTTAAAACAGCCTTTGCAACATCGTCATGGTGCCCGAGATAATTGTAATATTGGAGGTCTTTCAGATCTACGCCTTCAGCAAGCAGCATGGCCCTGGGAACAATATGGCTTGACGTTGAATGAAGATCGCCAAAGGCAAAGGAATGGCCTTTTATGTCCTTGAGTTCCTGTATCCGGCTGGCACTCTTTGCGATGATGACCGAATGCTGGAAGGGCTTGCCGTCTCTGAGCGCCTTCACCAGCACACTTACACCGTATTTCATGTGTGCCTCAATATATGTTGAAGGCGTCATAAAACAGAGTTGTGTCGTTCCTTGCCCGACGTCTTTTATCGCCCCCTGGAAATCCACCGCAACCTTCAGATCAATCCTTAGGTTCACTTTTTTACTGAGGTATTCCCCAAGGGGACTGAACTTCCTGAACATGACAGCCGGAGACTCAAGTGGCATGACCCCCAGCCGCAGAAGCGCCGCTTCCCTGTCCTCCGTGAATTTAAAGCGTTCCATCTCTGTAGAGACAAGCTCGGCGTCCTTCACCAATTCCTTGACGCGCTGGTTCAGCCTGAAGGCCCGGTCCCTGTTCTCTTTCGGTATATCCTTGATCCTCTCCAGAGACGTCCATATCTGGTTTGACCCTATTTTTTGCTCATGGACCGCCCTTGATATCTGCTGGCTCTTGTCAGACACATGCTCTATCGCCTGTGAAATCTGTTTGCTGTTGAGAGACTGCTCGTTCGTAGCGGTCCTGACATGGGTTGAAACATCCCTTATCTGCTCGGTCGCCTTCATGATAAGTTGTATGCCCCTGCTCTGTTCAGTCGTAGCCTTTGCTATCTCTCCAACCATTCTCAGCACCTTTTCCATCGCCTCTGAAACCAGCCGGGTGGCCTGCGCCTGCTCTGCCGTGGAACGCTCGATCGCAGCAGACATATCGGAGGACTGCTTTGAGCTTTCCACTATTTTTCTCAGGGCGTCAGCCGCCTCACCCGTGACCTTGAACCCGATATTCACTGACTTTAAGCCTTCTTCCATGGCTGCAACTGCATCCGCAACCTCCTGCTGCACTGACTGTATAAGCGTTCCGATCTCCTGCGTTGACAGCGAGGTCCGCTCAGCGAGGTCCTTTATTTCATCCGCCACAACGGAAAAGCCCTTTCCATGCTCGCCTGCCTGCGCCGCGAGAATAGCCGCATTAAGCGCCAGAAGCGTCGTCTGATCAGTTATATCGTCAATGACATTCAGTATCTGTCCGATTTCCTCAGACCTGCCGCCCAATTTCTTGATACACCCGGCTGTCTTTTCAACAGAAATTTTTATGTCCTTCATGCCGTCAATGGCCTTCCCGATGGAAGCCATGCCGAAGGTCGTTGCATCGGTCTTGACCTTGCCTGAAAGCATAGAAGATTCCCTGGCCCGCTGTTCAACCTCCCTGACCGAAGAGGCGATCTCCATAATTGATGACTGCGTTTCTTCAGCCGCCGAGGCCAGTTCCGTAGAATTGCTTGCAACCTCTCTGATGGTAGCGGACAATTGCTCTATGGAAGCTGAGGTGGCTTCCACAGCAACAGACATGTCCTGCGTACTTGCGTTAATCTGCGCGATACTCGTCACCATCTGGGCCATTGAGGCCGCCGTCTCCTCGGCAGACGCTGCAAGACCCTCCGTGCCATCCGCTACCTCCGAGATTGCGGCATTCATCTCCTCTACCGAAGCGGAAATATTCTCAATAGCCTCGTTCTCCAAAACAGCGCCGTCAACAACCTTTCTTGACTCGGTCTCCACCTCTTCGGCAACATAGGTAATACGCTTTGTTACTTCTTTGATCCGTTTCAGGATGCCGGAGATCGAAAGCATGGAATCCTTTACCGCCCTGCTGAACCTTCCTATCTCATCTCTGCTGCTGGCAATATCAAAAGACAGATCACCGCGGGACAGCTCCTGTGCGGCTTTCTCGAGGGATTTTATCGGTGATATTATCATTCTTCTGATCATGAGCCAGAGGATGACGCTGAAACAGAAACTGGCAAGGATAGTCAGCAGGATCACGATCATTATCAGATTCATTGACCTGCTATATGCCTTTGCTATGGAAAAAGATATCTTTACCGCCCCCATGACCGCCGGTTCATTAAGATGACACGCCCTGCACCGGGCTGTGTTTTCGAGCGGTTTATAGAACGTAAGCTTTGTCTTGTCCCTGATATGAACAGGTTTATTGGTTTCAGAGATTTTTCTCAGGATTTCCGCCTCGGTTGCAGGGGCGTCCCTGTTGAAAGCCTCACGTCCCTCAAAGTTCAAAACCAACAGCTCTTCAAGGCCGCTTACGGTCTTAAGTTCATCCACGAGTGTCTTTGTAACGTCTGCGCGGCCTTCAAGCATCGTCCTTTCCACATCCTTTGCAATGATATTTGCGGTCACTTCAGAGCTCGACTCGGTAAGGCTGTATAAACTCTTTTTCTCTATCGTCATCACCATAATCCCGGCGACGATGATCCCTATTAGCAGAAGAATGACCACAACGAAAAGGATCTTTAATTCAAGCTTCTCGCGCATATAACCTCCCTTAAATAGAGTCTGTTTATAAACCGCCATTTTTTCGGCGGGGGTGCAGTTTTTGAGCATCTTTCCCTGTTCTTTGCCGTTGCATCGAGACAATGGACCACTTTCGCAGCCCGCTGCATCAATATTTTCGATTTTTGGGC
>CAMTXX010000019.1:0-15862 GCA_947085825.1 uncultured Nitrospira sp. | reverse complement strand
TACTCAGGTCTATAGGCTGTAGTCTTTTAGACTGTTAGCAACAACAAAACATGAGATATGAGACGTGCCGGGTCCAGCACATGCTCCGTCTTTTGCCTAATAGCCTACAGACTAAATGGCTAAGCAACCTGAGTAGTTACTTTTTATCCATGATCTCTTCCAGTCTCTTTTTGGATATCCTGCTTTCTCTTGAATCAGGGAATTTGGAAATCACGATCTTATATCCTTTTTCCGCTTCAACAAGATCTTCCGTATGAAACTTTGCCTCTGAATAAAGAAACATCTCGGCCGGGCGTTCAAGCTTTTCCGTTTGAATAAATTCTTTAATCACCGGCGCATAAAATGTCAAAATCCTGTCCCATTTCTCCTGCTTGTAGTATCCGCCTGAAAGCGTATCCGAAAGCAGAATTTTTATATGTGAGTCAGGGTATTTTTTTATAAACTCGTCATACAGCTTTTCCGCCTTTTCAAACAAGGGAGGATCGCTCTCGCTGATATAAATCGTCATTATCCTCCAATAGCACTCCTGGCTCAGGTACGCCTTAGGGTATTTATCGATGATATCCCTATAGGCAGCCTCAAGCGGCCCGAGGATGCTCGCCCGATCTTCGCCGCTCTCGGTAATCTCCAATATTTTACTGAACGCTTCAAGGGCTTTCCTGTTCTGCTCTTCTGCGCTGAGGCCCTGATCTTCCGCAGCCGTCTCAACGGCCATTGCGCTGGTCATCATTAAGGGAAGTCCTGCAAAAAGGAAACTCAAAACTGCCAACTTCAGGTATTTAGCCATTTTTTATAATAATTGCAAATGGTTTATACTGTCAAGGCAATCCCTGCACCCAGAAACTCTTGCGTAATCAACTGCCTAAACTTTAAAATGTCTTATGCCGCAGATAAAAATCCTTCCTGCAGATTTGAGAAACAAGATTGCAGCAGGCGAAGTCATTGAAAGGCCGGCCTCTGTCTTGAAAGAACTCCTTGAAAATGCGATAGACGCCGGCAGCAGTGAGATCAAGGTCGAAATCCTCAATGGTGGCAAGAGAATGATTAAGGTCTGCGATAATGGAACGGGTATGGATAAAGAGGATGCCTTGCTCTCATTTGAACCGCATGCAACAAGCAAAATAAAGGACTTTGACGACCTCTTTGACATCAGATCCCTCGGATTCCGTGGAGAGGCCCTTCCGTCCATAGCATCCGTATCAAAGGTAAAACTTATTACCGGACTGAAAGGGTCTCATTCAGGGATATCTATCGAGCTCGACGGTGGAACAGTAAAGGAAATCAAGGATTCACCTCTTGCAGGGACTATTTTTGAGATACGAGACCTTTTCTTCAATACACCTGCAAGAAAAAAATTCCTCAAGACAACCGGCACGGAACTTGTTCATATCATGGACACTTTCACCAAAGAAGCCTTAGCGCATCATTACATAGGGTTCAATCTCGCTACGGACAACCACGAAACCATGGACCTTCCGGCGGCTTCGAGCCTTAAGGAACGGCTGATGCAGGTCTTTGGGAGTGAATTTCTAAGCGGACTGACAGAGGTGCACGCTGCAAGTGAAGGCATGGAAATATCCGCCTTTGTCTCAAACAGCAGCAATTTCAGAAACAGCAAGTCACATCAATACATATTTCTCAACAGGAGGCCGATAAAAGATGCATCAGTTTCCCATGCTGTATACAAGGCATATGAGGGGATTCTGCCGCTTGACAAACATCCGATATTTTTTATTTTCCTCAGCATAAATCCGCAGAAGGTTGATTTTAATGTTCACCCGACTAAACGCGAAGTCCGCTTCGAGGACAAGGAGGCAATATACCGGTTTGTCAGCAGCCAGTTGCGGGGGAGAATAAAAGAGGACAGGACAGAGTACACCAGGCAGTTTACGGAAGTCTCCGAAGAAGTTTTTGAATCCCCTTCACATCAGCAATATACAATTCCTGAGGCCCCTTCACTTTCGCAGGGAGAATCCTTTGTCTCTGAGAACCTCGAATTCACTTATCAAGCTTCCCTGCCTTTCATTTATCTGGGCGGCACATTTGTTGCTGTCTCAGGCAGAGGCGGTCTCACGATTATAGACCACCATGCAGCACATGAAAGGATCCTTTACGAGAAACTGCAAAACGGTTTAAATTTGATGACCCGGCAACTCCTTTTCCCAAAACAGGTCAGGGTTTCGGGAAAAGAACATAAGGCGCTGCTCGCAAACAGTGAGATGTTAAAGGCCCTTGGATTTGAGGTTGAAGATTTCGGAAATTCCACAGTTATCGTCAGGACAGTCCCTGAGGAACTTGAGGATTCCGATATGTCAGGAATGCTCTCTGATATAGCTGCCGGGTTTATAGAGCCGAACACCTCGTTTAAGTCTCTCAGAGACAGTATCGCTGCACGAATAGCATGCCACAGTTCGATCAGGGGGGAAAAGATCCTGTCGCAGGAAGAACTTACAGGACTGCTCGATAATCTCGAAAAAACAGAGCGCCCTGACCAGTGCCCTCACGGCAGGCCGACCAGAATCTTCTATTCTCTCCATGATCTGAACAAGCTTTTCAAAAGAAAATGAAAAAGGTTATTGTCCTCCTCGGGCCTACAGGCGTCGGGAAAACCGGCGTATCCATTCTGCTTGCAAAAGAGCTTGACACAGAAATCATCAGCGCGGATTCTATGCAGATTTATCGCGGCATGGACATAGGCACAGCAAAACCGACACAAAAAGAATTGGCGGAAGTTAAACATCATATGATAGATATAATTGAGCCTTCTGAATCTTACAGCGCCGGGCAATATATCGGGGCGGTAACCAGGATCATAGAAGGCATTCACAAAAAAGGCCGGATACCGGTTGTTGTCGGCGGCACCGGTCTTTATATAAAGGCGATGACAAGGGGTATCTTCAGCGGCCCACCGGCAGATATGCCCCTTAGAGATGAACTCCTTTCGATGGAAGAGAATGTCCCGGGCTCTCTTTATGCATACCTTCTCCAAATGGATGACAAAGCAGCAGGGAATATCCAAAAAAATGATATGCGGCGAACCATAAGGGCGCTTGAGGTATGTCTGAAAAGCAGAGAAAAGATATCCCTGCTCCAGAGAAAATTCACCAATCCGCTTCCTTATGAATTTATCAAGATAGGCTTGACCAGAGAGAGAAAAGAGTTGTATCGGATAATCGATGAACGTGTCGAAAAGATGTTTGACTCAGGACTCCTGCAGGAGGTGGAAGCTATTCTCAGAAAGCGCCCGGACAGAACAGCCCGGCAGGCGATAGGATATAAGGAACTGGAAGGTTATTTGAACAAGGAAATAGACAAAGATGAGGCAATCCGTCTCATCAGGCGAAATACCAGGAGATATGCAAAAAGACAGTTTGCGTGGTTCAAAAAAGAGGAGGATATTACCTGGATCGATCTGACCGGTATTTTCGACAGCAGAGAAATGTTTTATTCAATAAAAGAGACGCTTTTGCAGATCCGGCCCAAAATTTTTTCCTGCCTGAAATCAGTAGCCGATGAAAATCTCCGTGTCGGATAATGATCCGGTAATGCCAAGCTCCTCGAAGGTCTGCAACGCCGGCATCGAGACCCGGTTAGACCGTTTTATTGCCTTAAAAGCGCCATTAGGGCGCAATATGCCGACCTCCATGATTACATCTTTCCCCGGCATTTTGATATTAATAAACTTGCTGTCCACCCTGTTTTTGAGTGAAATATCAAAGGATCTGTTGGCCTTAGAGCTGTCGAAATCTATCCCGGTCACATCATAAACCCTCAGTGTAAGCTTGCCTGTTTCGCCTGAAATATCAGCCGGTCTTATCTCCCAACTGACAAAAACTATTGATGGGTCTACTTCCATCAGAAGCAGTTCATTTTCTCCATATTCTTCAGGCAATTGCGAAGAAGGAATCCTTTGAGGTTCTTCACTCCGGAGTTCTTCTTCAGGTAAAAATATTTTTAATTTAGCGGATTGCCCCGGTTTTATGCCTTCCTGCAAGGGAGCAATATATTCGGCAACTGTTTTTTCACTTATCGCAGACAGCAGTTCCTTGGTTATGGAAGAAGACGCCTTCTTTTTCTTGACGATTTTCCGGGCAGGCTGCACTGTTTTTTCTTTTGGCTTTAAGGCTGCCTTTTGCTTTATTTTTGCCTTAGTCTTCGGCAAGGCTTTTCCTGTTGCCGGCTTTTTTTCAGGAGTTGTTTTTAGTATTTTTATGACAGGCTTAATACCTTTTGTCGCGCTTTCGGCCTTGGCAGTTGCTTTCACTTCTTTTATAGTCTTCACCACTGTCTCTGCAGGAACTTTTTTAATTTTCCTGGCAGAAGGTTTTTTTGTGATAGCAAGTCCGGAAGTTTTTGGGGGTGTGATTTTAGTTTTGGCAGAGACTTTTAACTTCGTTTCCGTCTTCTCTTCTTTTTTCCCGGCAGCAACTTTACTGATTTTTCCGGTTAAAGGTTTTTTTATGCTTGGAGGTTTAATAGTTTTCTTTTTTGTGGCCGCAGATTTTACGGCAGCAGTCTTTACCTGAGACTTTTTCACCGGTTTTTTTTCCGGTGTCTTTATGGCCTTTACTGCTTTGAGAGGCTTTTTGATCTCGGGTTTTTTGACTGTTTTTGTTGTTTTGCTTGTAGCGTCTGATTTCACTGACGTTTTTACCTGAGAGACAGAAGTTCCTGATATTTTCTTCGGTGAAAGTTTTGTGGTCTTGGTTGAAGCCTTGGATGTTGTCTGAGATTTTTTCATGTCTATATATATCCTTTAATGCAATTCTATCAAATTTTGAGGAAAATGTTTATATTTATTTTTAATGCGCTTCTGCCCAATTTTTTCCGTAGCCGATATCAACCTTTAAGGGGACTGATAGAGTAACCACATTTTCCATATTTTCCCTTACGATCTCCGCAGCTGCTTCCAGCTCTGATTCAGGCACTTCAAAGAGCAGTTCATCATGGACCTGAAGTATCATCCTTGCCTGCAACTTGTGATCATGAAAAGTTTTTCGTATGCGTATCATCGCAAGCTTTATAATATCCGCTGCTGCGCCCTGTATCGGAGAGTTGACCGCGAGCCTCTCTCCCTGCTGCTGTATATTTTTGTTAGGACTGTTCAATTCAGGCACAGGTCTTTTTCTGCCAAAAAGGGTTGTTACATACCCTTTTTCTTTTGCTTCGGCAAGAGTATTTTTAATATAGCCTCTAACACCCGGATGACGCTCGAAATATTGCTGTATGTATTTTTCAGCGGATTTTCTGTCTATATTCAACGCCTCTGAAAGGCCAAAGGAAGACATGCCGTAGATAACGCCGAAATTCACTGTTTTTGCAGTCCTCCGCATATCAGGGGTCACCTTATCAAGGGATACTCCATATAATTCAGAGGCGGTACGCGCATGAATATCAATGCCGCTGATAAAGGCCTCGATAAGCCCTTTATCAGCGCTGAGATATGCAAGTATCCTCAGTTCGACCTGCGAGTAGTCCGCAGAGAGCAACAGGTTGCCGGGTTCTGCAATGAACGCCTCCCGGATACGTTTTCCCCATTCCCCCCGCACCGGAATATTCTGGAGATTCGGCTCGCTGCTGCTCAATCTCCCGGTTGCTGTTACAGTCTGGTTGAAGGAAGTATGCAGACGGCCTGTTTTAGGATTAATGAGCAAAGGCAGTGTGTCGAGATAGGTAGACCTGAGTTTTGAAAGGCTCCTGTAGTTCAGCACTTCCCGGGGGAGTTCATGTACCCCGGCGAGTTCTTCCAGCACTTCCATCCCTGTTGAAAAGCCTGTCCTGGTTTTTTTGGACGGACTGAGCCCCAGGGTGTGAAAAAGTATTACGCTTAATTGTTTCGGCGAGTTTATGTTGAACTCTTCGCCTGCAAGGAAAAAAATCCTTTGCTGAATACTATCTATTTCAAGCGTTATATTTTTTGACAGACTGTTCAGCCTAACCGCATCTATCTTTATCCCCGCCTTTTCCATGTCTATCAGCACTTCGATGAGCGGCATATCGAGCTCGAAATAGACATTTGAGAGCCCTTGTTTTTCGAGTTTTTCAAACAGCAATTCTTTTAATTCATAGGAAAGAACTGCGTCTTCCGCAGCATAGGAAGTTGCCTCATCTATAGGAACATCTGCAAAGGACGTCCTTTTTTTTAATACTTCCATGAAGGATTTTTTTCTCCTGGATAGATATTCAAAGGATACTTCATCCAGGCTGTGATTGGGCTTGTTGGGGTTCAGAAGATATGCTGCGATCATGGTATCAAAGAGTTTCCCTGCAACGGTGACCCCATGCTGCCCGAGAAGCATGAGGTCATATTTCAGGTTATGTCCGATTTTGCTGATTCCGGCATCCTGCAGGATTGGTGAGAGCGCACTGATAGCATCCCTTATATCTATCTGCTCGCCTGAGCTGACAAGGGAAGCGGAATGCGCAACCGGGATGTAAAAGGCCCGCTCTTTGTCCTTACAGAGCGAGACGCCGACAAGGCTGTCTGTCAAAGGATTTTTGCCTGTTGCCTCTGTGTCAATGGCGATCTCCTGTTTTATCCCTGATAACACTTCTTTGAGTTTGTCCGGTGAGGTGATCGCTTCATGTTTTCTTTCAGCGCTTTCGATTGAAGGCAGGAGTTTCATCAGAGTAGTAAACTCGTATTCCCTGAACAAGGGCAGAAGCGCCAGCCAGTCAGGTGTTTTCAGTAGAAACTCATCGCTGTCAATCTCTATTGGAACTGACACATCAATCGTTGCGAGTTTCCGGCTCAACAGGGCTATATCCCTGTTATCAGAAATCATTGCCCTGAGTTTTTCCCTCTTTATCTTCTCGGGATGTTCGAGAAGGTCTTCGAGGCTGTCAAAAGAAGAAAGGAGTTCTCTGGCTGTTTTTTCTCCAACGCCCTTAATCCCCGGGATGTTGTCCGAGACATCACCGGTGAGCGCCATAAACTCTGTAACCCTTTCCGGCCCTATCCCGAATTTTTCTCTTACGTAAACCTCGTCAAGAACCCTGTCTTTTATGGGGTCATATATCTTTATATGTTCATCCACAAGCTGCAGCATGTCTTTGTCCGCAGTCACAATAAACACTTCTGCTTTTTTTGCAGCAGCATCTTTTGCCAGGGTCCCGATAATGTCATCGGCCTCGTACCCGGCGAGTTCGAATATCCTGATATTGAAAGCGGATATGACCTTTCTGATATCAGGAAGCTGCTGCACCAGTTCTGACGGCGTCTCCGGCCTGTGCGCCTTGTAGTCCTTGAATATCCTGTGTCTTTCGGTTAGGCCCGGGGAGTCAAAGGCAACGGCAATTGCCCCGGGTTTTTTATCGCGTATTATCTTCAAAAGCATGGTGGTAAAACCGTAGATGGCGTTTGTAGGGAAGCCCTTTGAGTTCGTAAGCCCTTTTATTGCGTAAAATGCGCGATAGACATAGGAATTGCCGTCAATGAGGTAAAGGTTCATGGTTCCCTCAGCTTATTTGCGAGCCGGTAAAAGTTTTCAGGAGACTTGTCCTCGAATCTCTTCAATTGTCCCTTTTCCATGTGCTATTTGTTAAAATCTTACCATTTTGAGGCCTTTTCTGCCATCATGCAAGTTTTTATATAATGAATTGGCAAAAGGACATCGGCAAAAAGGTATGGAAAAGGCAAAGCAGTATTTAAAAGCCCGTGTTTTTTTGTATAATATCCAGGATTTGATAATGTGTTAAGAGGAGAGTTATGCATATAGGAATAATCGGCACCGGCTATGTAGGGCTTGTAACCGGCGCGTGCTTTGCTGAATTTGGTGTTTATGCCACCTGCATTGACAAGGACGAGAAGAAGATACGTGCGCTGAAAAAGGGAGAAGTCCCTTTCTATGAGCCTGGACTCGAAGCCCTTGTCAAAAAGAATATAAAAAACGGACGGCTCAGGTTTTCGACAAAAATACAGGATGCCGTTGATACCTCGCTTGTTATCTTTATCGCGGTAGGCACCCCTCCCCGAGGCGACGGCTCGGCTGACATGAGATATGTGGATGGGGTCGCAGAGGAGATCGCCGGGAATATCAAGGGATATAAGGTCATCGTCACAAAAAGCACTGTGCCGGTCGGGACAGGGGCAAGGCTGAGAAAAATAATATCGAAACAACTGAAGGAGCAGGTGGATTTTGATATTGTCTCGAACCCTGAATTTTTGCGCGAGGGGGCTGCAATCGAAGATTTCATGAGGCCAAACAGGGTTGTAATCGGAGCAAAAAGCCAGCAGGCGGTGGCTATTATGAAGGACCTCTACCGGCCGCTGTATCTTATCGAGACACCCTTTGTTGTAACAAATATCGAGACTGCTGAGTTGATCAAGTATGCTTCCAATTCATTCCTCGCGGTAAAGATATCTTTTATCAATGAGCTCTCGAACCTTTGTGACAGGGTCGGCGCAGATGTGCATATGGTGGCAAAGGGCATGGGGTTGGACCATCGCATCGGGGCCAAATTCCTGCACCCCGGACCAGGATACGGCGGATCGTGTTTTCCCAAGGATACCCGTGCGCTTCTTCAGATCGCTGCCAACAACGGACTGGAACTTGGAGTCGTAGGTTCGGCTATTGAGGCCAATGAGCGGCAAAAGAGCATTATGATAGATAAAATAAAAACCGGGCTTGGCGACCTCAAGGGAAAGACGATAGCTGTGCTGGGTCTTTCGTTTAAGCCCAACACTAATGATATGAGAGAAGCGCCTTCTATCTATATCATCGAAAAACTTTTGAAAGAGAAGGCGAAGATTAAGGCCTTTGATCCGATCGCCATGGATGATGCCAAGGCTCTTTTCCATGCCAGGATAAAATATGCAAAAGGGCCATATGATTGTGTGAAAGGCGCAGATGCAGTCGTAATTCTGACTGAATGGAATGAGTTCAGAAATCTGGAGCTTTTAAAGATAAAAACTCTGTTGAAAGCGCCGAACTTCTTCGACCTCAGAAATATCTATGAGCCGGAGAAGATGAAACGGCTCGGCTTTAATTATTTCTGTGTCGGCAGGAATTAGCAGTTATGATAGTATTTTTGCTATCTGTTGTTTGCCGTTCACTGACAAGGAGGTATCCTATGGACTGGAGAGATCGTATTGCTGTAGCCCGGCTGTTCTCGTGGGAAAGCCGGTCATTAAAGGGACGCGCATTGCCGTAGAGTTTGTGATTGATCTGCTTGCGCAGGGATGGACTGAGCCGGAAGTTCTCAGGAACTATCCCGGCCTCACGCATGAAGACGTTCTTGCCTGCCTGAAGTATGCAGGCGAAACACTCGATTCTGAAAAAGTCTTTCCGCTGCATGTGGCTTAATGAAATTTCTCGCAAATGAAAACGTGGCTGGTGACGCTGTTACAGCTTTGCGCAAGAAGGGGCATGACGTTGTTTGGCTGTGGTGAATGAACTGCCGTTTTTAGGTTTATTCAGCAGGTCTTTTAATGCCCATGGCCTGAATGTCCGCCTGCGACAATATAGACAGCTTCAGAATCTCCCCTGTTTTCAAGAAAGCAGGTCTGATCATCCGCAAGATGAAAGGCCTGACCTTCCTCTATAGCGCCGCTATAATGTCCTGTGACTGTGAGGCTTCCCCGCACAGAAACGAGTATTTCTTCGTGCCCCTTGCCGGGCTTTATCATCCGGTCTTTTTCTCCTGGCTTTAAAACCCCGTAGATCATGTAGCAGGCATGGGAGCCGGTATCATCTGCGCCAAAGACATATTCGCCGTCACCCTTTTCCGCTTGTCCTCTAAGGTCGGTTTTTTTCATTTTTTATAAGAATCCGGGCCATCTCAACGAGCCCGTTTATTTTCAAGTCAATAATACTGCCGTCTGCCTGCATTTGGAGCAATGCAGAGGCAAGGTTTTCAGATGGGACCTTCAGTACCTCTATGTTTTCGGTCTCATCTCTCATGCCGAGGCCCACATAGGTGAGATCAGTTGCAACAAATACGGTCAGTATCTCTGAAGAAGAACCTGAAGACATAGGGCCTTTAATGAGAAACCTCATACTGCCCGCAGAATAGCCTGTTTCCTCTATCAGCTCCCTTTTTGCCGCATCATCGAGAGACTCCCCTATGTCACAAAGTCCGGCAGGAAGTTCAACCACATATCCGTTTATCGGAGGACGGAACTGTCTGATCAATATGACCTCTCCGCTATGTGTTATAGGAACTATGCCCACTATGCCGCTGCAATTCACCCGCTCGACAGATTCCCAGTCCCTTGTTTCAACAGTCTTGCCCGAATTACAATGAGCAGAGTACTTAACAAGCACAGTCCTGAGAAATTTCCCTGTCCAGAGAGGCTGTTTCGCTATTACTTTCATGAATGATAATTTCTGCATAAAAGTCAGACCTTTGGATACAATGCGGTCATCAAGGCTGGCTATAAAATAAAAGTCTGAATTGACTTAAGTCCTTAACTCCCCGGCTGTTTTATTCAGGATATATTCAACCAGGCTCCCATGCACAGACTCAACCTCGCTATCGGTTAAAGTGCTTGCTTTACTTCTATAGATGATCCTGAATCCAAGGCTCTTTTTCTCAGCAGGGATATTCTTACCCTTGTAGTAGTCGAAGAGTTCGATGCTTTCGATCACAGGAGACTTATATCCTCTCAGCAACTCAATGATCTCACCGGACGTCATGCAGTCATCAACGACCAGTGCAATATCGCGTTCTATCGAAGGGTATTTTGGGATCTGTGCATAAACAGGTCTGTCCTGCACCAAAGAGAGCAGGATATCAAGGGACAGCTCAAAAACAACGAGCTCCGGTTTCTTTATCTTCAAATTCAGCCGTTCAATAATATCAGGGCTTATTTCGCCGATAAATCCCATCTTCTGTTCTTTGCAGATAATATCCGCTGATTTCCCTTTATGGAGGAAAACCTCTGTGGACGGGACCATGGAATATTCACCTGTTTTCATCTCATCAAAAAGCGTCTGAAGCGCTCCTTTTACAACAAAAAATGAAGGGATTTGTTCTTGCCAGACAGCAGGAGAATTTTCCCTGAAAAAAATCCCTCCAAGTCTCAACTCTTCGCCTGGAAGCCGGGAACCTGCATCAATAAACACCTTTGAAAGTTCATAGAGTGATATTTCCCTTGTGCCGCGCGCAAGATTATATAGAAAATTCTTTATAAGAGCCGGCACCAGAGTTGTCCTCATAAGAGAATCTTCCTGTCTCAAGGGATTCTTTAGTGTGATGCAGCGCCTTCTCCTGTCGTCTTCAGGGATGGAGAGCAGATCCAGATCATCAAGACTCATGAAGCTGTAATTTATTACCTCGTTCAATCCGGATTTTCTGACCGCTTCCCTTATCTTATCGAGATTTCTTTCTTTCCTGTTCAGGATGCCGTCAGGCAAGGGTGTTTTGGGATTGCTGACAGGGATATTTTCATAGCCATAACACCGTGCTATCTCTTCAATTACATCAACTGGTTCTTTTATATCTCCCCTGAAAACAGGCGGCTCAGCGATGAATGAGTCTCCCCTGTCCAGGGTGATAATCTCTATCATATGCAGAATTCTAAGCATCTCTTCTTTTTCAAGGCTTGTGCCAAGAAGAGAATTCACCTTGCGATAAGGCACCTCAATCTCAAGAGGGACGTGTTTCACAGGATATATATCAACAATTTCATGGATAGTCCCGCCTGCAATCTCCTGTATAAGAATTGCCGCCCTGTTTAAAGCATCTTCAAGGAACTCTCTATCTGTTCCGCGTTCAAAACGGTAGGAAGATTCGCTCTTTAACCCCAGATTTTTAGATGAGCGCCTGATGGAAGACGGATCAAAATATGCGCTCTCGATAAAAATATTTGAGGTTTGAAAGTCAACAGACGATCCCTCGCCTCCCATAATTCCGGCTATCGCAACAGGGTTCCTGCCATCCCAGATCAACAGCGTATCTTCAGGCAATCTCCTCTCAACACCGTCAAGTGTTGTGATAGACCTGCTTGCGCCGGCTTTTGAGACCCTGATTATCCTGCCCTCAATCCTGTCTGCGTCAAAGGCATGAAGCGGATGTCCAAGCTCAAGAAGGACATAATTGGTTATATCAACGATATTATTGATCGCTCTTATGCCGCATTTCTCAAGCCTTCTTTTTATCCAGTCAGGCGACTCTCCGACTGTTACTCCCTTGATCAATCTCCCGGTATAGCGGCCACAGAGTTCCGGGACATCTATCTCTACCCGGATGTCTGCCTTTTCAAGAGGGCCTTCGATACAGGACTGAGGTTTTCTGAGCGGCAACCCGAAAACAGCCGCAACTTCTCTGGCAATACCGAGGATATTGAGACAATCCGGCCTGTTCGGCGTAACATTGACCTCCATCACCACATCGCCTTCGATGGTCTCCATGCCCTCTATCTCAAGGCCAGCCATCGTCAGACGATGAGCAACCTCCTCAGCCGATGCTGTTATATCAACAAAATCCTTTATCCATTCGAATGAGACTCTCATATCACTCCATAAAAGCCGCGCCATAGGGGCGCTGAAATTAAATTCCCCCTTAGAAAAGGGGGTGCAGGGGGTTGTATCAGTACTGGAAAAGCAACAACCCCCTTTGTCCCCCTTTATTAAGAGGGGGAATCGAACTATAAAAAGCCGAAAAAGTTCGTAGCTCTGCTCAATCCAAAATGGCTAAAACTGCTTCAGAAATCTCAGATCATTTTCGTAGAAAAGCCGTATATCGTCTATCGAATACTTAAGCATGGTCATTCTTTCAACACCCATGCCAAAGGCAAATCCAGTATATTCATCCGGCTGATAACCTGACATTTCAAACACCCTGGGGTTTACCATGCCGCACCCCATCACCTCAAGCCACCCCGTGGTTTTACAGACCCTGCAGCCTTTGCCTGAGCAGAAGATGCAGCCGATATCCACTTCCGCGCTCGGTTCAGTAAAGGGAAAATAGCTTGGTCTGAACCGCACCGGCGTATCTTTGCTGAAAAAACTATGGATAAAAAGTTCAAGAAGTCCCTTAAGATCACTAAAGGATATGGCAGTATCTACCATAAGACCCTCTACCTGATGGAACATTGCTGTATGAGACACATCAGAATCACACCGGTAGACCTTTCCGGGGACAATGATTTTCAGCGGCGGCTTCTTCTTTTCCATCACCCTTACCTGTACCGGGGAAGTATGGGTCCTGAGGACTATATCATCGGAGACATAAAACGTATCCTGCATGTCTCTGGCAGGATGGTCTTTGGGCAGGTTCAAGGCCTCAAAATTATAATAATCGAGTTCAACTTCAGGGCCTTCCTCAATAGCAAAACCCATGGAAACAAAGATGTCCTTGATCTCTGAGAGTACTTGTGTTATCGGATGTTCTCTGCCGAAGAGAAGAGGTTTCCCCGGCAAGGTTATATCTATTTTTTCAGTATGGAGGCGTGTTTCTTTTTCTATAGCCTTGAAGGCAAGCTCTTTTTCTTTTGCTGTATATTCGATAAAATCCTTTATCTCATTTGCCAGCCTGCCGTAAGTGCGCCTTTCCTCAGGGGAGATAGAAGAAAGGGCTTTTAACTTTTCAGTTAAAAGCCCTTTCTTTCCTGTATACCTGGATTTTACCTGCTGAAGTCCGGCGAGATCTGTAATAACTGCGATTTCCTCCAGAAATGTCTTCTTTAAAGAACGCAGGTCATCCACAATATTTTTAAGCAGCTAATTGTGACTTTACGGTCTCAGCTATCTGAGTGAAGGCCTTTGGATCGTTATACGCGAGATCAGCAAGGGACTTCCTGTCGAGTGCAATGTTTGCCTTCTTTAATCCGGACATAAACTGGCTGTAATTCAAACCCATGGCTCGAACAGCAGCGTTTATCCTGATAATCCAAAGAGACCTGAACTCGCGTTTTTTCGCCTTCCTGTCACGGTATGCGTACTGAAGGGCCTTATCTACAGCCTCAGTAGCTACCCTGAAAAGACGGCTTTTTGCGCCGTAATATCCCTTGGCCCTTTCAAGGATTTTCTTTCTTCTTCTTGTTGTTTTAAAACCACCTTTTGCCCTGGGCATTTCTTCCTCCTGTATTTCAGTAATTAATGAATAGTATTTAGTGAACAGCTTAAAACAAGGCTATTCACTATCTACTGTTCACTATTCACTTTCTTTTTTTTACAAATACGGTAAAAGCGTCTTGATATTTCTCTGATCAGTGTCAGCAACCAGTGTGGCTGTTCTCAGCCCTCTGGTCCTCTTGGCGGACTTATGGGTAAGAAGATGGCCCTTGAAAGCCTTACTTCTCTTAACCTTTCCTGAAGCCGTCAGCTTAAATCTTTTGGCAGCCCCCCTGTGCGTCTTTATCTTAGGCATCTCTCCTCCTCAAATTCATAATTCCTGCAAAACAAGAAACAAAAAAAGTCCTTACTTCAGCTCTCTGTTTCTTCTATTAAAAATAAGGTTATAATTATAACCTAAAAAAATTTATTTGTCACGGTTTAAAAGAACTAAAAATAAATAAACGCCCAACACATATTTTGCCTGAAAACAGCCGACCGCCCATTTTTCAAGTTCTTGTTCTCAATGATCTTCCAAACTGCTTCATGGCACTATAAATACAAGCCTGTCTGTATCCTCCCCAGCCCTTCCATCAGTCCTTACGCCTTTTATTGAAAGAACCAGAGTATTACTTCCCTTAACAAGAGGATCATCTTTAGCCGGCCGATGGTAAACCAAGGGCATTAAGGTCTTCCCAGTCTTTCACCCAGCCTTCTATCCCATCAACTACTACCTTAAGCCATGGTTCATTGATATCTACATATAAAAATTCTTTTTCAGGTGCACCAAACCTTTGAATGTGAACCGTACCATATGCCTTTAGAAATCTTATTCTCGAATCCTTTTTAACACTCATCTCTTTTGGTAATGCTGAGGGATTTGGTTCAGCAAAGAGATGCACAATACCTTCCTCCTCTATAGGATACCCTTTTACCTCTATGTCAAATTCACCTTCTTTTTTCAAAGGTTTGATATCTTTTTCTTCCCAGTCAACTAATAACGGAACAGCGATCAAAAAATTACCGGTCCAAACCTTGAATTTCATAATATCTCCTTTAGAAAGTCTTAAAGAATTCTTGGTTGACCCTTTTGGAAGTAGTGATACTTCTCCATATGCGGTTATAGGCAAAGATATTGGTGCTAACCTCCCCCTTTTTACAGAAAATAGCTGAAGCGATATTCCGCTACCAGGGGCACTGGGTATTGCCTCATAATAAATGATTAGACCTTTCCCCTTTTCGCCTTCAAGGACAAAGCCTCTCATGCTTAATTCTTCCGTAAATCCATAAGTGTCTAACACTGCACCGAGGTATTTTTTGTAATGGGTTTTTCCTTTTCCGTCCTTTATTTCAAATGACTCTATTGTTTCTGTAAAGTGGATTTGTTCAGCCATACCCAGTATCTTTCGCTTTTTAAGTTCAATGGTGAATATCTGTCCATTTACCTGCAAAGGGCCAATCTTTGCTTTATAGGTTTTTGTCTTTATTGTTCCTGATTCAGCGGGACCCAAAAAAAATATAATCATAATAAGACCAAACAGAAGGGGATGTCTCTTAAATAGCAGCAGGGTATCCTCCTCTAAATGCTTTGAACTAAGATTAAACATCATTGGTGTCCGCTAAAATGTCATGCTGAACTTATTTCAGCATCTAATAAAAATCTTTCAGTATGTTACTGCCTTGATTACAATACATATCAAAAACCTCAGCCGATAATTCCTTCTCTGCAAAATCCAGCCCGTCTCGAACACCAAATCCTGCGTAAGTCGAACACCTAATCCTGTGGAACCCGAACAGCAAATCCTGGAATGCCCGAACACTTTTCAAGGCAAATAGGATTCAGTGTTCGAGTAAACCTGGATTCC
>CAMTXX010000018.1:0-12471 GCA_947085825.1 uncultured Nitrospira sp. | reverse complement strand
GCACTATCCCGAATACCAGGAATGCCAATACTCCGATCCCTGCCCCTATCTTTGTTCCCACCTTCATCGTATTTGTTCTTCCTTCTGTCATGACACTTCCTCCTTTGTTTAGTTTGAATTTATTTGTGTTCTACTGTTGCCGGTTCTTTCTTCTCTGTCTTTATAGTTGCACATGCCATGCCAACTGTAACGTATTGTTTTTATTGAATTGTATTTTTGAATTTCCGTGCATTTCAGCAAATCCCTTTGCAGTGTTGCAAAAATAATCCTATAAAAAGCATTTGGCCGCAGATTTGCACAGATTTGCACAGATATTTCAAAGACTTATCAAAAAATAGTGAATCACCTTTTTGTGCTTAAGGCACCTACTGTTGGGTGAAGCCTTTTATCCTTATCAAACGTTTGTTTTATCTGTGTTTATCCGTGTTCATCCGGTTTTTAGGATAATGGGTGTCTTCAGTCAACAATAAGAAATGCACACTTCAGATATTCCGTCTCCGGCATGGAAAGCAGCGCCGGATGGTCAGGACCCTGTGAACGCATCTCGATAAGTCTGAGACTGCGCTGAGTATTCCTGCCGGCGGTATGGAGCATATCCGTAAACATCTCTTTGGAAAGATGGTAAGAACAGGATGAGGTCGCAAGCAAGCCCCCTGGTTTGATCAGCCTCAGGCTCATTTCGTTTAGTTCCCGATAAGCCTTTACAGCCTCCTTTATTTTGCCCGCACTCTTAACAAAAGCAGGAGGATCAAGTACGATAAAGTCATGCTTTTTCTCATTTGATCCCATTTCCTTTTCAAGAAAAGAAAAGACATCATCTTTCAAAAATACAACTCTTTCTCTGAGCCCGTTTAATTCCGCGATCTTTTGTGCCTGCATTACCGCCCGCTCAGAGGTATCCACCCCGATAACCTCAGCGCCTGTAGAAGCCAGATGCATAGACCATGCGCCGATGTAGGAGAAAAGATCAAGCCCCTTCCCTCCTCTTGCATACTTTTTCAGTAAAACCCTGTTCTCCCGCTGATCAAGGAAAAACCCTGTCTTCTGGCCCTCATAAGGATCTATCTCAAAAAGAAGTCCGTCCTCATTTATTACAGGCAGTTTCTGAAGGTCGCCCTTGATCACCTCTTTGTAGAGAGGCAACCCCTCAAGGGTACGCATACGGTTTTCATTCCTTAAGACCATAATCTCCGGATTTAGCAATTCATCCAGGATTTCTATTATTATGTCCTTAAACTCCTCCATCCCGGCTGTGAGAAACTGCAATACCAGACAGTCTGCGTACTTATCAACGATCAGTCCCGGCAGGTAATCACCTTCGCTGTAAATTATCCGAAATGCATCTCTCTTGCCGAGAAGCCTTTCCCGCAGATTGACCGCATCACTGATCCGTCTCCGGATAAATTCCCTATGTATCTCCTCATTTTTTCTCGTCAACAACCTTATTGAAATGAGACTCCGGGGATTAATGTAACCGATGCCGAGAAACAGATCATGCATATCATAGACTTCAACAAGAGAGCCTGGACTGTATTGCCCAAGGTTCTCGTATATTTCATTAGAGAAGACCCACAGGTGCCCACCAAGCAATCTCTTCGTTCTTTTCAGATGGACCTTTTTTATCGCCGCCTCTCCGCACAGAAGATTGTTTATTTGAGCTTTCCTGCAAGCTGAACTCAGCTTAGGGACTGCCTCAGGTTTTTCCGCAACCGGACGCACAGTTTATTTTTGCCTTTTTTTCATCTTCCATAAGATGGTATTTTCAGATTACCTGATTGTTTTATACCCCTTGGACATCCATTCCGGCATACCTCCGGGAAAAAGAACAATATTTGTGTAACCGGCCTTTTCGGCTGCAACCGCAGCCTGATAGGTCAGACCTCAACCAACTCCCCTGCAATAAAAGACGAGGAGTACTTTTTTGTCTTTCGGCAGCAGTTCTGCGATACTCTCCAAGCGCTCAGGGGGAAGGCTGATGGCTGTAGGGATATGTCCCTGTCCGTATTCCTCCGCAGTTCTTGTATCGACTACGACTGCTTTTGTCTTTTTGTCCAGCATGGACTTCAGTTCATCTGCTGTTATACTTTTAAAGTCCTGTGCATAGGCATAGGAAAACAGGAAGATAAAAGAAAGCGCCAGTACGATTTTTTTCTTCATTTCAAGGCTCCTTATATTATAGTTTCAACAATTCATAATTGTTTTATCTTAACAAAAATTTTAAAAATATTGGAATTCAAAACCGGCATCTTCCATAAGCATTCAGTCTTATGAATCATCATCCATATCTTCAAGACACTCTCCGGATATAAATACCTTTTTGATCTCCAGGCCGTCGAGAATGAGAAAATCAGCCCGCATTCCTTCGGTGATTTGATCGGCGCATGCAGAAGAAAGGATACGTTCGACCGGTAACCCGGCATTCTTAAACAACCGCAACTCGCTGCGATACGCTTTTCCGTATGGAATAAAATGAGGTCCTGAATCAGTGCCCGGCAGAACTTTCACCCCTCTGTCTGAAGCTTTTTTTATAGCCGGCAGATGCTTCTCAACAGCCCTGTCTATATTCATTTGTATTGCCCTGCCCTTGGTTGTTCCGGAAAGGCCGGCAAAGGCATTCGCCGTCGGTATAAAGCCAACTTTCTTTTCAGCCATCATGGCCAGGGTTTCATCAGAGACATATAATCCGTGAATGATAACCGATACACCGGCAGAAACCGCATCATGGATCTTCCCTGCGCCATTGGCATGGCAGAAAATATCCAGTCCGCGCTCCCTTGCATATCCGACGATCTCTGCAAGTTCTTTTTTCTCAAACCCGCCGGGTGTTACCGTCGCTGTTTCAGGCTTAAAGATGCCGGAGTTTATTATCTTTATATAATCCACTCCATGCTCACAGAGCTTGTCAATTAATACCCTCGCTTCACCGGGGCCTTCAACTCCCCTGCCTATGAATTTCCCGTATGTGCCTTTTTTATATATAGCGTATCCTGCGGTTTTTACCTCAAGTTTGTCCCTCAAAAGCTTTTTCATTTCCAATCCGGAAAGATGACAGTCTCCACCTTCGAATACTTTATTAATACCGTTTTGCAGCAAGGTCCCGGCTATTTTGCCTGAAGATGCTAAAGCTCTTTCGGAAAAATGGAGGTGATAATCGCAAAAAAAGGGGGAAATAGCATAGCCTGTAAAATCAAGCTGCCGCATCCCGTTGTAAACAGGCGGGCTGTCTGAAATATTTTCTATAATTCCGTTGTTGACCAGTATATATCTTTTTACCGGGTCATCCGAGGCCGGGTTAAAAATATAATCTGCCTTAATTGTCGTATATCCGGTATTATTCATCATCTCTGCCACGAATACGGACCTTCGTTTCTTCAACTATCCACAAGTGTTGTATTAAAGGTTCGCGACCAATAAGATAAGTGATGTTTTGCAGGACTTTGATGACGTGATTTTTGGCTTGAGTTTTAACCCTTAAAACAATAATGCCCGAAAATTCTTCTGGTGGATATGCTCTAATATCAGAAAAATCCGTATCTAAAGTAACCAAAACACGATGCTCACTTCTGCATACCTTAATAAGAACGGGATCACTCGCACCCTGTAACTGTTGATCATTTACAGTTTTTGCATCATGCCCGGCATTAATAAGCAGGTCTGCAACTTCAACAGGCAGATTTTCGTCTATCTTAAACTGCATTTCTGCTATGCCGGCACTGATACCAATCTTTCACGAGACAGTTCAGCCGCGTAAGCAATAGCGGCTTTAATATCTTCATGTCTCAGTGAAGGATAGCTTTTAAAAATTTCTTCCTCATTAACACCTTCTGCCAAATTATCCAAAATAACTGATACCATAATACGAGTGCCTGTAATACAAGCTTTTCCATGACAGACAAGCGGGTCTACAGTTATTCTTTCTCTCCAGTTCATGTGATATCTCCTTTCCTGACTAATAATACCATATTCCTGACTATCTGAATTCCTTCCGGTAATATCAATTCTTTATAAATCCCCTGTAAACATTCTGACCCCCCTCTCGCATAATAATAGTCAGGTACAGATTTTTTAAAACCCTGTATGGTAAAATTCAGACATGATTGAAGAAATCGGGGTTGTAACAAGCCTTAAGGGCACTACGGCATATGTGAGTGTGCCGAAAAAAAGCTCCTGTGAAGGATGCAAAGCCGGCGTCTGTGCGACAGGAGGACAGTCCATGGAGATCGCTGCTGTCAATAAGGCCGGAGCGGAGGTCGGCCAAAAGGTAAGGGTGCTTATTCATTCATATGCCTACATGAAAGGCGCCATGATTATCTATGGTATTCCTGCCATAGCCCTTGTTTTAGGCGCGGTGTTCGGCAAAGAAGTCATGGCTGAATTCTTCATCGGGACTGATGCCGATATCCTTTCAGCCATTTTCGGATTCGGCTTTCTCCTTCTGTCCTTTGTCGGAGTAAAAATATGGGCGAACCGCAAAACCGCTAAAACAGAATCAAGTCCGGTTGTTGAAGAGATACTAAGGGGTCCATGAGTAGTAGACCCCCCTCTCCCCCGCCCTCTCCCTCCAGGGGAGAGGGTTGTAATATTTCCCCTCCCTTGAGGGGAGGGGATGAAGGGGAGGGTGATGTATGTACATTACTAAATTAAATAGAGGGGGATTAAATGGCAAATTTTGAGGTATCCAAAATCAGAAATGTTGCGTTTATAGCACATGGGGGAGCCGGAAAAACTTCTCTTGTAGAGGCGCTGCTCTACACCGCCGGCATGATAGACAGGATCGGCAATATTCAGGATGGAACAACGACTACCGATTATGAACCCGAGGAAATTGACAGAAAGATCAGCATCACCTCTTCACTTGCCTTCTGCGACTGGAACAATAACAGGATCAACATGATAGATACACCGGGGTTTATCAACTTTATCGAGGACACAAAAGGATGCCTCAGGGTTGTTGACGGAGCTGTAGTCCTGGTAAGCGCAATTTCCGGCGTCAAGGCAGAAACTGAAAAGATATGGAAATACGCCTGCGAATATGAAGTGCCCAGGATCGTCTTTATCAACAAGATGGATAAGGAGGCCGCAAACTTTGAAAAGGCTTTAGGCGAGATTCAAAGCTCTTTTGAAACAGAGCCTGTCCCGCTTCAGATTCCCATAGGTTCAGGGGAGAGCTTCTCCGGCGTAATAGATATTGTTAAAATGAAAGCATATAAAATGAATGGCCGAAAAGTCAGCGAAGAAGACATACCTGCTGAACTTAAGGATGAGGCTGAAAAATACCGGAGAAAACTGGTAGAAAAAATTGCGGAATCTGATGACACACTTCTCGAAAAATACCTCGAAGGCGGGGAATTGACCGAAAGCGAGATATACACAGGAATAAAAGAAGGTTCCCTTACAAGAAAATACATCCCAGTCACCTGTGGTTCGTCAACAAAAAATATCGGCACCTCCAATCTTCTTGATACCATACTCCTTTGTCTGCCCTCCCCAACTGAAATGACGATCATATCGCCGATCAGGGGCAAAAATCCAAAAGACGGCAGAGAGCTTTTAAGACAACCGCTTGAGACAGAACCTGTCTCTGCCTATGTTTTCAAGACAATAGCCGACCAATATGCAGGAAAGCTCTCCTTATTCAGGGTATATTCAGGAACGTTCAAGGCAGATTCAACCATATACAATGCATCGCTGGACACAAAAGAACGCATTGGCCAGCTTTTCTACCTTCTCGGCAAAAAACAGGTGCCGACACAATCACTTTGTGCAGGGGAAATAGGGGTAGTTGCAAAGCTGAAGTCCACAAACACAGGGGACACTTTGTCAGATGAGGCCCATCCCATTATATTCGAAAAGGTAAAATTTGCAGATCCGATAATATCGTACGCGATGGCGCCGAAGAACAAAGGAGATGAGGAAAAGATCAGCACAAGCCTTCACAGGGTATTAGAGGAAGACCCGACTCTCAGATTCAGCAGGGATGAAGAAACAAAGGAGATGCTGATATCAGGAATGGGTCAGGTCCATATAGAAGTTACCCTTGAAAGGCTGAAGAGAAGATTCGGCGTTGAGATCGATATGAAGACCCCCAAAATACCGTATAGAGAGACGATAAAGAGTTCGACCAAAGTCCAGGGCAGATACAAAAAACAGTCAGGGGGAAAAGGACAGTATGGCGACTGCCATATCATAGTCGACCCTCTTCCAAGAGGGACGGGTTTCGAATTTGTCGACAAGATCGTAGGCGGGGCGATCCCCCGGCAGTACATACCGGCAGTAGAAAAAGGCATTATCGAGGCGATGCATGAAGGCGTCATTGCAGGGTATCCCATTGTTGATCTGCGCGCCACACTTGTTGATGGTTCTTATCATACCGTTGATTCCTCTGAAATGGCTTTTAAGATAGCAGGGTCAATGGCTATTAAAAAGGCTGTTTTGGAGGCAAAACCTGTACTTCTTGAGCCTGTAATGAAGGCTGAGGTGACAACTCCTGATGAAACCCTCGGCGCTGTAATAGGCGACCTGAACTCTAAAAGAGGTAAAGTCCAGGGAGTAGAGCCCCAGGCAGGAGGCAACCAGAAAATATCCGCGCTGGTACCGATGTCAGAGATGCTCACCTATGCAAATCAGCTCCACAGCCTGACGTCTGGAAGAGGGCTTTATTCCATGGAATTTTCTCATTATGAAGATGTGCCTTCACATCTTTCACAGAAGATAATTACAGATCGTGAAGACTGGAAACATCCAAAAAATGCCTGATAAAATTCTCATAACCCTTTTGTTTTCACTCTTCCTCATGACAGGAGGGGGTTCTGCATATGCCCAGATTCCCCCCCAAGATATTCAGGAGGATACTGAAACAGATGAAGCAGAGCTGATAAAGATAACTCCTGACACAGATGAAACAGAGCCGCTGCCTGAAGTTCCAAGTCAGACAATCCATATTGCGCTTAAGGATGACCGCCTCAGTGTCGATCTCGTTAATGTAACCTTCGGGGACATCATTCAGGAAATCGCTCAAAAAGCAGCTTTCAGTATTGAAGGGTACAGCAGTGTCTTCAGCAAAACAATAACAACAAAATTCAATGATCTCGAGATAGACAGAGGAATAATAAGGCTTTTTTCACTTGTTAAGGAGAAAAATTATCTTATCAATTACGATACAAAAGGCGCAATCTTAAAATTAGAAATATATGGGGCGGAAACAGCCGGCAGTGTTCCCAAAACACCGGCAAGGCCTCAGGTCTTTTCGCCAAGGCAGCAAGTCAGTCCTCCATCTCCGGCTGCGCCTCCACGTCCTGCTATACCCGGAATTTTCCCCTCAGGCAGAAGAACCGCGCCCCGCACCCCGCAGGTTTCCCCTCAATACTCGCCTCCGGGTCAAATTTCTGAAGATCAGGATATAGAAGATGAAGACCTTCCCGAGGAAGACGTCAAGGAAATTCCCTATATACCTCCTCAGAGAAAACCTGTTTACATTCCACCCCTAAAGCGTTAAAAAAATACCTGCGACATGTCTGCTATATTTTTTGAAATAACGTAACTACTCAGGTTGCTTAGCCCTTTAGTCTGTAGGCTGTTAGGCAAAAGACGGAGCATGTGCTGGACCCGGCACGTCTCATATTTCATGTTTTGTTGTTGCTAACAGTCTAAAAGACTACAGCCTATAGACCTGAGTAGTTACTTTTCATCACTCATTGTTTATTACTTATTACTGCTACAGGATATACCTGCTCAGATCCTGATCCATGACAATATCGCTCAGCTTATTCTTGACATAGCTCCTGTCTATGGGCAATTTCTCACCTTTTCTTTCAGGCGCCTCAAAGGATATCTCCTCAAGAAGACGCTCAAGTATTGTATGGAGTCTTCTTGCGCCTATGTTCTCTGTCTTTTCGTTTACCTGCTCGGCGATCTCCGAAATCTCGTCAATAGCATCCTCAGAGAATTCAAGCTCTACGCCTTCGGTTTCAAGCAATGCAATGTATTGCTTGATGAGGGCATTATTGGGTTCTGTAAGGATTCTCTTGAAATCTTCTTTCCCGAGAGGTCCGAGTTCTACGCGGATCGGGAACCTTCCCTGCAGTTCAGGGATAAGGTCTGAGGGCTTTGCCATATGAAAGGCGCCTGCTGCAATAAAGAGTATATGTTCGGTTTTAACAGCGCCGTGTTTCGTCGCCACTGTCGAGCCTTCCACAATAGGGAGAAGGTCGCGCTGTACGCCCTCCCTTGAGACATCGGGGCCGTGCCCGTGTCCTTTGACCGCTATTTTGTCTATCTCATCCAAAAAAACAATGCCTGCCTGCTCCACCCTTTCTACAGCCTCCCTGGTGATCTTGTCCATATCAAGCAGCTTATTGGCCTCCTCATCTTCGAGCATTTTAATAGCCTCCGGGATCTTTGCCTTTTTCCTTTTCGCTCTTTCAGGCAAAAAATTCCCCAGCATTGACTTGAGATTCATCTCGATATCTTCCATTCCACCGCTTGAGATCACGCCAAAAGGCATGACTTTTTCCTTCACCTCTACATCAACATATCGGGAATCAAGCTTGCCGCTCCTGAGCTGTTCCCTCAATCTCTCCCTCGTCTCTTTGCTCCGCTCCCTTTCCTGCTCGTCTATCTCTGTTCTTGATGTCCTCGGCTGGGGAAGCAGAAGATCCAGAAGCCTTTCCTCTGCAAGCTGCTTTGCTTTCTCATGTATCTTTTCGAGATGTTCCTGTCTGACCATACTCACTGATATCTCGGCAAGGTCCCGAATCATAGACTCGACATCTCTTCCCACATATCCGACCTCAGTGAATTTTGAGGCCTCAATCTTCAAAAAAGGGGCGTTGGCAAGCTTTGAAAGCCTGCGGGCTATTTCTGTTTTTCCTACACCTGTGGGGCCTATCATGATAATATTCTTCGGAAGGACTTCGTCTTTCAATTCAGGGGAAAGTCTCTGTCTTCTCCACCTGTTTCTCAAGGCAATGGCAACCGATTTTTTAGCGTTCTTCTGACCTATAATATATTTATCGAGTTCTTCAACAATTTTTTTCGGCGTAAGCTCATCCATTCTATAAAAGCTCCTCTATGCTTATATTTTCGTTTGTATAAATGCAGATATTTCCGGCGATCTTCATAGACTTCTCGACTATCTCTCTGGCGCTGAGCTGTGTATTATCAAGAAGGGCCCTGGCTGCTGCCTGTGCATAAGAGCCGCCTGAACCGATAGCCGCAAGCCCTTCCTCAGGCTCTATGACATCACCTGTGCCGGAGATAATAAAGGTATGCTCCTTGTCGGCTATGATCAACAGAGCCTCCAGCCTCCGGAGGATCTTGTCGGTCCTCCAGTCCTTTGCGAGTTCGACTGCCGCCCTTGTTATATTCCCCCTGTATGATTCAAGCTTTTCCTCAAATTTTTCAAATAACGTAAACGCATCAGCAGTTGCTCCGGCAAAACCGGCAATCACTTTCTCGCTGTAGATGGTCCTTATCTTTTTGGCGTTCTGCTTGAAAACAGTGTTGCCCATAGTGACCTGGCCGTCGCCGCCAATGGCAACCTTCCCGTCACGCCTTACACAAAGTATCGTCGTTGCATGAAACATATACGCTCCTTTTTAAATCTGTTTATCTTACTGAAATCCTGGTTATTATGTCATTTTTTACCGAAATTATCCTATAAAAAGAATTGGCCGCCACGGTCACGTTAAAGTCAGCCCCAATTTGTCATTCCCGCAATCCCGTCCCGAAAGCTTTCGGGATTCGGGAGGTCGGGAATCCTTCTTATTCCACGGAAAGATTCCGGACAAGCCAACAGTAGGCCGGACGGAGCCGCCGGAATGACAAAAAAGAATAGCTCAACTTGGGTCCTATTTCTTTTCCTTTTCGTCGCCCGAGAGCGGGTGCGCCTTATCGTACACATCCATCAGATGGGTTATGTCGATATGCGTATACTTCTGGGTGGTAGACAAAGAGGAGTGTCCGAGCAGTTCCTGTATCACCCTTAAATCAGCTCCTGCCTGAAGTAAATGCGATGCAAAGGTATGCCTCAAAGTATGGGGGCCTATCTGACCATTAATGCCTATCAGCCTCGAATATTTAACAACAACTCGTCTAATGCCCCTGTCAGTCAATTTGGTTCCTCTATTGTTAAGAAACATCGCCCTGTCCTTCTTTTTAAGGAGCATCTTCTCAATAGTATATGATTTTATGGCAGCAACCGCTTTTGAGCCTATCGGCAGGATGCGCTCCTTTTTCCCTTTGCCCCTGACTTTTACCAGTCCCTCTTTTGTATTTATATCATCTGTGTTCAGCTCTGCAATCTCGCTCACCCTAAGGCCGCTCGAATAGAGAAGTTCGAGTATGGCCTTGTCTCTCGTGTGGAGCATACCGATTCCGTCAGGCTTTTCCATAAGGGCAAAGACATCATCAACAGAGAGGAAATTCGGCAGCCGTTTCTCTGTTTTCGGAGTTGTAACAAGCTTTGCCGGGTTAGACTTGATATATCCCTCCCTGCAAAGAAAGTTCAGAAAAGACCTGACAGTGGCAAGACGTCTGGCAGCAGTTGTTTTGTTAAGACCATTTTTGATCTGCTGAGCGACAAATCCTCTTACATCGATCATTTCTATATCTCCGGCCTTCGCTCCTATATATTCACTGAATGAGTCAAGGTCTTTTCCGTAAGCCCTGAGAGTATGCTTTGAGGCATCATTTTCTACTTCAAGATACCTGAGGAATTTGGCTATCTTTTCCTTCATAACGCGCCTGACTCACGCAAATAAATATCCCAATCACTTATCGCCCTGTCGACAAGGATCTTTTTTTTCAGTTTTTTGTCCCTCATCCTGAGAGTTTCTTCAGGGAGAGGAAATAGCCCGAAGTTTATGTTGCTCGGCTGAAAATGTTTGCTTTCCGATTCAGTAATATGGCGTATCAGCGCTCCGTGGGCGGTTGTCTCAGGCACGGCAAGAGTTCTCTTCCCCTGTAACCGCAAGGCCGCGTTTAGGCCGGCGATCATCCCCATTGCCGTTGATTCAATATACCCCTCTACTCCGGTTATCTGTCCTGCGATATAAAGGTTTTCGCTTATTTTCAAGGTCAAATCCTTGTTCAGAAAAAGCGGTGAATTAATAAAGGTATTGCGGTGAATGCTGCCAAGCCTGAGAAACTCAGCGTTTTCGAGTCCATTGATCATGCGGAAGACCCTTTTTTGCTCCGGCCATTTCAACCTCGTCTGAAACCCGACCATGTTATATGCAGTCATGTCCTTATTCTCTGTCCTGAGCTGGACGACTGCATGGGGTTCTCTTCCGGTATGGGGATCAGGCAGACCGACCGGCTTCATCGGCCCGAACCTCATGGTGTCAACCCCTCTTGAGGCCATAACCTCAATCGGCATACATCCCTCAAAGACCAATTTTTCTTCAAAACCTCTTGGATTGACCTTTTCCGACTCCAGAATCGCCTGATAAAACTGTTCATACTCCTCTTTTGTCATCGGACAATTAAGGTAATCGTCCCCTCCCTTGCCATAGCGGGAAGCCCTGTAGACCTTTTCATAATCTATAGAACCGGCATCAATAATAGGCGCTATCGCATCATAAAAATATAGATAATCCCCGCCTATACGCTCAGAAAGGGCTTTTGTCATAGCCTCTGATGTAAGCGGTCCTGTAGCTATGACAGTCATGCTATCCGGGAGTTGCGTAAATTCTTCCCTGACGACCTTGATATTTGGATTTCCGGTTATCTTGGCGCTGATAAATTCCGCGAATTTTTCCCTGTCTACAGCCAATGCAGAGCCTGCAGGCACAGCAGAGGCATACGCCGCTTCCATAATCAGAGAGCCTGCCATGGACAATTCCTTTTTAAGAAGTCCGGGGCCGGTGTAGAGGTCATTCGATCTCAGGGAGTTTGAACATACAAGCTCGCCAAGTGATGCGGTCTTATGGGCCTCTGTCAGTTTTTCAGGTCTCATTTCATATAAAATGACCTGCACTCCGCGCTGCGCAGCCTGCCACGCAGCCTCAGAACCCGCAAGTCCGCCGCCGATAACTATCAAGGTTTTTGACATTGTGTATTATAACCTAAGAAAGGCGCAAAAGCAGCCGACAGAGGGATCACTAAATATGATAATTTAATGGCTTGACACTCCATGTGTCATAAGATAAAATTCTCTAAAATGCAGAATAAACATAAAAGTAAATGTTATGTGTAAGATAAGAAAGGAAATATAAATGGGGGTAGTAAGTGCGTTATTATTTTGATTGGGATCCCAATAAGGCAAAAGCAAATCGAAAAAAACATGGGATTGGTTTTGAGCAGGCATCCACTATTTTTCTTGATCCAAGAATGATAGCCGTCTTCGACACTGAGCATAGCGAACATGAAGACCGATGGGCTACAATTGGAATTGACCGGAGTGGTATTTTGTTGGTTGTAGTACATACTTTTCAGCAGTTGGATGCCGACTGTTGCAGAATTAGAATTATT